>NZ_JBHIOQ010000107.1:0-13522 GCF_042195565.1 Bartonella sp. AP88XZML | reverse complement strand
AGCCCGAAAACTCGTACATGAATTTGTCCCGCTTTGCGGATATCCCGGAATTCCGGGAGTTTTTGCTATGTCCAGGTGCTTTGGCACTAAAAGCAAAATGCTGATTCGAGGTCAGTGCTTTCAGGCTCCCGGAATACCAATGCGAGGGCGCTCGCAACCGGAGGGGGACTTGAAGTGCCAACTAAAAATCCATATTTCGCACTTTTTTAAAAAGTACCCAATCTTATAGTCTTTGATATTATTTTAATTTTTCTTGCCAATTTTCTGAAATTGCCTTATGAATTGACCTGTGTTTTTGATCGTATACGCAGCGGTCAAATAGGGAGCNACCCAATCTTATAGTCTTTGATATTATTTTAATTTTTCTTGCCAATTTTCTGAAATTGCCTTATGAATTGACCTGTGTTTTTGATCGTATACGCAGCGGTCAAATAGGGAGCTAAAAGCCCGAAAACTCGTACATGAATTTGTCCCGCTTTGCGGATATCCCGGAATTCCGGGAGTTTTTGCTATGTCCAGGTGCTTCTCAGCACTAAAAGCAAAAAAACTGATTCGAGTTCAGTACTTTTAGACTCCCGGAATACCAATGCGAGGGCGCTCGCAACCGGAGGGGGCTTGAAGTGCCAACTAAAAATCCACATTTTATCGACATTTTGATAGGCAAAAGAATTCGCCACAGACGCATTTCCATGGGGCTTTCCCAAAAAGAATTAGGAAGCCATTTAGGTGTCAGTTTCCAACAAATCCAAAAATACGAAAAAGGCTTCAATCGTGTAAGTGCCAAATGTTTACTGGAAATCGCTCAAAAACTAGAAGTTCCTATGAACTTTTTTTATGCAGACATTGCCACAAAAGAAGATCTTCCCACAAAAAAAACCTCTTACACCACAATCAAGAAACCTATAGCGAAAAAGAACACACCCTTTTGAAAAACTTTAGAGAGCTCCAGCCGAAAAAACAAAAAGCAATCTTGTGGCTAATTTCTGATTAAGCAAAAGCGCAACGATCAACATTATTCCATTCATATCCCCCTTAAGTCAAATTCAGATCAGCTCCCCACACCCCCTCAAAGAGCAGTGTTTTACGGCGGATAAACGGCATTTCTCTTTAACGCTTTTACGCACAAAGCAATAAAGCAATCCCGCTTGTGACTTCACTTATAACATTGCAAGAAAATAGCTTTCACTACAACCAGAAGTAAAAGAATCCTACGATATTCGAAAACGCTGATTTAACATGCAAAAACACCAGCCACTCCCTTTGCTTTGCAATAAAATACCGCTTGTCTCATCGTGATTTTTCTAAATCAGCACGCCTCAAAGAGCGGTGTTTTATCACATAATAGGATTATCACCGCCCTTTATACCATGAATTTTTCCAAACTTAATCTTCAGGCAAAAATTCCAACCGATCTCCTTGTTTTGTAATTTTCACCGTTGTCTCATCGTGAATTTTTCCAAATAAGATATTTTCCGCCAGTGGATCTTGAATTTCTTTTTGAATAATCCGTTTAAGCGGACGCGCACCATAGAGCGGATCATAGCCTTTATCGGCAAGAAATTTTCTCACCTCTGGCTCGATTTGCAAAGTTATTTTGCGTTCATTGAGCAAATTTTGCAAATGTTCTATCTGAATATCGACGATAGCTTCCATATCGTGACGGTGCAGCCTTTGAAAGAGAATAATCTCATCAATACGGTTTAAAAATTCAGGACGGAAAGCCGCTTTAACGACATTCATAACATCATTTTTTGCCTGATCTGTTGCTTGTCCTTCAGGCAAAGCAGTTAAAAACTCAGCACCAAGATTAGAAGTCATAATCAGCAAGGTATTGCGAAAATCAACGGTACGTCCTTGACTATCAGTCAAGCGTCCCTCATCCAACACTTGCAACAAGAGATTAAAAATATCAGGGTGTGCTTTTTCAATTTCGTCAAACAGAATGACCTGGTAAGGTCTTCTACGTACAGCCTCCGTCAGCACCCCACCCTCTTCATATCCAACATATCCAGGAGGTGCCCCAATCAGCCGCGCCCCAGCATGTTTTTCCATATATTCCGACATATCGATGCGCAACATGGCATTGGAGTCTTGGAAAAGAAAAGCGGCAAGAGCTTTGGTTAATTCGGTTTTCCCCACACCAGTAGGACCCAAAAACATGAAAGAGCCAAGCGGACGATTGGGATCTTGCAACCCTGCACGCGCGCGGCGTACAGCACGAGAAACAGCTTGAACAGCCTCTCCCTGACCAATCACACGTTTGCTAATTTCATCTTCCATCCGCAACAGCGCCTCCCGTTCTGCCTCCAGCATTCGATCAACAGGAATACCGGTCCAGCGTGAAACAATCCGCGCCACATGTTCAGCAGTGACCGTCTCTTCAACGAGATGATTTTGTTGGTCATCATTTTCCGCAATACTCAATTGTTTTTCGAGTTCAGGGATAACGCTATAAGCGAGCTCTCCAGCGCGTTGGAATTGTCCATCACGTTGTGCAATAGCCAAAGCATTACGGGCTTCTTCGAGTTGTTTTTTCAAATCAGCAGCATGCCCTAATTTTTGTTTCTCAGCCTGCCAAGCCGTTGTCATCTCAGCGGACTGTTGTTCCAATGTTTTCAGTTCCTCCTGCACGCTTTTCAAACGTTCTTTTGCTGTTGGCTCGACATCTGTTTTCAAAGCTTCCCGTTCGATCTTCAACTGTAAAATACGCCGATCAACAGCATCGAGTTCTTCCGGCTTTGAATCGACCTGCATGCGCAACCGCGCCGCCGCTTCATCGATAAGGTCAATAGCTTTATCCGGCAAGAAGCGATCCGTAATATAGCGGTTAGACAAACGCGCCGCCGCAATCAAAGCACTATCAGCCAAGCGCACTTTGTGATGTTGTTCATATTTTTCCTTAATACCGCGCAAAATAGAAATAGTATCTTCCAAAGAGGGTTCAGGTACAAAGACAGGTTGAAAGCGGCGTGCCAAAGCAGCGTCTTTTTCGACATATTTTCGATATTCATCGAGCGTAGTAGCGCCCACACAATGGAGTTCTCCGCGTGCAAGAGCAGGTTTTAACAAGTTAGAAGCATCCATAGGACCATCAGATTTTCCAGCGCCAACAAGATTGTGCAATTCATCAATAAAGAGGATAATTTGTCCATTTTCAGCTTGCACCTCTGCCAGCACCGCTTTAAGGCGCTCTTCGAATTCCCCACGATACTTTGCACCAGCGATAAGCGCTCCCATATCCAACGCATGAAGCTGTTTATCCCGCAAAGTTTCAGGCACATCGCCATTGATAATGCGCAATGCCAACCCTTCCACGATAGCTGTTTTCCCCACCCCAGGCTCACCAATCAACACGGGATTATTTTTGGTACGCCGTGAAAGCACCTGAATAGTGCGGCGGATTTCTTCTTCTCGCCCAATCACAGGGTCGAGTTTTCCTTCACGGGCGTCTTTTGTGAGATCCCGGGCATATTTTTGCAAGGCATCATATTGTCCTTCAGCATGGGGGCTTGTTGCTGTTTTTCCTTTCCGCAGCGCATTAATTGCCCGATTAAGCGCTTGCGGGGTCAATCCTCCACTTGTTAAAATATCGGCTGTTTTTGCGGTCTTTTCCATGATCAGCGCTTGCAACATGCGCTCCACGGTCACAAACTGATCACCGGCTTTTTTCGCAATATCCTCAGCCAGCGCGAAAACTTTTGCCAATGGCTGCGAAAGATAGAGCTGTCCATTTCCCCCCTGCACTTTAGGCAAAGCATCAAGTGCTTCTTTTAGCGCCTTTTGAATAAGAGTAAGATCACCACCAGCGTTTTGGATAAGCGATGCAGCCAATCCTTGAGAATCGTCTAACAACACTTTCAGGAAATGCTCCGGCAAAAACTGCTGATGATCAGAAGCAAGAGCGCTATTTTGTGCTGATTGTAAAAAACCCTGCACGCGTTCGCTATATTTTTCCAAGTTCATTTTTTTTCCTTAAATCTCAAGCCATCACCACACTTTAACCTCTCCAATATTCCACAAAAGAAACATCCAGAAAGGATTTTCCAGCCTCTAAAAAACACCGCGAAAAAAGCAGCAAGAAGAAGAACCATAGTGCTAAAAAGAATATGGGTTTCTACAAGCCTCATAGCAAGAGGGAGAAAAAAATACGCTATCATTTTAAATAAAAACCGCAACTTTTCTTATACCCCCCATCATCACTCCCCTTTTTAAACCATCACCCCTAAATTCCACCATTAAACTTAAATTTGAACAGCAGAAAAGGAGCATGCAAAAACACTTTAAACAAAGTAGTCTTTACAGCATATAGTTTAGAGTAAACATTAAAGTATTTTCTCTAATTTTACTTAACAAATCATTGAATGTATGATTTAATACTTATAAAGTTACACTATTTTTATTAAGATAGAGGATTTGAGTATGTACCATACTGTAAAAAAGGTTATTTTAATACTTTTATTCCTTCTAATAAGTAAACCAAGCTATGCCGTTTTTGCCGGCAAAGTTATTACAATAGAGCATGAATGGCTTGCAAATGCATCATTTGATCTATTTGTTTTCACCCAGCAAGTAAATTACGATGGTGGACCTAACTCCATCTATTTCTGGGGAAATAAATTTGAATTCCAAAACGGGAAAAGTGGACAAATTGGTTTTTTCAACAGGAGCGGCCGTACCATTCATTTTTCTATCTGGAATGCAACGGGATGGAAGGGTAATACATGTAAGCATTTTACTCAGGAAGGTTCAGGAGTACGATGTGAAATCAAGTTTCCATGGGAGATGGGACGCAGATATCGATTATATGTTGAAAAAAATGAAAATCTAGTTACAGCGACAGTAGTCGATTTTATAACGGGTAAAAAAGTGAATATTGGGGCCATAGAAGTACCAAATACATTTGGACAACTCCGTAAATCTTCAAGTTTTGTTGAAGACCATTCTCGTTGGAAGAGACATCTCTCCTCCTGTTATGATTTAAGTCCACAAAGTTCGATTTTTTTTGAGCCTCAAGGCATAAAACAAAACAAGCTACACGAAGGAAGTCTGAGAGTTTCTAATCAAGGAAAGTGTCGAGATTCTGACTTCATCCAAACATCATGTACATCCAACTTTTGCATGACAAGTATAAGCGACTTTGGAGGTTTAGCCTCGCCTACTACTAAACCAGAAATACCCATTTCCAATGAGAAAGATCTGTCTGCAGAAACAATTTCTAACGTTTTGAAACAAAAAGAGCTTGTCGTTATTCGTTCAAAAAATCGTTCTTGGGCACCCAATATCTTTTTGCCATCTCCTGATTCATTTAAGTGGAAATCAATCTTTATAGATCATCTAGCGGCTTTCAGTTCTACGCTTCACACCACTCACGGCACACAAAAGATAACCACAGGTCAAAAGATTATGTATATGTCTGATGGAAAAACTTGGAAGATTATGAAAAGAAACTAGCTTTTTTCTTCTTGATAAGCCCCTCACTCCCCTTTGAAAACAACTGGGGGTGAGAAAGTTTTTTTTCATTTCCCCACCACGGCTCCCTTTCCCAGTTATTTTTTCGAGCCCTGCTCTCATCCCCTTTAACTTCCCTCGTCACCATACTTTCCAGGGCATTTTCTCCATTCTCACCCCCTTTCAAAACCACAATACCCTTTAATAAAAGCCTCACCTCCCTCTTCTATCACCCTCACACCATCCCTTCACGCATCCCTTTGCACTACCCCGCCTCTTATCCACACCCTCCCCTTGTCCATAGGCACTCTCTCCATTCCACGCCCCCCTTTTCTCTCCCATCACACATTTACGACTTACAGCACTCTTCATTCCAGCTTCCCTCCTCGATTAACAAGCTCTCGTTCTCCCCCATTTATCTCACCCCATCCATGCCAGATAAAAGCCCAACGTGATCCCAAAATTAGCTCACCTCATCACCATACTTTCCAGCGCATTTTCTCCATTCTCACCCCCTTTCAAAACCACAACACCCTTTAATAAAAGCCTCACCCTCCCTCTTCTATCACCCTCACACCATCCCTTCACGCATCCCTTTGCACTACCCCCGCCTCTTATCCACACCCTCCCCCTTGTCCATAGGCACTCTCCCATTCCACGCCCCCCTTTTCTCTCCCATCACACATTTACGACTTACAGCACTCTTCATTCCAGCTTCCCTCCTCGATTAACAAGCTCGTTCTCTCCCCATTTATCTCACCCCATCCATGCAAAAACCCAACGTGCCACCAAAACACGCACAATGCATAAATCCATAAATCCTCCTCTTCACTTTAACAGATTCACATTTTTACGCTTTTACACATTCACAGAAAACAGCCAACGAAAGATTCACCCCACGCACTGCTCTGTAAACACTGCTCTGCAAAAATCTGATTTCTTGTCTATTAGATTCCCCTGCTGATTATTTCATATGGCTATCCCACATATCAAAAAATGCTGTTTCATCAGACAAGACAAATAAGCCCTTCCTCCAAATATTCTCCACATACTCTTCTCCAGAAAATGCATTTAACACCCCTTTTCATCCCAGCTTTCCCCGCTCCATTCACAAATGCGTCCCCTAGTTTTCTGACCACATTCCACGCCAAATAAAAGTATACACAAAGCACAAATCCCCCGCATCATTTTACGGATATACGTTTTAACGCTTTTACGTTATTACAGAAGTCAGCCAAATAAAATTTCCACATCACCACCCCGCGCTGCACTGTAAACACTGTTCTGAAAACGAACCCAGCTTTTTGCCTAGTACCTTACAGTCTCCCCCCCAAAAAAGACAGCACTTCACCAGGCTCAACAAATCAAGCCCTACCCTGAATATTCAAGCTCTTCACTCCTCCTTCAAATAGCGCCGTTTTACGGTATAACAGAATAGAAAATTTTTCATTTTTCTTGCCAACCTTCTGAAACTGCCTTATGAATAAATATCGTAAGTTTGATCGTCTACGCAGCGATCAACAGGGAACTAAAAGCCCTAAACCCTAACGTACAATTGAGCCCACTTTTTCGAATATCCTTAGAATTCCGGGAGATTTTGCTATGTCCAGGTGCGTTTCCGCACTAAAAGCAAAAGGCTGAGTCAAGTCAGTATTTTCAACCTCCCGGAATACCAATGCGAGGGCGCTCGCAACCGGAGGGGAGCTTGAAGTGCCAACTAAAAATCCACATTTTATCGACATTTCTGATTAAGCAAAAGACGCGATTTATAATCCATATTTCGCACTTTTTTAAAAAGTACCCAATTTTATAGTCTCTTTGAGATTATTTTGATTTTTCTTGCCAATCTCCTGAAATTACTTTATCACTTAAAGTGTAATTTTGGTCGTCTACGCAGCGATCAAGAGGGATTCAAAAACCCTAAGCTCTAGCGTAAAATGAGCCCACTTTTGTGGGTATCCCGGAATTCCGGGAGATTTTGCTATGTCCAGGTGCGATGAGCACTAAAAGCAAAAAACTGAGTCAAGTCAGTGTTTTCAGACTCCCGGAATACCAATGCGAGGGCGCTCGCAACCGGAGGGGGGCTTGAAGTGCCAACTAAAAATCCACATTTTATCGACATTTTGATAGGCAAAAAAATCCGTCACAGACGCATTTCAATGAGCCTTTCCCAAAAAGAATTAGGAAGCTATTTAGGTGTCAGTTTCCAACAAATCCAAAAATACGAAAAAGGCTTCAATCGTGTAAGCGCAGGATGTTTACTCAAAATCGCCCAAAAACTGGAAGTTCCCATGAGCTTTTTTTATGCAGACATTGCTACAAAAGAAGATATCTCAACAAAAGAAAATACCCCACACCGTGATCAAGAAACCTATAGCGAAAAAGAACACACTCTTTTGAAAAATTTTAGAGACCTCCAGCCGAAAAAACAAAAAGCAATCTTGTGGTTGATTTCTGATTAGGAAAAAGAGCAACAATTAACATACCCCCCTGCCTAAAGTTTCTCATACCTGATATCACCATACCTCCAAGAATGATATTTTACGGCATATAAGATAATTCACACTATAGCTCCTCGTTTTCTGTTTTCATTATTGCTTCAAGTCAAGCTGATTAAGGATTGGCAGCTGAGTTTTTAAGTTTGACTATTCGTAGCAAAGCGGAGTTAAACAAAAATGACATTGTCGCTCAAAACCATGCCCCCAATTGCATTTACGAGACCGTGGAACAGTGTCAAGAAGGCAAAGCCCCGAAAAAAACATATGAGCGTTTAAGTAAAAATCAAAAATTGAATCTATAACGTTGAAAAAGCTGCTCTATGTTGGATTATCTCCACGTCCTCTAAATCTCAGAAAAATGATTTAAAATATTTGTTTTATTGATGAGCCAATCATTGAGATCGAACAATTAACAAAGAACGGTTCAGCAATATCCTGATAGCCAATAAACAGAATAATCCACTCAATCCAGAAAGAAGGAACAATTTTCCAGCCGAAGTGTGACCTAAAACAAACGCTCCAACAAAGGGCGCCACCAACATAGCTAAATTTTGTATAGACTGCACCCATCCGGAAGCCACCCCAATCTGTTCATTGAAATTGCTTACCAGATAAACGTTAGAAGATATGGAAAAGTAAGCGCTAACCATTCCAATAAGGAAAAAACAGAGCAACAAAGTCTCAATACGGAGTAAATCAAAGTAAAAAAAGCACACAGAGATCATGACAAAACCAATCATTGTTGACATTGCCGGCATTAACAACTCTGATATTTTGCCTGTAAGGGGTTTATGCTTTGATTGTTTCACACTCCAAAATCCATAGAGAAAATTACCGATTGCCGAAGCCGATACCAGCATCCCAAGAGCCTGTTTATTCATTTTCATTGCACTAAGAATAACCGGCAACTGATTATTCACCATAAAGATCATGGCAAAATACACAAACATCACCGCCACATAGGCATACCAAGTTGTCCCATAAAGCCTCTGCTTTGATTTTATGGTATTCGCTGTTTTTATCATGAGTGACGAGACAGGTTGTGCACCAAGACAACAAAACACCATAAAGCCTAGCAATGTCAAAAATCCAGAAAACAATAAAGTATATGTGTCTGATAAAAGTACAGACAGAGCACTCCCCAAAGCAGGTCCTATCATCTTTGCTGCGCTATTGATCATGTTAAGCACAGAATAGTAACGAGTCCGTCCGTTTTCAGGCACCGAATTTGCACTAAGAACGGAAATTGCAGGCATGGCTAAACTGTTGAATGTCGCTCGAATAACTGCCAATATAATAAATCCTTGCAGACTCGTCGCCATCAATAAACCGACAGTACAGAGTGCCCGTAACAGCAGTGACGCCCGCAACCAATGGATCATAGAACGGTGACTTACCAACATTCCAATTGGCTTAGACAGAACGATACCAGGTAATAATGTTGCCGCTCCAATAAAAGCGACATCATATTGATCAGCTTTCCACGTGAACACAGATACGGTCAAAATCACGATATAATCAATCCAACCGCCAAATGACACCACGCCATTACCCAGCAAAAGCACCAACAAGCGATTTTTTACTGCCCCGTCTCTTTGCACCAAAACACGCGCCCCTCTTTTTCGTTAGCAATACTGATTGGACTATCAATTCTTCCCTCACACCCTAAAGGCACCAACAACTTTCACGCAACAAAGCACCAACAAGCTATTTTTTATTGCCCCATCTCTTTGCACCAAAACACGCGCCCCTCTTTTTTCGTTATCAATACTGATTAGATGATCAATTTTTCCTCACACCCTAAAGGCATCAACAACTTTCACGCAACAAAGCACCATCGACCTTCATGCAACAAAGCAATTTATAATTATCCATGGTAAACAAAACCTTTGGGGATAAGTCTTAGATATGTATTAAAACTTCCATCGTTGATTGAACTTAATCTGCGTCTTTGCGAATGACGATAATAAGCAAGCCGTTAATCCAGCTCTTAAATACATTTACGATAATCCCGCGCGCCTCCCCTTCAGTTCCCACACAAAAAACGCTTTAGCGTTCTTTCTCAAGAGGAATATCCCCTTTATTCTTCTTCATCACTTACTTGTGGTGGGGGTGGTAAAATATAAGAGCCTGAAAGCCAACGATTAAGATCAATAGCTCGGCACCGTGTGGAACAAAAAGGATAAGAAGATTTTTGTGACATCTGACCACAAATAGGACAAGGATGCGGAGGACGGGTCTCTTTTTGCAAATTTAGCTCTTTTTGTTCTTGGCACACCTTTGTCATTGGCTTCTTCATTAACTTTTCTTCTGTTGCTTTTTTTTCATTTTTGCTTTTCTCTTTTTGTTGCTTTTCACCTTGCATTGATCTTACCTTAAAGTTTTTCTAATGCGTTTGTTCAGCCCAATGAGTGAAAAGTGGATAGTGATAAGCGGTCAAGAGATCGGCTGTTTCAGCCAAAGGCAATCCCACAACATTAGAATAAGAACCCGTGATATGGACAACAAAAGCCCCTGCTTTTCCTTGGATAGCGTAGCCACCCGCTTTCCCTTGCCATTCTCCTGAAGCAAGGTAAACCTTCATCATGGCAGAGGTTAAGCGTCTAAAGCGAACACGACTTTCAACCAATTTTACGGTTATTTTTCCACGTTCATTGAGCGCACAAATGGCACCATAGACCTTATGCGAACGCCCAGAAAGGTATCGTAAACATTCATAAGCCTCATCCTCGCTTTCTGGTTTGGGGAAAATGGTCCGCCCAACAGCCACCACCGTATCAGCCGCCAAGATAATCATTTTCTGTCCAGGTAATTTTTCTTGACTATTCTGCAACTCGTCTTGACCATTCTGACTGTACCAGCGCAAAATTTTTTGGGCTTTCAGTGCTTTTTCTTTTGCCAAACGTTTGGCAAGGTTTGCAGGATGTTCTTTTAATTTTGGCGTTTCATCAATATCGCTTGCATAAACCTGCTGGGGATCAATCCCTATTTGTGCCAAGAGCGCTAAACGCCTTGGCGAAGCGGAGGCAAGCACCAAATGAATTTCTTCTGTAAGAGTATCTGCCAAACGTTTTTCCCCCCACTCTCTTATATTTCTCATTTCCACCCCTTCACAATTGACTTCCCTCTCACCCCCTTTAGCGCCCCCTTTTAAGCGCTCCCTTTTAAGCGCTCCCTTTTAAGCGCTATTAATATCCTTATCCTTTTTCCGCAACGATTTTACAGTTTTTCAAGGCTCTTCAAACACTCCTCTTTTTTCACTCATGAAAAGTAAGCTAAAAAACTGTTAAAAAATAATAGAAATAATATGATAGCTTTTAGAAAAAAGTGCAAGCCACCCACGATGCTACTTATAGCGATATGTAATGCGCCCTTTTGTCAAATCATAAGGTGTCATTTCCACCATGATTTTATCACCTGCCAACACCCTAATACGATTTTTCCGCATTCTACCAGCGGTATGGGCAATAATTTCATGATCATTTTCCAGTTTCACACGAAACATCGCGTTAGGTAAGAGTTCAGTAACGATACCAGAAAATTCTAAAACTTCTTCTTTTGACATAAACAAACATTTCCTTTACAGTGCACATATTTTGTTAAGCTGCGCGTTATTTCCAGCGTTCATACCCTATTTTCTTAAGTTTGTGAATAAAAATTCCACAAAAAGGGAAAGGTTTTTCAAGTTTACTCTTCCATGCTCTCAAAAAACGTCATCCCACACCTTAAGAATCAAAACTTTTTTTCACCAATTTTACCCGCTAATTCCCTTCAATTTTTATGATGATTTTGGTTTCAGTGTGACAAGAAATTACGCTAATTTTTTCCCCTAAAGCATTTTCCCAACACCTCTGACTAATCCCTCTACAACTTACGAACAATCATCCTCTCTCCAACTTTTCCTCACCTTCCACACCTTAAACATGTGCCCTTCAGATAAACACCACTCCCCCACGCCAGAAGCCCTTCCTTTTCTCAAAAACCTTCTCCATTCTTCACACCATTCACAACATGCTTCACCGCCCCACACTTCATAACTCTATGCATTTCCCATACAGCCTTCCCCATTTTCTCTCTCTTCACACGCTTCCTCTAAGCCACTCCTTCCATTTATGTTGTTCTTCCTACCTTCGAAAACACGATCCCTATACATTGCGTATCATTAACCACAACGCCCCTAACAACATAAAGCCTTTCCTTTTTCACGAATATACGTTTTCACGCTTTTACAGATTCACAGAATATAGCCAAATGAAACTTCCACACCGCACCACTCTATAAACAATAGTACTACCCCAGCTTCTTGCCTAGCCAATCTCCCCCAAGCACTTCAGATCACCCCACATCCACGGACTTCAGCCCCCCCTCAAATGACACCACTTCATCAAGTACCATAAAAACAAAGCCCTATCTCCTCACACCATCCTTCACGCATCCCTTCGCACCACCGCCTCTTACCCCCTCTAGTCTGTTCATTCCTATTCCGCCCCCACACTCTCTTCTCCCTTCAATCTCCCGCAGGCTTCATCCCAGCTTACCACTCCATTCACAAAAACTCTTTTCCCCATTTATCTCACCACATTCCATGCCATGCCAAAAGCATACACCCCACATAAAGTCCCAGCTTCCTTTTTTACATATTTCCGTTTTTACGCTTTTACATATTTACAGAATATAGCCAAATGAAACTTCCACACCGCACCACTCTATAAACAATAGTATTACCCCAGCTTCTTGCCTAGCCAATCTCCCCCAAGCACTTCAGATCACCCACCCTCAAACAAGATTATTTCATCAAACGCGACAAAAAAATCCAGCCTAAAATACTCATCATACACTCTAAAAAACACCTTGATAAATTGATATGCCTGATATCACCCCCTAAAAGCTCCCCTTCTAATCATGATTTCGGAGCCGCGTGAGAAGGACAAAACAAGCCGTTAGGTTCTTTGTCAAGGACGCCTTTAGGCGCCATGTAATGGTTTCCTTGACCTTAAGAACCAAGGCTTGTTAGTCCTCTCATTAAGCGCGGGTCTGATCTCATGATTTTGGTGAGCGTTCCGGAGAGTTTGAGAGGCGGAAAGCCTCTCATTAAAAAATAAAGTTTATAAATAAAAACTATTTTCATTTGCCAATCTTCTGAAATTACTTTATCACTTAAAAGATATTTTGATCGTCTACGCAGCGATCAAGAGGGATTCAAAAACCCTAAGCTCTAGCGTAAAATGAGCCCACTCTTGTGGGTGTCCCGGAATTCCGGGAGTTTTTGCCATGTCCAGGTGCTTTAAGCACTAAAAGCAAAAAAACTGACTAGAGCTCAGTATTTTGACTCCCGGAATACCAATGCGAGGGCGCTCGCAACCGGAGGGGGGCTTAAAGTGCAAACCAAAAATCCAAATTTTATCGATATTCTGATAGGCAAAAGAATTCGTCATAGAAGAATTGCCATGGGACTTTCCCAAAAAGAATTAGGAAGCTATTTAGGTGTCAGTTTTCAACAAATCCAAAAATATGAAAAAGGCTTCAATCGTGTAAGCGCAGGGTGTTTACTCAAAATCGCCCAAAAACTGGAAGTT
>NZ_JBHIOQ010000106.1:0-77393 GCF_042195565.1 Bartonella sp. AP88XZML | reverse complement strand
CTTCGTTTTGCTATTCGTGAAGGTGGTCGTACTGTTGGTGCCGGTATCGTCTCTAAGATCATTGAATAAATAATGCTTGTTAAAGGGGTGTTAAAAGTGTTTTAGTTTTGAGAGTTAGGGGTATAGCTCAGTTGGTAGAGCGGCGGTCTCCAAAACCGCAGGTCGCGGGTTCAAGTCCTGCTGCCCCTGCCAAAGGGGGTACATATAAGGGAGTGGATTTTGCTGCCTTTTTCGCTTTTTTTGATATGGGGCTTGTTTTTTTGTGTGTGAAACGGTATTGAATAGAAAGTAAGGAAATTGCATAAGTCTGAAAGTTGGCTTTTGCATTTTTTTCCTGTTTATTTTATTCTATAAAACACAATAGGACTAGAGAGAGTATAGTGTGACGATGGCATCTAAAACCAATCCGATTACCTTTTTGAAGCAGGTTTATGCAGAAACAATTAAAGTGAAATGGCCTACACGTCGTGAGACGGTTATTTCTACTATTATGGTTTTGTTGGTAACTGCATTGGCTTCAGCTTTCTTTTTTATTGTGGATCAGGTTATGCATTTTGGTGTTTGGCGGGTTATTGATCTTCTGAAATATCTTTTTAGTTGAGAATGTAAGGAAGTGTGACTGTGGCAGCTCGTTGGTATATTGTTCAGGCATATTCAAACTTTGAAAAGAAAGTAGCGGAAGCTATTGATAAGGAGGCAAAGCAAAAGGGACTTGATCATCTTTTTGAAAAGATTTTTGTTCCAACAGAGCGTGTTGTAGAGGTTCGTCGTGGACGCAAAGTTGATACTGAGCGAAAATTTTTTCCTGGTTATGTTCTTGTTCGTGCTGAGTTAACAGATGAAGTTTATCATCTTATTAAGAATACGCCTAAAGTGACAGGTTTTTTAGGATCAGATGCGCGTCCTGTTCCCATTTCTGATCGAGAGGTTGAGCAAATTCTCAAACAAGTTCAGGAAAGGGTTGAGTCTCCAAAGTCTTCTGTATTGTTTGAGGTTGGAGAGCAAGTTCGCGTTGCTGATGGTCCTTTTGTTTCGTTTAATGGAATTGTTCAAGAGGTTGAAGAAGAGCGCTCTCGTCTTAAGGTTGAAGTGCTTATTTTTGGGCGTCCTACGCCTGTTGATTTGGAATTTAGTCAGGTTGAAAAACTCTGATTAAACTTAGAGTAGTTTTAATTACTTTAAGGAAGGAGTGGGAGGTGATTTATAGCTTTTGTCGGCTTAATGATCCGAACCACGTGACTGCAAGCGGGTAACGGGCAAGATGAATTGTCAGTATACCAGTAAAATTAAAGGCAGATTGTTATGGCAAAAAAAAGTATAGGTCAGCTTAAGTTGCAGGTCCCTGCAGGAGCTGCTACTCCATCTCCACCGATTGGTCCAGCTCTTGGGCAGCGTGGTATTAATATCATGGAATTTTGTAAGGCGTTTAATGCAGCGACACAAGAAATGGAAAAGGGGGCACCGATTCCAGTTGTTATTACGTATTACCAAGATAAATCTTTCACATTTTCTCTCAAGACGCCTCCTGTATCATTCTTTTTAAAGAAGGAAGCAAACCTGAAATCTGGCTCAAAAGAGCCTGGTAAAGTGTCTGTAGGAAGCATTTCTCGCGATAAAATTCGTTCGATTGCGGAATCAAAGATGAAAGATCTTAATGCGAATGACATTGAGGCAGCAATGCGTATGGTTGAAGGTTCTGCTCGCTCGATGGGCTTGGAAGTGGTGGGCTAATATTATGGCAAAAGTAGCAAAAAGAATAAAAAATATCCGAAAAGATATTGATTTTAATGAACTTTACGCTTTAAAAGATGCCGTTTCAATGGTTAAGGAGCGTGCTGTTGCTAAGTTTGATGAAACAATCGAAATTTCAATGAACTTGGGTGTTGATCCTCGTCATGCTGATCAAATGGTTCGAGGCGTTGCTCATTTGCCTAATGGAACAGGGAGAAATATTCGTGTTGCCGTTTTTGCTCGTGGGGATAAGGCTGAGGAAGCTAAGGCGGCAGGAGCTGATATTGTGGGTGCCGAAGATTTATTTGAAAGCGTTAATAGAGGGACTATAGATTTTGATCGTTGTATTGCAACGCCAGACATGATGCCTCTTGTTGGTCGTCTTGGTAAGATTCTTGGTCCACGGAGTTTGATGCCGAATCCGAAAGTTGGTACTGTAACACTTGATGTCGCCGGTGCTGTCAAAGCTTCTAAAGGTGGTGCTGTTGAGTTTCGTGTGGAAAAAGCTGGTATTGTGCATGCTGGTATTGGTAAGGCTTCTTTTGGTGTTGAAAAAATCGTAGAAAATATAAAAGCCTTTGCAAGTGCAGTTATTAAAGCCAAACCACAAGGTGCAAAAGGTGAGTATATTAAGCGCGTTGCTGTTTCGTCGACTATGGGAATTGGTGTTAAAGTTGATCCAGCAACGGTTCGTTCAGAGCTAGTATAAGCTGATTTATAATTTTGTTTTGGGGTATGGGAATATCAAAATTGTATTTAAAATGCTGATTTTGATCAGCTCGCTATCTAAGCTTTATAGGGCTTAGGTTGTACCGGGAGAAATTCCGGAATATCCTGTCCGAGATTGTAGGTGATGCTTTTAAGTATCTTAATCAAAAAAAACCTGCATGAGACTGGGGTAAAAACTGAGAGTTAAAAGACTTAAAGGGTTTGAGCCAAGGTTGCCTTTGAACGCTGTGCGTGAAAAAGGGGACAGGATCCTCATCGGTGACATGAAGTGTTTTATGTTATCAAAGGTAACCAACAGGTTTGTTTTAAGCAAATCTGTTAAATGGAGAGAGACAGTGAATAGAGCGGAAAAACGCGAATTTGTTACATGGCTTAACGAGGCTTTTCGGAAGTCTGGTTCTGTTGTTGTTGCACATTATTCCGGTCTGACAGTTTCACAGATGAATGATTTGCGTTCGAAAATGGGTGAAGCTGGCGGTGCCGTTAAGGTCGCCAAAAACCGTCTTGCTAAAATCGCTCTTCAGGGCACGGAATCTGAATCGATAGTGGGTTTGTTTACTGGACAAACACTTATTGCTTATTCAGAAGATCCAATCACAGCACCGAAAGTTGCTGTTGATTTTGCGAAAAGCAATGACAAATTTGTCATACTTGGCGGTTCAATGGGTGCAACAAGTTTAACTGTAGATGCTGTGAAGTCATTGGCTTCATTGCCTTCATTAAACGAGTTGCGTGCAAAACTTGTGGGTATGATTTCTACCCCTGCGACCCGTATTGCACAGGTTGTTAATGCCCCTGCTGGTCAGGTTGCACGTGTCATTGGAGCATATGCTCAGGAGGATAAGGCGGCTTAAGGCTGTTTGTATTCACGTTTATGGAAGAGCTTTAATGCTTTTCTGTTTTTTTGAATAAGATTTAATAATGGTTAAAATCTTTTAATTGAAGGAATTTAAAAATGGCTGATCTAGAGAAGATCGTAGAAGACCTTTCTAATCTAACCCTTTTGGAAGCCGCTGAGCTTTCTAAGTTACTTGAAGAAAAGTGGGGAGTTTCGGCTGCTGCTCCTGTAGCTGTCGCTGCTGTTGCTGGTGCTGCTGCTCCAGCTGCTGAAGAAAAAACAGAATTTGATGTTATTCTTGTTGAAGGTGGCGCACAAAAAATTAATGTTATTAAGGAAGTTCGTGCTCTTACTGGACTTGGTCTTAAAGAAGCTAAAGATCTGGTTGAAGGTGCACCTAAGCCTATTAAAGAGGCTGCTTCTAAAGAAGAAGCAGAAAAAATTAAATCTCAACTTGAAGCTGCCGGTGCTAAGGTGGAACTTAAGTAAATTTAATTTTATCGGCGGGCATTTATGTTCGCCGATTTTCTTTCTCTTAATACAAAGAGGGAAAATAATGAGTAAAAAACCTTTTCCCAATGGTTTCGTAACAGGAATGGGATAGGTTTGGATTACTTACCCCTTCATCATAGAGTCAAAGAGATAAATGGCTTATGTTGGTGGGGAAAGTTAATGATGCTCATTATTGAGTGTCAAGTGAACTGGTCTGCATATGCAGGTTAATGGTATAAGGCTTTCAAGGTTGGTCTACCTTGAAGAGTAAAGATCAAGGAGCGACGATGGCTCAGACTCACGCAATGATGTCTCAATTCAATGGTCGTAAGCGCGTACGGAAATTTTTTGGTAAGATTCCTGAAGTAGCAGAAATGCCGAATCTTATTGAGGTTCAAAAAGCCTCATACGATCAATTTCTCATGGTTGAGGAACCGAAAGGTGGACGACCAGATGAAGGTTTGCAAGCTGTTTTTAAATCGGTTTTTCCTATTTCAGATTTTTCCGGTACAGCTATGCTTGAGTTTGTAGGTTATGAATTTGATTTACCAAAATTTGATGTTGAAGAGTGCCGTCAACGTGATTTAACTTATGCTGCCCCATTAAAGGTCATATTGCGTTTGATTGTTTTTGATGTTGATGAGGATACTGGCTCCAAAGATATCAAAGACATTAAAGAGCAAGGCGTTTATATGGGTGATATGCCTTTAATGACGACGAATGGTACCTTTATTGTTAATGGTACGGAGCGTGTTATTGTTTCTCAGATGCATCGTTCTCCTGGTGTCTTTTTTGACCATGATAAAGGAAAGTCCCATTCATCAGGAAAGCTTCTTTTTGCTGCTCGTGTTATTCCGTATCGAGGTTCTTGGCTTGATATTGAGTTTGATGCTAAGGACATCATTTATGCGCGTATTGATCGACGGCGCAAGATTCCTGTTACTAGTCTTTTGATGGCATTAGGTATGGATGCGTCGGATATTTTATCGACGTTTTATGATAAAGTGACTTATGAGCGTGATGGAGAAGGATGGCGAGTTCCTTATTCTGTGGATCGCTTTAAAGGAATGAAGCTCATTTCTGACCTTATAGATGCAGATAGTGGTGAAGTCTTTGCGGAGGCTGGTAAAAAATTAACAGTTCGTACTGCGAAGTCTTTGGTAGAAAAAGGACTTAAAGCGGTTAAAGTTAGTGAAGATGATTTATTAGGTTGTTATCTAGCCGAAGATATCGTCAATTACGAAACAGGTGAAATCTACCTTGAAGCTGGTGATGAAATTGACGAAAAAGTATTAAAAATTCTGCTCGATGTTAGTGCTGATCAAGTCAATATTCTTGATATTGATCACATGAATATTGGCGCTTACATCCGCAATACTTTGAAGGTGGATAAAAATGAAAGTCGGCAGGATGCGTTATTTGATATTTACCGGGTGATGCGTCCAGGTGAACCTCCAACAATCGATACAGCAGAAGCAATGTTCCATTCATTGTTTTTTGATCCAGAGCGTTATGATCTTTCAGCTGTCGGGCGTGTTAAGATGAATTTACGTATGGATCTTGATTGTCCAGACACAGTTCGTATTTTACGCCAAGAGGATATTCTTGCTGTTGTTAAGATGTTGGTTGAATTGCGTGATGGACGTGGTGAAATTGATGATATTGATAATCTTGGCAACCGTCGCGTTCGTTCCGTTGGGGAGTTGATGGAAAATCAATATCGCATTGGTCTTCTTCGTATGGAGCGTGCGATAAAAGAGCGTATGTCATCGGTTGAAATTGATACAGTTATGCCACAGGATTTAATCAATGCAAAGCCTGCGGCAGCAGCGGTCCGTGAATTTTTTGGGTCTTCACAATTGTCGCAGTTTATGGATCAAACCAATCCATTGTCAGAAATTACCCATAAGCGCCGTCTTTCTGCTCTTGGTCCAGGTGGTTTGACTCGTGAACGTGCGGGTTTTGAAGTCCGTGACGTACATCCTACGCATTATGGTCGTATTTGTCCGATTGAAACACCAGAAGGCCCCAATATTGGTCTGATTAACTCCTTAGCAACATTTGCGCGAGTTAACAAATATGGCTTTATTGAAAGCCCATATCGAAAAATTATTGATGGGAAAGTCACAAAAGAAGTTATTTATCTTTCAGCGATGGAAGAAGCAAAGCATTATGTCGCTCAGGCTAATTCTTCATTAGATAACGAAGGTCGTTTTATAGAAGAGTTTGTTGTTTGCCGTCATGCTGGTGAAGTTTTAATGGCGCCGCGTGATCATGTTGATTTGATGGATGTTTCACCAAAACAGTTGGTTTCAGTTGCAGCAGCGCTTATTCCTTTTTTGGAAAATGATGATGCGAATCGTGCGCTTATGGGATCGAACATGCAGCGTCAAGCAGTTCCTCTTGTACGCGCTGAAGCGCCATTTGTTGGGACGGGAATGGAATCTATTGTTGCGCGCGATTCAGGAGCTGCTGTAAGTGCAAAACGTAGTGGTGTTGTTGATCAAGTCGATGCTACCCGTATTGTTATCCGTGCAACAGAAGATTTAGATCCTTCAAAATCAGGCGTTGATATTTACCGCTTACAGAAATTTCAGCGTTCTAATCAGTCCACTTGTATTAATCAGCGTCCTCTTGTACATGTCGGTGATAGGGTAGAGAAAGGTGATATCATTGCAGATGGTCCATCCACGGATCTTGGTGATTTGGCTCTTGGGCGGAATGTTCTCGTAGCCTTTATGCCTTGGAATGGATACAATTATGAAGATTCTATTTTGTTATCCGAGCGCATTGTTGCTGATGATGTGTTTACTTCAATTCATATTGAGGAATTTGAAGTTGCGGCACGCGATACAAAACTTGGACCTGAGGAAATTACGCGCGACATTCCTAATGTTGCGGAAGAAGCGTTAAGAAATCTTGATGAAGCTGGCATTATTTATATTGGTGCTGAAGTTCAACCAGGTGATATTTTAGTTGGAAAGATTACCCCGAAAGGTGAAAGTCCCATGACGCCGGAAGAAAAGCTTCTGCGTGCAATTTTTGGGGAAAAGGCATCCGATGTTCGTGATACTTCTATGCGTATGCCTCCTGGGACTTTTGGTACTGTTGTTGAAGTTCGCGTTTTTAATCGCCATGGCGTGGAAAAAGATGAACGTGCGATGGCAATTGAGCGTGAAGAAATTGAGCGTTTAGCAAAAGACCGTGATGATGAACAGTCTATTCTTGATCGCAATGTTTATGCGCGCCTCACCGATATGTTGACAGGTAAAGTTGCTGTAGAAGGTCCGAAAGGCTTTTCGGGCAGCAAAAAGCTTGATAGTACAGTAATGGGGCATTATCCACGATCCCAGTGGTGGCAATTTGCTGTTGAGGATGAAAAGCTTCAAAATGAAATTGAAGCTTTGCGCAAGCAATATGATGAATCAAAAGAAGCATTACAACGTCGCTTTATGGATAAGGTTGAAAAGGTCCAAAGAGGTGATGAAATGCCTCCTGGTGTCATGAAAATGGTGAAGGTTTTTGTGGCTGTGAAGCGCAAAATCCAACCAGGTGACAAGATGGCGGGACGTCACGGGAATAAGGGTGTTGTTTCACGTATTCTTCCCGTAGAAGATATGCCATTTCTTGAAGATGGGACCCATGCTGATATCGTCTTGAATCCGCTTGGTGTGCCTAGTCGTATGAATGTTGGACAAATTCTTGAAACGCATCTTGGTTGGGCATGTGCGGGGATGGGCAAGAAGATTGGTGCTTTGTTAGAGTTATATCAAGAGACTGGGGATATATTGCCGTTGCGTCAGCGTATTGAAAATCTTATGCCTGATGATAATCATAATGAACCAGTTCGTCAGTATGATAATGAAAGCCTTTACAAATTGGCATTGCAGATGAAGAAAGGGGTTTCAATTGCAACGCCTGTTTTTGATGGAGCACATGAGTCTGATATTAACATGATGCTGGAAGACGCAGGCTTAGATAGTTCAGGGCAGGTTACGCTTTATGATGGTCGTACTGGGGAGCCTTTTGATCGTCCAGTAACGGTGGGATATATTTACATGTTGAAATTGCATCACCTTGTTGATGATAAGATTCATGCACGTTCTATTGGTCCCTATTCACTTGTTACGCAGCAGCCATTAGGAGGTAAGGCACAATTTGGTGGTCAGCGTTTTGGTGAAATGGAGGTTTGGGCACTTGAAGCTTATGGTGCTGCATACACTTTGCAGGAGATGCTAACAGTAAAATCAGATGATGTGGCTGGTCGAACAAAAGTCTATGAGGCAATTGTGCGTGGTGATGATACATTTGAGGCAGGTATACCCGAAAGCTTTAATGTGTTGGTAAAAGAAATGCGCTCACTTGCTCTTAATGTGGAGCTTGATGATGCGCGTGAACTTATTGCACAGCGGGCATTGTCTGATACGGCAGAATAATAATTCAAGGAGCGCACTAGAAAAAGGTGCGCTCTTATTACTTTAAGAGGCTCAATAACCTTATTAAGGCTATACAGGTCATTTTTAAAAGTAAATGTCTTTTAAAGAAGATCTGTTATAAAATAGATGAGATATTACAACAGGTTCTAAGAATCTTTGAAGGAGAACAGCATGAACCACGAGGTCATGAATCTTTTCAATCCTCAAGCGCCAGCGCAGACATTTGACTCTATTCGTATTTCTATTGCGAGTCCTGAGAAAATTTTGTCCTGGTCGTATGGTGAGATTAAGAAGCCTGAGACGATTAATTATCGGACTTTTAAACCAGAGCGTGATGGTCTTTTTTGTGCACGTATATTTGGCCCTATTAAGGACTATGAATGTCTATGTGGCAAATATAAACGCATGAAGTATAAGGGTATTATTTGTGAAAAATGTGGTGTAGAGGTTACTCTTTCCCGCGTACGTCGTGAGCGTATGGGGCATATTGAACTTGCGGCACCCGTTGCGCATATATGGTTTCTTAAATCATTACCAGGTCGTATTTCTACACTTTTAGATTTAACTTTAAAAGATATTGAACGGGTTCTTTATTTTGAGAATTATATTGTAACCGAACCAGGATTGACGTCTCTTAAGCTCCATCAGCTTCTTTCTGAAGAAGAATATATGCTTGCTATTGATGAATTTGGAGAAGATCAGTTTACAGCTATGATTGGCGCTGAAGCTATTTACGAGCTTTTAGCTAGTATGGAGTTAGATAAAATCGCTAATGATTTGCGTCTTGAATTAGCTGAAACAACTTCAGAGTTAAAGCAGAAAAAATTGATTAAACGACTTAAAATCGTTGAAAATTTTCTTGAATCTGGAAATAAGCCAGAGTGGATGATTATGAAAACAATTCCGGTTATTCCACCGGATTTGCGTCCATTGGTTCCGCTTGATGGTGGGCGTTTTGCGACATCAGATCTGAATGATCTTTATCGGCGTGTTATTAATCGTAATAACCGCTTGAAACGGCTGATTGAATTGCGTGCTCCTGGAATTATCGTACGCAATGAAAAGCGTATGGTACAAGAAGCTGTTGATGCATTGTTTGATAATGGACGGCGTGGGCGTGTGATTACTGGAGCCAATAAACGTCCTCTTAAGTCTTTATCAGATATGTTGAAGGGCAAGCAAGGACGTTTTCGTCAGAACTTACTTGGGAAGCGTGTTGATTACTCGGGGCGTTCTGTTATCGTGACGGGTCCTGAATTAAAATTGCATCAATGTGGTCTTCCCAAAAAAATGGCTCTTGAATTATTTAAGCCTTTTATTTATGCGCGGCTTGATGCAAAAGGCTATTCATCAACGGTAAAGCAGGCAAAGAAGCTTGTTGAAAAAGAACATCCAGAAGTTTGGGATATCTTGGATGAGGTTATTCGTGAACACCCTGTTTTACTCAACCGTGCGCCAACATTGCACCGTTTGGGGATTCAGGCTTTTGAACCTATCTTAATTGAAGGCAAAGCTATTCAACTTCATCCACTGGTGTGTACTGCTTTTAATGCAGATTTTGATGGTGATCAGATGGCGGTTCACGTGCCGCTTTCTCTTGAAGCACAGCTTGAAGCCCGTGTTTTGATGATGTCCACCAATAATATTCTTCATCCGGCCAATGGTGCTCCCATTATTGTTCCCTCACAGGATATGGTTCTTGGTCTTTATTATCTTTCAATTGTTTCTGAAAAAGAACCAGGTGAAGGAATGGCCTTTTCTGATATAGGTGAGCTTCATTATGCCTTGGAAAATAAGGTTATAACGCTTCATACGAAGATTAAAGGCCGTGTTAAGAATATGGGGAAGGATGGAAAAGAAGTCTCTAAACTTTATGATACGACACCTGGTCGTTTGATTATCGGTGAGCTTTTGCCAAGAAGTGCGGATATCTCATTTGATATTGTCAATCAAGAGATGACGAAAAAGAACATTTCTAAAATGATTGATCATGTTTATCGGCACTGTGGACAAAAAGAGACGGTTATTTTTTGTGACCGTATTATGCAGCTTGGCTTTTCTTATGCTTGTCGTGCAGGAATTTCATTCGGTAAGGACGATATGGTTATTCCTGATAGTAAGTCGCGTTTAGTCGCAGAAACAGAAGCTTTGGCTAAGGAGTACGAACAGCAATATAATGATGGTTTGATTACACAAGGTGAAAAATACAATAAGGTTGTAGATGCTTGGGGTAAATGTACAGATCGCGTTGCAGATGAAATGATGAAACGTATTCAAGCCGTCGATTTTGATCCTAAAACAGGTCGTCAACGGCCGATGAACTCTATCTATATGATGTCGCACTCTGGTGCTCGTGGTTCTGCTAACCAGATGAGACAATTGGCCGGTATGCGTGGATTAATGGCAAAACCATCGGGTGAAATTATTGAAACACCCATTATTTCCAATTTTAAAGAAGGTCTAACTGTTAATGAATACTTCAATTCCACGCATGGTGCACGTAAAGGACTTGCTGATACTGCGTTAAAGACGGCGAACTCTGGTTATTTAACACGGCGTCTTGTTGATGTTGCACAGGATGCTATTATTTCAGCAGTTGATTGTGGTACCGCAAAAGGGCTTACCATGCAGCCGATTGTTGATGCAGGACAAATTGTTGCCTCCCTTGGGCAAAGAATTCTTGGTCGTACAGCGCTTGTTGATATTCTACATCCTGTCTCTGGAGAGGTTATCCTTGAAGGTGGAGCAATGATTGAGGAAGCTGATGTCGCGAAGATTGAAGCAGCTGGAATTCAATCTGTTCAAATTCGTTCTGCATTAACATGTGAAACACGTCTTGGTGTTTGTGCAAAATGCTATGGTCGTGATTTGGCGCGTGGAACACCTGTTAATCAGGGAGAAGCCGTTGGTGTTATTGCTGCTCAATCCATTGGTGAGCCGGGAACACAGCTTACTATGCGTACTTTCCACTTAGGAGGAACTGCGCAGGTTGTTGATTCATCGTATTTAGAGGCATCTTATGAAGGTAAGGTGGAGATTCGTAATCGTAATGTGGTTCGTAACTCTGAAGGCCATTTGGTTGTTATGGGGCGTAATATGGCTATCCTTATCAAGGATGAGTTAGGAAAAGAGCGCGTTGTACATCGTGTTAGCTATGGTGCTCATATTTTTGTTGATGATGGTGATGTGGTTAAACGTGGCCAACGTATAGCAGAATGGGATCCTTATACACGTCCAATTTTAACGGAAGTTGAAGGCTATGTGGGTTTTGAAGATATGATTGATGGTTTATCTGTCACTGAAACAGCTGATGAATCTACGGGTATTACGAAGCGTTTGGTGATTGATTGGCGCGCTAATCCACGTGGTGCGGATCTTAAACCAGCTATTATTATTCACACGGATAAAGAAGGTGAATCCATTGCTAAATTGTATAAGGGAGGTGAAGCCCGTTATATGATGTCAGTGGAAACTATTCTTTCTGTTGAGCTTGGTGCTCATGTTAAGGCTGGTGATGTTATTGCTCGTTTGCCAATGGAAAGTGCCAAGACGAAAGATATTACGGGTGGTCTTCCTCGTGTGGCTGAGCTTTTTGAAGCGCGTCGTCCAAAGGATCATGCGATTATTGCTGAAGTTAGTGGCACGATTCGATTCGGCCGTGGTTATAAGAATAAACGTCGTATCATTATTGAACCAAATGATGAAACTCTTGAGGCAGTAGAATACTTGATTCCAAAAGGTAAGTTGTTCCATTTCCAAGAAGGCGATCAAATTGAAAAGGGAGATTATATCCTTGATGGTAATCCAGCACCTCATGACATCTTGGCGATTAAGGGGGTTGAAGCTTTGGCATCTTATCTTGTTAATGAGATTCAGGAGGTTTATCGTTTGCAGGGAGTTCTTATTAATGATAAGCACATTGAAGTGATTGTTCGTCAAATGTTGCAAAAAGTTGAAATTACAGAATCTGGAGATTCTGGTTATATTCCAGGTGATAATGTTGATCGTATTGAACTTGATGAAATCAATGATAATTTGATTGCAGAAGGGAAGAAACCTGCATCTGGTAATCCCATTCTTCTTGGAATTACAAAAGCTTCTCTTCAAACGCCTTCTTTCATTTCGGCGGCATCGTTTCAGGAAACAACACGTGTTCTTACTGAAGCAGCAGTTTCTGGTAAAATTGATACTTTGCAAGGACTTAAAGAGAACGTTATTGTCGGTCGTCTTATTCCAGCAGGTACGGGTGGTACAATTTCTCAAATCCGTCGTATTGCTGCAGTTCGTGATGATTTGATTGTAGATGAGCAGCGTAAGTCTAGTAATAACGAAGTGGCTAAGGCTATGTTGACAAATATGACAACCGGGGCCGTTGCTGAATAATTTAAATACAACACCACATAATATAAAAACGTCTGAATAGAAAGTTCAGACGTTTTTTATTTCGAAATGCAGAAGTTGTATATTTTCTTGAAAAATATCAAAAATTATAAGGCGATAGTTATTTTAAACATCTTTAGTAGCTTATTGTTTTGTAATGATGCTTATCTTTCTTGTTGTTTCATTTTAAAGTTTCTTAATTTCTGCAGGCAGTATAGAAAGTTTTTTCCCAAATATGTGAAACTCAAAAATCATATTCAAGGAAAAGAGTTGATTATTTACAAATCAAATAATGATTGATTTTAAACTTTAGGAAAATTTTTAATTGATATCTTCTATAGAGATTTAAAAGGATTTATAATGAAAGATCAATAGTCTTTCTGTAATCTAAAAATAATTGATTTTCTACTATACAATGTTTATGAATGTATTTTCTTCTAAATTAAAATGCAGAAAAGTAGAGATTAAGGTGCTCACTAAGTTTTATAAAAAATAGACATATTTCTTATAACAATGTGATCTATGCAGACAGAATAATAAAATGTACGAATATTATTCAATTGGAAAATTAACACGTGAGTTTTCAATAATAGCTCGAACTTTGCTATGAAGAAGAGGGACTTCTTATCCCTTTTCGGTGTGGAAGTACACGGCTTTATACATAAACGGATCGTCATAAGTTAAAACAAATCCTGTATGCTAACAGAGTAAAATTTTCGTTGTCTGAAATATCTGATATGTTGACAATGGTTGGAAAACCACCTGATGATGAGAAAAAGCTTAAGAAATTAATTGCAGGAATTCATAAAAAACGAACTGATTTAAAGCAGATGCAGCATGATGTTGATGATCTTCTACAGGATTTAGAACGAATTGAAGAGAGTTTTTTTGAGAGCTTAGCGGAGTTGGGGGTTAGTCATTGATTATAAATTTATTTTGTCTTCTTTTAGACAAATTTCTTTCTCTTAAAAGAGATAGATTATACTATCTCTAAGGGGAATATTTACCACTGCGTGAAATGTGTAAGTCATTTAAAGAAATAGAGTGTTTGAAAAAGCTGCAAAGGTATTTTCGCAGTATATTATCCTTGATAAGAAAAAACTATTTTTCATAAAGAAAGTAAAAACAATGACAGTTTCTCCTATGAGTGTTTTTCAATCTATTTTGTCACGAAAGTCAATTCGCGCTTTTACTGATCAGCCAGTTAGTTTGGAAACAATCAAAGAAATCTTAAAACTTGCAGCACGTGCACCATCTGGAACAAATATTCAGCCATGGCAAGTAATTGTGCTTACAGGAAGTGTATTACAGAAAGTAGGGCAAGAGCTTTCACAACTTGTGCTTTCAGGTGTAAAAGGAGAGCGTGAATATAGTTATTATCCACGTCAGTGGCGTGAGCCTTATATTTCAAGGCGTCGAAAAGTTGGTTTGGATCTTTATCAGAGTCTTGGAATTCAAAAAGATGATGAAGAAAAAGTACTTCATCAAAAGGCGCGAAATTTTTTATTTTTTGATGCACCTGTAGGACTCTTATTTACAATGGATCACGACATGGAAATGGGGAGTTGGCTTGATTTGGGTATGTTTATGCAGACCATTATGTTAGCTGCACGTGGATTTGGATTAGATACCTGTCCTCAAGCTGCTTTTGCTGATTATCATAAACAGATTCGTACGCTTTTATCTATTCCTTCTGATCGCCATATTATCTGTGGTATGGCACTTGGTTATCGCGATATGAGTGCTCCAGAAAACAATTTTGAGACAGAACGAGAATCGTTAGAAAAATTTGTACGTTTCATTGAAACATATCCATAAAATATTTTATAAAATTAAGCATACGTTTTGAAGAACTTAGTGCATTATGAAAAATATTTCCGATAAGATTTCTCATCCTTATTGAATTTTAATATTGCATATTAACACTTATTTTACTACGCTTCAAACATTAGGAGTTGTGACTCTAGGGGCATTGTCCGTTTTAAAGGTTGGCTAATGGAAAACACTATAGAAAGAAAGTGTTGGGTGGTAGCAAGACGAGCGACATTCGTGTTTATTGTTGTCATTTTTTTAGTTTATCTCGCAATTTGATTTTAAACGGAAGAAACGTTATGAAAAAGCATATATGCTCAAGCTGTACTATAGTTTAAGGTGATACGTGTTTCTATCTGTTTTTGAACTTTTTAAAATTGGGATTGGTCCTTCTAGCTCACATACGATGGGACCAATGACAGCTGCTAATATGTTTTTGCAAAAGATAGGAGATTTTTCTCAGTCGTCTGATGTTCAAGTTTCTCGTATACGTGTTTATCTTTATGGTTCTTTAGCTTTCACGGGTATTGGTCATGCAACAGATAGAGCTATCATATTAGGACTTTTAGGAGAAAAAGCTTCTACTGTTGATCCTGATAGCATGGGGTTTCTGTTAGAAAAAGTTATACGTGAAAAAAAAGTGCAACCAGTAGGTCATCCCGCTTATCAGTTTGATGTGCAACGTGATCTTATTTTTGAACGAAAGCAAATCCTCCCTGGACATACAAATGGACTAGCCTTTGAAGGACTTGATACTGATGGGAATGTTCTGTTGCGGCAGATTTATTATTCTATCGGTGGTGGCTTTGTTGTGACTGAGGATGAATTAAGCCATATGAATGATAATATACAACCAGAAGCATTTGAGGTACCATATCCATTCGATTCTGCTTGTACAATGTTATCAATGGCAGAAAAATCAGGACTTTCAATTGCTGAAATGAAGCGCTTAAATGAAGAAACAAAGATAGAGCGTTCTTCTCTTGATGTAGGGCTTGATGAAATTTTTTCAGCGATGACAAATTGCATTGATAGAGGTCTTTCACAAGAAGGTGAGTTGCCTGGTGGATTGCGTGTTCTAAGGCGCGCTAAAAAGCTGCATGAAACGCTTTTGGAAAAACAAAAGAAAAATTACAATTATCCACTTTGGGCAAATGATTGGCTTTCGGTATATGCTATAGCCGTCAATGAGGAAAATGCAGCAGGTGGTCGTGTTGTTACAGCACCAACAAATGGAGCAGCCGGTGTCGTCCCAGCCGTTTTGCGTTATTATCTTCAATTTAATGATGATTCAGATCGAGAGGGAATACATAATTTTCTATTAACGGCAGCAGCTATAGGCGGTGTTATCAAACATAATGCCTCTATTTCTGGTGCAGAAGTTGGGTGTCAAGGTGAAGTTGGAACGGCATCTTCAATGGCCGCAGCAGGGTTGACCGCAGCGTTAGGTGGAACACCAGCTCAAATTGAAAATGCGGCAGAAATTGCGCTTGAACATCACTTGGGAATGACATGTGATCCTGTTGCAGGTCTTGTACAAGTTCCTTGTATTGAGCGTAATGCAATGGGAGCTGTTAAGGCGGTAACGGCTTCTTCTCTTGCATTATATGGTAATGGAGATCATTTTGTTTCTCTTGATGCTTGTATAGAAACAATGCGCCAGACTGGTCATGATATGAGTGAACGCTATAAAGAGACAAGTAAAGGTGGTCTTGCAGTCAATGTGATATCTTGTTAAGAGCTGGAACATTTTTCAATCCATAACTGGACTTTTGGGAGAGAGATCGTATTTTCTGATAAAGCTTATGTTTTTTCAGCGTTTATGTTGTATGGGGAGCGTTATTAAGAGGGACTTTCTTTATTGAACTTTTACAATAATCCCATCAAATGATAAGCTTTCATCTAATGAAGCTATTCATTTTTCCAGAAAGATATCAAGGATAATTTTTTATATTAAATCCAAAAGTGGAAAAATATTGGGTATTTTTATGTCCTTAACAATGTTTTTATTGAAAGCTTGGAGATATTGGATAGTTGGAAAAGCTGTCAGAAAAATTCAACAATTTAAGAAAAAAGTATGTTTATCAAAGGGTTTTCTAAGGCTGTAGATAATGGTTAATAATAAAATAATTTTTTAGAGAAATTAAATATTTGTTGCTCCTAAACGGATTTTAATAGGCACATTACCAGTTTGGCTCGCAACGCGTAAATGAATGCGTACAGGAGGCATTATGAGACGACGGTTGCGTATTGTTTGGCAAATGAGAAGGTGAACAAGAGATTGTGTATCTAATGCAGTCGAATTATATTTTAAACCAGTAAGTTTTGCGGCAGCATCGTGAAGAGAACGCAATGAAAGGAGGGATGATTGCTTCAATAAAATTTCTTTTTTATGGAATGAAGCAAAAGCATTATCTGTCATAATACTATCCTTAACGCAGAATTCAAAAATTTTTAGTAGGCTACAGTATAGCAGTTAAAATTTGCTTTCTTTAATGTAGAGCAAGCATCAAATGCAGCTTTTTTTGATTGAAACCCTGTAAAGCGCGCTCGGTAATAACGCCGCCCATTTTTTTCAAACAGTTGCATGTGTGAAGATGCGTGTTTTAAAATAGAAAAAGCTATATTTTTTGCTTTTAAAAGTAGAGTTTTTGCTTGTTCTTCACTAGGAAGAGAACCAATTTGGATAGCCCATCCGGCATTTTCGGACAAAGAGACTGTTACAATTTTATGAGTCTCAGCCGGTATAGTTTTTTGAGGATTCGGTATTGGTATAATTACCTTATTTACAGCCGTTATTGCGATATTGGAGTTTTTAGGTTGTTCTGCAAATGCTGTCAACATAGTCGAAATTTCATCGTCAAAATTACTTGAATCAGCTTTAATGGTCGGTATAGGAGTATTGGCGCCAGTCGGTAAGTGATAGCGTACAGAAGCCATTAAACGTTCACCACTTTTCATTTGGCTTGCTTTGGGCAAATATTGTTTCAATAGGCTAGCCATATGCTCGTCACGCGCAGTAGATGATTTACCTCCCATAACAACAGCGACAACAGAGCGCCCCTCAAGACGCATCGAAGTTGCTAAATTAGAACCTGACATTTGTGTGTAGCCTGTTTTAATTCCATCGACACCTTTCATTATTTTAACAAGTTTATTGTGGCTGTTAATTTTATGTCCACGGAAATTAAAACTTTTTGTTTTGAACAATTTATATTGTTTGGGAAAATGTTTACGTAAAGCTAATGACAAAGTCGCTATATCTCGTGCTGTAGAATAATTGTGCACATCCGGAAGTCCTGAAGCATTTGCAAAATGTGTATGTTTCATGCCAAGTTTACGAGCTTTTATTGTCATCATTTGAGCGAATTTTTTTTCACTACCTCCAAGATATTCTGCAATGGCAGCAGCAACATCATTTGCGGATCTTGTAATGAGTGCTTTAGCTGCTGATTCTGCAGAAATTGTTTGGCCTGCTTTAAATCCAATTTTTGTTGGTGGACGCATTGCTGCATAATGAGAAACAGGAATTGGTGTATTTGGTGTCACACGACGCATCTGCATAGCTTCAAAGAGTAAGTACAATGTCATCATTTTTGTTAAAGAAGCAGGATAACGTTTCAGTGTTGCATTGGCTTGAAATAGAGTTTTTCCCGTAGTAGCATCTATAACAATAGCCGCATACTTATCAGGATAGGCGCCTTGAGGTGTGGCTGATGCCCAACAGTAAGAAAAAGCTAACATAACAAAAGAAATTGCTATTGTTTTACAGTAGCGCATAATTTTTTGATAATTAATATACACTTGCAGTATCCTATTTCTCCATTTATCCTGAAAAACTTCTATAAAGCTTCCTTTTCTGTAATTTGTTGATGCAGTTTAGGCGAATGGTATTACTAATTTGTTTACAGAAGTTATTTTATGAGTGAGTGATTGAAGTCTAACCATAGAGGGAGATTTTTTTCTAATACAAACAGGTATTGCAATAGTTATGAAAGAATTTAAAATTAATAAAAAATGTGTTGCATGGAAAACGATAATGGGACAGACGCTCATAATAAACTCTATAGCTCATATTATGCATAATGAAAAGGGCAAGAATTGGGATGAAGGTAGGCATGGTGCGGTTATAATGCCTAAGGCTAGAGAAAAACTCGAAAAACCTAAATTATGTCGAGTTTTTTTGCTTAATGATGATTACACACCTATGGATTTTGTTGTTTTCGTTTTGAAGAACTTTTTTAAAAAAAGTTTCGAAGAGGCAACGCGGATAATGTTAAATGTTCATCACAATGGGATAGGAGAATGTGGGACTTATACTTATGAAGTCGCTGAAATGAAAATATTACAAGTGAGGGAATGTGCGCGTCAAAATGAACATCCGTTACAATGTGTAATGGAATGGAAGTGAGGAGCTATGCCATCTTTTACACCTAGTCTTGAAGAGGTTTTGCATCGTGCATTAACAATTGCTACTCAAGCACGGCATGAATATGCAACACTAGAGCATCTTCTACTTGCGCTGTTAGATGATGCCGATGCAAATTCCGTTATTCAGGCTTGCCAAGTAGATGTGGAGGAATTGCGAGAGCGCTTAACCAATTATCTTCGCTCAGAGTTAGATGAACAGATTAGAGCTGATGAGGATACAAAGCCTACAGCTTTTTTCCAGCGTGTTATCCAACGTGCGGTGATTCATGCACAATCAGCTGGAAAAGATGAAGTATCGGGGGCAAATGTTCTTGTTGCAATTTTTTCTGAACGTGAAAGCCATGCAGCATATTTTCTTCAAGAGATGGGAATGACACGCTATGATGCTGTACGTTTTATTTCACAGGGTGTCACGCGTGATGATGGGTTATCCATGTTACTTGAAGGACTTGAAGAGCAATTAGATCAGCAGATTTCGGATAATGGTGAAAGAGGAACAAGTGCTTTAACGAATTATTGTGTTGATCTCAATTGTAAAGCACGTAATGGAAAAATTGATTTATTAATTGGCCGTGAAATAGAAATTTCACGCATGATTCAGATTTTATGTCGAAGGTCAAAAAACAATCCGCTTTTGGTTGGTGATCCTGGAGTAGGGAAAACAGCTATAATTGAGGGATTGGCAAAGCGCATTGTTGATGGGCAAGTGCCTGAAGTTTTATCAAATGCAACAATATTTTCTCTTGATATGGGGGGACTTGTTGCAGGTACACGTTATCGCGGTGATTTTGAAGAACGCTTAAAGCAAGTTATTAAAGAGTTTGAGCTGTATCCAGATGCTATTTTATTTATTGATGAAATCCATACCTTAATTGGAGCAGGAGCAACATTAGGGGGAAATATGGATGCAGCAAATCTTTTGAAACCTGTGTTATCTTCTGGAACTATGCGATGTATTGGTTCGACGACTTACAGAGAATATCGCAAATTCTTTGAACAAGATCGTGCTTTAGAGCGTCGTTTTCAGAAGATTGATATTAATGAACCTTCTGTTACAGATGCGATTAAAATTTTGCAGGGGATGAAGCCTTACTTTGAAGATTTTCATCAGATTAAATATACAGATCAGGCGATGAAGGCATCTGTAGAATTATCTTCACGTTATATAATTGACCGTAGGTTACCTGACAAAGCAATTGATATTATTGATGAAAGTGGCGCAGCGCAAAAGCTTTTGCCACAAAAACAACGCAAGAAGAGTATAGGTGTTAAAGAAATTGAAGCGACTGTTGCTACAATTGCAAGAATTCCACCAAAAACAGTTTCCCGGAATGATCAGAAGATACTGAGTAAGCTTGAAAGAGAACTCAAACATGTTGTTTATGGTCAAGATCAGGCAATTTCCGTCTTAGTTTCATCCATAAAATTGGCGCGAGCAGGTTTACGCGAACCGGATAAACCAATAGGAAGTTATTTATTTTCAGGACCAACAGGTGTAGGAAAAACTGAAGTTGCAAAACAGCTTGCATCATCTTTAGGCATTGAATTATTGCGTTTTGATATGTCAGAATATATGGAACGGCATACGATAGCACGTTTAATCGGAGCACCTCCAGGTTATATAGGGTTTGATCAAGGAGGTCTCCTTACAGATGCCGTTGATCAGAAACCTCACGCAGTTCTATTGCTAGATGAGATTGAGAAAGCGCACCCAGAGTTATTTAATATTTTATTGCAGGTAATGGATTATGGTAGATTAACAGACCATAATGGTAAGAAAATTGATTTCCGCAATGTTATTTTGATTATGACAACCAATGCTGGTGCTTCAGATATGGCAAAATCAGCTATTGGATTTGGGAAAGTACATCGTGATGGTGAGGATATAGAAGCAATCAATCGGTTATTTACACCAGAATTTCGTAATCGGTTAGATGCAATTATTCCGTTTGCACCTTTATCTCATTTAATCATCAATCAGATAGTGCAAAAATTTATTTTTCAGCTTGAAGCACAATTAGCTGATCGGGGAATTTGTTTTGAATTAAGCCCTTCTGCAACTTTATGGCTTTCTAATAAAGGATATGATTCTCAGATGGGAGCACGCCCATTAGGGCGTGTTATACAAGAATATATTAAAAAGCCATTAGCTGATGAAATTTTATTTGGAAAGTTACGCAATGGCGGTACCGTTCGCGTATTGACACAAAAATCAAATGGTAAAAAAGAAAGCTTACAGTTAGAAATTTCATCTTCCGATATATCTGTAAGTTCAAAGAAAAGTAAAATGGAAAACTTTACAAAAAAAACGTGTAGGAAAAAAGCACAACAACTTAAGAGTGTGTTATAAAGCTGCACGGATTTTTTTTGCATTCTCTTCAAGTATTTCTGGAGGCGTTACCATATCATTATGAGGGGTAAGCTCTATTCCCTCCATACGTGGTATAATATGAAAATGAAGGTGATAGACGGTTTGTTGACTAGCTGCTTCATTAAATTGCATGACAGTTATGCCATCTGCTTGAAAGGCTTTTTTGACAGCATTTGCAATTTTTTGAACAGCTTTAATAACAGGAAATAATGTTTCAGGATCTGCATCAAGTAAGTTTCTAGAGCCTTTTTTAGGAATGACCAGCGTATGACCTTGTGCCTGTGGCATGATATCCATAAATCCAATAACATCATCATCTTCGTAGACACGAACAGAAGGGATTTCATTGCGAATCAATTTAGCAAAAATATTGTTATTGTCATAAGCTTGTTTCATACAAATATTTCCTTTTATCGTAAGTTTAAGATTCTAATTTAAAAACGAAAAAATGCAAGGTTTATCAGAGTGTAAGACAAAGAAGTATTTTGACTTCAGTTATATTTAGGATAATGCACTGTCTTAATGAAGGTTTAGATTTCTATGATGGCTTCAACTTCTACAGGAACATCCATAGGAAGAGAGGCAACACCAATAGCAGAACGGGCGTGTTTTCCAATTTCACCAAGGATATTGACGAATAAATTAGAAGCTCCATTGGCAACAAAAGGAATATCGGTAAAATGAGAATCTACAGCCACAAAAACAGTAATTTTGACCACACGTTTTATTTTATTTAAGTCACCCAGAGTTGCCTTGAGTTGCGCGAGAATATTGAGAGCGCAAGCTTCAGATGCTTTTTGGGCTTGTTCGGTATTCACAGTTGCACCAACTTTACCGATGGCTATTGGTTTTCCATTAATAAGAGGAAGTTGCCCAGAAATAAAGAGTTGATTGCCACTTTGTGAAGTGGTGATGTAATTGGCAAGGGGGGAGATTACTTCAGGAAGAGTGATCCCGAATTTTTCTAAGTTTTTTTCAATCATATTGGTCATAATTTTAACTCCATAGCTGCTTTATAATATATTCATTGCATAATCTATTTTTTGATTTAAGAAAATGTGTGGTTAATTGAGAAATTAGCCTTTTTTGCCTTATTGTATGATGTTATGCAACGGGGATAAAGTTCGGAAGTTGGGAATGATTAGATCATTATTTATAATAGTTTTATATATTGTTTTTTTATGTACTGCGAGAGCTGAAGAGCCCATTTTTATTGTGCCTCATCGAGCAATTTATGATTTTCATCTCGATAGTGTTTCTCATGAAATGACAATTTCTGCGATGTCAGGACGAATGGTTTACGAGCTTGCTGGTTCGGCATGCCAAGGCTATAGCACACGTTTTCGTTTCATTAGCCGTGTTTACATTGAAGATATGCCAGTACGTTTGACGGATCAACAGACGACGAGTTATGAAACAGGAGACAGCCGTACATTTCGTTTTAATATTACAGATCAAGAGGGAGAAGAGGTTGTGCATCGTGCCGAGGGAGTTGCGGAGCGTACGCAAGATGGTATTACAGTTACCTTAAAAAAGCCAAAGGAAAAAGAGTATAAGCTTGCAATGGCTGAATTTCCAATGATGCAACTAAAAAATATTATCCGCCATGCAAAAGCAGGAGATCATTTTTACAATGTTACTGTATTTGATGGGACAAATAAAGCAGATAAAGTTATAAAAGAAAGTATCGTCATAGGGGAAAAGAAGACGCTTTTATCTGATAGCGAAACGGAAAAAGTAAGAAAATTGGATGAAGAAGAATATTGGCCTGTTACAATTTCTTATTTTGATGATGGAGAAAATAAAGATGGTTTGCCGGTTTATCGTAGCAGTTTTCTCTTACATGAGAATGGTGTCATGCGTGATCTTCATATAGATTATGGAACTTTTTCAGTGCGTGCAAAATTGAACAGTCTCGAATTCTTGGAACTTGGAAAAGATCTTAATCAATGTGAAAATGCAAATATTAAATGATTAAAGAAAATAACTTGAAAAAGAATCAAATATTAGTATGTTTGCGCTATTCCACACGCGGAGTCTGGGTGTTTGCAAATGATCTGTGAGAAACTTCTAGCAAGCATCCGCCGGTAGCAGGTCTTCCTGCTTTTTCCGCGGAGGTTGAACCGGAAAGGATAAGATTTATGGCACTACCCGATTTTACTATGCACCAGCTTTTAGAAGCTGGTGTGCATTTTGGTCACCAGACTCATCGCTGGAATCCCAAAATGACTCCCTATATTTATGGTCAGCGTAATAATATCCATATTATTGACCTTGCTCAGACCGTTCCACTTTTACACCAAGCACTTAAACTTGTTTCAGATACTGTAGCGCGTGGTGGTCGTATTCTCTTTGTTGGTACGAAACGGCAAGCATCTGACATTATCGCAGATGCGGCGAATCGTTCCGCTCAGTATTACGTTAATGCACGTTGGCTTGGCGGCATGCTCACAAACTGGAAAACGATTTCCAATTCGATCCATCGTTTGCGGAAGCTTGATAAAATTCTTGCTGCTGAAGCGCAAGGCTTTACTAAAAAGGAACGTTTAAATCTTGAACGTGATCGTGAAAAGCTTAATCGTGCGCTTGGTGGTATTAAAGATATGGGTTCTGTTCCAGATCTTATCTTTGTTATCGATACGAATAAAGAAAATATTGCACTCCAAGAAGCAAAACGTTTAGGTATTCCAGTGATTGCTATTATTGATACCAATTGTGATCCCGATGACGTAACACATCCAATACCAGGTAATGACGATGCTTCACGTGCAATTTCTCTTTATTGCGATCTTTTTGCCCGTGCTGCTCTTGATGGTATTGCACGCCAGCAAGGAGCAATGGGTATCGATTTAGGAGCTCAAGTTGATGCACCTGTGGAGCCTATTTTGGAAGAAAATGCAGTTTCAGAAGTTTCTGAATAATATAAAATGCCTAATTAAGGTACTTTTATTGTCTAAAGAAGAAGTTATAGGCGTGCAGAGGGATTTTGCACGCTTTCACTGTTACAAAATAAAGAGGCAAATATGAGCATTACTGCTGCACAAGTAAAAGAACTTCGAGAACTATCTGGCGCTGGTATGATGGACTGTAAAGCCGCCCTAGCAGAGACCAATGGTGATATGGAAGCTGCTGTTGATTGGCTTCGTAAAAAAGGAATAGCTAAAGCAGATAAAAAGGCTGGTCGTACAGCAGCTGAGGGATTAATCGGAGTCGTATCAAAAGATTCACATGCAGTTTTGGTTGAGATTAATTCTGAAACAGATTTTGTTGCACGCAATGATGGATTCCAAGACATCGTGCGTAAAGTAGCAACTGCTGCCTTAGATACGTCAGGGGATGTTGAATCTGTTTCTGTTTCTCTTTATCCAGGTTCTGAGAAGACTGTAGAGCTTACGATTAAAGATGCAATTGGTACAATTGGCGAAAATATGACATTTCGTCGTTCCGCTAAATTGTCTGTTGAGAATGGTGTTGTTGCGACTTATATACACAATAGTGTGGCTGATGGGCTTGGAAAACTTGGTGTTTTGGTTGCGATTGAAACAACAGGAAATAAAGAGGCTGCTCTTGCTTTTGGTCGGCAGGTCGCGATGCATATTGCGGCAACCAATCCATTAGCACTTACAGCACAAGATGTTGATGCTGCTGCTGTTGAACGTGAAAAAGCAATTTTTTCAGATCAAGCACGTCAGTCTGGAAAACCTGAAAATATCATTGAAAAAATGGTAGAAGGGCGTATGCGTAAGTTTTTTGAAGAGGTTGTTTTGCTTTCTCAAGCTTTTGTTATGAATCCTGATATAACTGTTGAGGCTGCTTTAAAGGATGCTGAGAAATCAATAGGTGCTCCAGCAAAAATTATAGGCTTTATTCGTTTTGCATTAGGTGAAGGTGTGGAAAAAGAGGAGTCTGATTTTGCTGCAGAGGTTGCTGCTGCTGTAAAAGGCTAGTTATTGCAAACTCTTGAACAGAGATTTAAAGTCATATCGTTGGTTGTAGAATCTCTGAGGGGAAAAATGTAATTGTTGAGAGGGCGTCACGTGAAAAAAGTGGTGCCCTTCGTGATGTCAAAAGCAAAAAGTAAATGGGCTTTTGGGGAGATTATTAATGGCATTAGCACTTCCGTATAAACGTATTCTTTTAAAGGCTTCTGGTGAAGCTCTTATGGGAGGGCAGAATTTTGGCATTGATGTTTCTGTTGTAGACCGTATTGCCGCTGATATTGCAGAAGTGCGCACAATGGGGATAGAAGTTGCGGTTGTTATCGGTGGGGGAAATATTTTTCGTGGCGTTGCTGTTGCTTCGCATGGTGGGGACCGAGTGACAGGTGATCATATGGGAATGCTTGCAACTGCTATTAACTCTTTAGCATTGCGAACATCTTTGACAAAATTAGGGGTTGAAACTGTTGTACTCTCTGCGATTGCTATGCCACAAATTTGTGAAAGCTTCTCGCAACGTAAAGCAATAGCTTATATGAATCAGGGAAAAGTTGTTATTTTTGCAGGTGGTACAGGAAATCCATTTTTTACCACTGATTCTGCTGCTACTTTACGTGCAGCAGAAATTGGTGCGGATGTCCTTCTTAAAGGAACACAAGTTGATGGTATTTATTCAGCAGATCCAAAAATAGACCCTACGGCTAAGCGTTTTGACCAATTAACACATGTTGAAGTTTTGCAATGGGGATTATCTGTTATGGATTCAACGGCGGTCACTTTAGCACGTGAGAACAATGTACCGATTATTGTGTATTCCATTCATGAAAAAGGCGGTTTGGCTAAGGTCTTGAATGGAACAGGACGCTTTACAATAGTATCGGAATAAGGGTAAGCTTCAAAGGACAATTGAAGGAGACAGAAATATGAATGTTACATCAATTATGGATGATCTGAAACGTCGCATGGATGGTGCCATTACGGCTTTTAAACATGAATTAGGTGGTTTGCGGACTGGACGTGCATCGGCCAGTTTATTAGAACCGTTGACCGTTGAATCTTATGGTTCTGTTGTGCATATAAATCAGGTTGCTAATATTTCTGTTCCCGAACCTCGGATGCTTTCTGTTTCTGTATGGGATAAAACGATGGTCGGAGCTGTAGAGCGCGCTATTCGCGATTCTGGTCTTGGTTTAAATCCCATAACTGATGGTACGAATCTACGTATTCCTTTGCCTGAATTGAATGAAGAGCGCCGTAAAGAACTTGTAAAAATTGCGCATCACTATGCAGAGCAAGCGCGTGTTGCTACACGTCATGTTCGTCGGGATGGTCTGGACAATTTGAAAAAGTTAGAAAAAGATGGTGAAATTGGACAAGATGAAGCCCATAGTTTGTCTGAAAAAGTTCAAAAACTCACGGATGAAACTATTGCTGATATTGATAAAATTTTAGCCGTAAAAGAATCTGAAATTATGCACGTTTAAGACGATTTTGTCACTAGAAAAAGGATATTTACTCCCAGCCTGTAAATTGTTTCTAGGGATAATTGTGGGGAGTGGTGTGCTCTGTGGTAGCAAGGTGTGATGCAGGAAGGTGTTCTATCATTTTGATATGGGAGAGACTGATTTGAAAGGGCAGATGTTTTTATTTTTTAGTCTGCGTGATAAATCATGCCCTTTGCTGGGAGACACTATTTAACAGCATGGTGCGGTTTTTTAGTTGAGCACGTCTTTGTTAAAATGCATAATGAAAGCATTATTAGAAATTATTCAAATATTCTAAGATGAAGGTTGGGGAAAGAATATAATGCAAAAAACAAGCCTAACCTTTCTCTTATTTCTCATTATAAAACATGTGAGTATAATTGATCAAGCAGATGTTATGTGGCGTAATTCGTTTTTTAATGACGAATAGTTGATAGAAAAGTGTTTTTATACGAAACCTATATTAGTTAATTTGTATGGGGCAGAGGTAACTGCTTTTTCATTTTATATTTGAGAAAATATTAAAAAAATATTTTATAATTTTGACGGAGATTTTTGAAGCTGTTTTCATTGATTATTAGTTTCATAAGCGCTATCTTAGTAGACTGAATTATTTATGATAAATTATAAGAGAAATTATACAGGTATGAGATAAAAATACTGCGTAGGGGAGTTTTTCTTGCGTTAATTTTAGAGCTTGTATTTTCTATTTTTATTGTTTGGATGTTGTTTTGTCTAATTTGGTTTATCGTATTCTGACAGCTTTTGTTTTTGGCATTATTGCGTTGTATCTAACATGGTTGGGAGGAAACTTCTTTTTTTTATTTGTATGGTGTATTGGCGGTTTTGTTCTTTATGAGTGGATGAGTATTACTAAAGAGAAATGGTGTATTTTACAAAAAATATTAGCAAGTATCTTTTATTTAATCTTTGGCTTTTTTTTAGTGTTGAGTGTATCTGCTTCATTGATTTTTTGTGTTTTAATCGTTTTAGCTACAGTATTAGCTATTATATCTATAAAAAAGAGTGGTTGGGTTTTTTGTGGTTTTTTATATGCATCTTTTCCTGTTGTTGCTTTATGCTTTCTACGGGATCATGAAATGTTGGGGTTCCAAGTTGTTATTTTCTTATTTACGATAGTGTGGGGAACAGATATTGGTGGTTATTTTATCGGACGTGCATTAGGGGGCCCTAAATTAGCACCACAATTTTCTCCTAATAAAACATGGTCAGGAGCACTTGGTGGTACATTTGTCGGAGTTTTCGGTGGTATATGGGTTGCTTTTGGATTTTTTGATATAAATTTAGCCAGTTTTTTTGTGCCACTCCTTACACTTGTTTTGTCAATTGTTTCACAATTGAGTGATTTAGGGCAATCATGGCTCAAAAGACGGTTTTCTGTTAAAGATTCTAGTTCTTTATTGCCTGGACATGGTGGTTTTATGGATCGTATAGATGGATTGGTAGGGGCAGCTTTTCTTCTTTATTTAATTGGTTCATTTATGTCTGATATGGATGCGCCTTTTAATCTTTTTAGTATGATCTAATTGGGAGAAGATAGTTTGGAACTTTTAAATCATATCGTCACTATGGGTGATTTTCTTTTAAGAAGTTTGAGTATTCTTTTCATCATTATGATTATCATTTTTGTGCACGAATTTGGGCACTATCTCATTGGTCGGTGGTGTGGTATTAAGGCGTTAATTTTTTCGCTTGGATTTGGACCAGAAATAGCGAGTTATACAGATAAGCATGGCACGAAGTGGCGTTTAGCACTTATCCCCTTAGGAGGTTATGTAAAATTTGTTGGGGATGAGGAAAAAATCGATACGGAATCATCCCAATCATCTCTGATTGTTGATGGTTCATTTGCTAGTGCGCATGCTTGGAAAAAAGCAGCAACTGTTTTTGCCGGTCCTTTCTTCAATGCCCTTTTTACTGTTGTTATTCTAACATTTTTTTTCTTTATCTATGGTCGTGTAGCCATTGAGCCCGTTGTTGGTTCTTTGGTAAAAGATAGCCCTGCTCTTCAATCCGGTTTGGAATTAGGTGATCGTTTTGTTGAAATGGATGGGCGACGGGTTGAAAGCTTTGAAGATTTGATGAATTATGTAGCTTTTCACGGAAGAGAACCCATAGAGTTTAAAATAGAACGCATGGGGCGATTCTTTACAACGATGATTACCCCGAAAGTCGTTGAGCGAGATGATGGATTTGGTAATCGAACACGAAGTGCTATGATAGGTGTAGGTGTTCCTGTTGATTTAAATAATCCTGCACGTTTAGATCCAACTTATATAAAACATATTCGCTATGGTTTTGTAACAGCTGTAAGAAAAGCGTCAGACCGTACTGTGTTTATCGCCACTCAAACCGTTCTTTTTATGAGTCGTTTAATAGGAGGCAAAGAGGATCGTTGTCGGCTAAGTGGACCTTCTAAAACCGTTAAAATTGCTTGGAAAGTGAGCGAGACAGGTTTTATCTCTTTATTGAATTTAGCAGCTTTTCTTTCAATAAGTGTTGGGCTTATTAACCTTTTTCCGATTCTACCGCTTGACGGTGGGCATCTTTTATTGCATGTCATTGAGGTCATTACTGGGAGGAAAATATCTGCTAAAATTCAGGGAATCGTTTTTCGTTTAGGTTTTTCCATTCTTTTCCTTTTTATGATCTTTGTCTTTTTTAATGATTATTTTTGTTGGTTTAGCTAATTAAATTATGGAAAACGCTTTATAAATTAAGTAATAATAGCAAAAACAAATTGAAGGTTGTTTACCATGTCTACAAAATGTTGTGGCATTATACATTATAATGAGTAATTAAGGAATGAAAAGTCTCGCTGTAAAAAGGTTGTTATGGCAGTTAGCTTTTTAAGGCATCATGTCTAAGGAACGAGAGTAAGGTAAAAAAGCCAATGACTACGAATTCAAAGTTTTTAAATGCAGCATCTGTATTGGTGTTAAAGATGGGGATGATTGCCCCAGCAACGGTTTTTATGTCAATTGCTGCGGTCGGAGAAATACAAGCGTCTGTAGTCCGCTCTATTGAGGTTCGTGGGAATAAGTTTGTAAGTTCTCAGGCGATTCGAGACAATATGGGGATTAAGGTTGGGCAAGGTGTTTCCAGTGGTGATGTTGATAGTGCTGTGAAGAACCTTTTCGAATTGGGTTTATTTTATGATGTTAAAATAAATCCGGTGGGTGATAAATTGGTTGTATTCGTAAAAGAATATGAGGTTGTCAATCAAATATTGTTTCAAGGAAATAAATCTTTTAAAGACCCAGATCTTAAGCGGTTTATTTCTTTAAAACCGAATGAGCCTTTTAATTCTGCGAAGCTTTCTGCTGATATAAATACAATTCGTGAGGCTTATAAAACTCTTGGTCGTAATAATATCACTGTTAACGTTCAAACGATTAACCTTGGAAAAGGGCGGGTTAATGTGGTATTTAATGTCGTTGAAGGGAAAAAAACAAAGATTGGTGATATCACTTTTAAGGGCAATAGTGTCTTTGGAAGTCGCCGTTTGCGTGATGTGATTTCAACAAAAACTTCAGGAATTTTTTCGAAGTTGTTGGGAGGTGATGTTTACAGTGAAGAGCGCCTCGCTGTTGATGAAGAAGCTTTACGTCGCTTTTATTATAACCGTGGTTATGCAGATTTTCGTGTAGTCTCTTCTAAAGCAACTTTTGATGCAGCAAGCAATACGTATAAAATTTCTTTCGTTCTTGATGAGGGTGCACTCTATAAAATTAGCGATATTCAGGTTGAAAGTGATGTTGATGGAATTGACGTTCAATCTGTGAAAAGGATACTTAAAACCCAGCCAGGTAATGTTTATAGTGCAGAAGATATTGAACAGTCTGTTGCAACTATTAATAACAAAGTTGCTGATTCGGGATATGCTTTTGCTAAAGTTGAACCGCGGGGAAATCGTAATTTAGCAAATCATACAATTTCAATTTTATATAATATTGAACAGGGTACACGTGCTTATATTCAACGTATTGATATACGTGGCAATGAGAAAACGCGTGATTACGTCATTCGCCGTGAGATTGATTTAAACGAAGGAGATGCTTACAATCAAACTTTATTACAGCGGGCAAAACGTCGTCTAGAAAGTTTAGGTTTCTTCAAAGCCGTTAATATTTCAATGGTTCCTACAGATCAATCTGACCAAGTTGTTTTGGTAATAGATGTCGTTGAAGCTTCAACAGGAGATCTCTCTCTTTCTGGAGGGTATACAACAGGGGGAACAAGTCCTGGTATGTCACTTGAAGTTTCTGTTACTGAACGTAATCTTGGGGGACGTGGTCAATATGTTCGTTTAGGATTAGGTGCGGGGCAAGAAAAATCTCGTAATTATAATTTATCATTTGTTGATCCTTATTTCTTAGGGTATCGTTTATCTGCTGGCGTTGATGTTTTTCGTAGTACTTATCGTGCTGATAAAGCCTATGATGTACGGCAGACAGGTGGGTCGCTGCGGTTTTCGTTACCTATTAATAATCAATTATCTGCTAATGTAGCTTATTCTTATGTGCAGGAAGAATATGATTTTGGCGGAGAGTATGATTTTGACAAAGAGAGTGACATAATAGAATTATATGGGAAATATTCTGGTGCGATTGTTCAAGCTGCAAAACACAGCCCTTGGAAACGTTCATCAATTAGTTATGGTTTCACCTATAATACGATTGATGATGTGAGATCCCCTCATGATGGGTGGTACGTGCATCTGCTTCAGGAATATGCAGGGCTTGGTGGGAGTGCAAAGTTCTTGAAGACCACGGGTAAGGCGATGATGTACAAGACTCTTTCTGACCAGAAGGATATCGTTGGTTTGCTTTCCTTTGGGGGTGGTTATATCCACGGAATGGGCCGAGATGGTGTTCGTATTTTCGATATGTTTAAAGTAAATTCTGATATGATTCGAGGGTTCAAATATAATGGAATAGGTCCGCGTCAGGTTTCCAGTAAGGGTGAGGTTTATTTCTTGGGGGGAACGACATATATGAATGCGACTGCTGAAGTACAGTTCCCTATCCCTGTCGTGCCTGAAGGATTTGGGTTGCGCGGTGCTTTATTTGCGGATATTGCCACGCTTTATGGCAATAATTATAAAGCCGTTTTTAAGGGTGAACCGTCTGTTACCAATACAAAAAGTGCTTGGCGTTCATCTGCAGGTGTGAGTTTGATGTGGGATTCTCCGTTTGGTCCTTTGCGTTTTGATTATGCTTGGCCAATAACGAAGCAGGAAGGTGATCGTTTGCAACAATTGAACTTTGGTATTTCTACGAAGTTCTGATTTGAGCGATTTTAAGAAGGAAAAACTTGAAGAGAATAGCTTAAGCTGGGAGAGAAAGTGTTTTGATGGCGGATACATTTTTTTTTACGCCGTCCCGACGATTGACAGTTGCAAATGCTGCTGAGTTGACGGGTGCAAAGCTTCTTAATCCAGAGTTTTCTCATAAAGTTATCAATACTCTTTCTTCACTTGAGAGTGCTGTGGAAGGTTCGCTTGTTTTTGTAGAGCATCGGAAGTTTTCTGATGCTTTACTGGACAGTTCTGCTGTTGCTGTTTTGTGTACGAATGAGATTGTTTTTAAAGTTCCCGAGACTATGGCAATTTTGGTGACATCCACACCACAGCGTGACTTTGCTCAGATTGGTCGTATTTTGTTTCCAGATTCTGTCAAGCCAATGCCTTGGTTGGGGCAGAAGGGGATTTCATCGCATGCGCATATTCATCCAACGGCTAAGTTGGCACATGATGTGTGTATTGAAGCGGGAGCTGTTATTGGTAAAAATGTTGAGATTGGAGCAGGAACTCTTATTTCATCCACAGCTGTTATCGGTGAAAATTGCCGTATTGGATGTGACTGCTATATTGCTCCTAAGGTAACAGTTCAGTGTTCTATAATAGGTGATAAGGTTCAGCTTTATCCTGGTGTTTGCATTGGGCAAGATGGTTTTGGTTATGTTGGGGGCGTTTCTGGAATCGAGAAAATTCCACAGCTTGGTCGCGTTATTATTGAGGATGGTGTAGAAGTTGGTGCGAACACGACAATTGATCGTGGGACATTTCAAGATACTGTTATTGGTGAAGGAAGCAAGATTGATAATCTTGTACAAATTGCCCACAATGTAAAAATTGGCCGCTATTGTCTTATTGCCGCTCAATGTGGCATTGCGGGAAGTACATCTATAGGGGATATGTCTCAGCTTGGCGGAAGTGTGGGAGTAGCTGATCACATCATAATAGGTAAATCTGTTCAGATTGCTGCTCGTAGTGGTGTTATGAATGACATTCCGGATGGCGAAAAATGGGGAGGTAGTCCAGCGCGACCATTTAAACAATGGTTTCGTGAAGTAGCGGCCTTGCGCAGTATGGGAAAAGTTAAAAAGGAGAAACGCTGATATGATCAGCAGTGAAAAAACTAAAAACTTAGAGACTGTCGATATTGAAAAACTATTATCAATATTACCGCACCGTTATCCATTTTTATTAATTGATCGTATAATTGATATTGATGGTGAACAAGAAGCGATTGGTATTAAAAATATAACGATTAACGAGCCACATTTTATGGGACATTTTCCCTCAAAGCCTGTTATGCCTGGAGTTTTGATTTTAGAAGCTATGGCACAAACGGCAGGAGCAATAGCGCTTTTAAATTTAGGCAATAAGCAAACAAATTTAGTTTACCTTATGACGGTTGATAATGCGAAATTTCGTAAGCCGGTTATGCCTGGTGATCAGCTCAAGATTCATGTTCAGCTTTTGAAAAAAAGATCTGGTATGAGACGTTTTTCATGTGTTGCAAAAGTAGAAGATGTCCGCGTCGCTGAAGCAGAAATTGCTGCGATGATTGTCGAAGAAGAATAAACGATATTTGATGGGAATTTAAAAATGTCCGGTACGAAAATCCATCCAACTGCTCTTGTTGAGAAGGGAGCGCAGCTTGGTGAGAATGTACGCGTTGGACCATTTTGCCATATTAGTTCAGAGGCTGTTATTGGTGATGAATGTAGTTTGACAAGTCATGTTGTAATAATGGGAAAGACAACGTTAGGAGCCAAGAGTAAAGTATTTTCTCATGCCGTTTTGGGGGCAGATCCGCAAAATAATAAACATAAAGGAGGGGCTACAACTCTTTTTATTGGTAAGAATTGTACGATTCGTGAAGGTGTAACAATGCATAGGGGCTCCGATTCGAGTGTAGGAATGACAGTTGTTGGTGATAATTGCCAATTTTTTTGTTATGCGCATATCGCTCACGATTGTTATGTAGGCAATCATGTAACATTTGCCAATAACGCAATGATTGCTGGTCATGTTACTATTGGTGATTATGTGATTATTGGTGGTGGTGCTGCTGTTCATCAATTTGTTCGTGTTGGACATCATGCATTTATCGGCGGCGTATCTGCACTGGTTGGTGATCTGATACCTTATGGAACAGCTGTTGGTGTGCAGGCAAAACTTGCTGGACTCAATATTATTGGTATGAAGCGTGCAGGACTTGAGCGTCAAGATATTCATGCACTCCGTCATGCGGTTGCTATGCTTTTTGATCATAGCAAACCATTTAAAGAGCGTGTCAGTGATGTTGCTTCTTTCTATTCTTCTTCTCAGTCTGTTTCTGAAGTTGTTAATTTTATTAAAGAAGAAGGAAAGCGTTTTTATTGTACACCAAAATTTGAAGGTGTTAGAATAAAAGAACATAAGGATTAAAAATGCCTATTTGGGGAGCCAGAAGTTTTCTTTCCGGCCGTACTGCTATTATAGCAGGAAATGGTGTTCTACCGATTACTGTTGCGCAGACTCTTGAGAAGAATGGAGAAAATCCTTTTCTTGTGCTTTTGCATGGTGAGGCAGATTCTGTTCTTTATCGCTATGAGCATTGCGAGCTATCAATTGTAGAGTTAGCACGACTCGTTAAAATTTTAAAAGAGGCTGGTGTATATAATGTTGTTTTGGCAGGTGGTGTGAAAAAGCGTCCACTTCTTAAACAATTGCGACTGGACTGGACAACATTTTTAGCTCTTCCTAATTTAATCGGAGCTTTGAAGAGGGGAGACGATGCGTTATTAAAAGCTTTTATACGGGTTATTGAAGCACACGGTTTTTGTGTTATCGGTGCTCACGAAATAGTCCCAGATCTTTTAGCTCCCATAGAATTTAATTTAACAGTACGGCGCGCTACTCCAAAAGAGAAAAAAGATATTTTTTTAGCAGTAGAAGCAGCAAAGCTTTTAGGTCAATTAGATATCGGGCAAGCCGTTGTCGTTGTTCAAGGAAGGGTGGTTGCTCTAGAGGGCGCTGAGGGAACTGATAATATGTTGTGGCGTATTTGTGAAATGCGAGAAAGAGGGCAAATTCCCCTTAAAGGTGGCATTCTTGTAAAATGCGCAAAACCACAACAGGATAATCGCGTTGATTTGCCATCAATTGGGCCCGCGACAATAATGAATATTGCAAAGAGTGGTTTATCTGGTGTTGCGGTGGAGGCAAATAGAAGTCTAATATTATCGGTGAAAACAACAATAGAAAAAGCCAACAAATATTCTTTATTTATAGAGACATTTGAAAAGTTTGGTCATGAATAATTGTTTCTTAAAGATTGCAGTGGTTTCAGGTGAGGAATCTGGTGATTTACTTGGGGCCGATCTAATTTCTTGTTTATTACAACAGATAGGATGCAATATTCATTTGATTGGTGTTGGGGGGAGCCATTTAAAGGCATTAGGCTTAAAAAGCTTTTTTGATTCCCATGATATTGCTTTAATAGGTTTAAAGGAGGTGTTGAAAAAACTACCATTGTTGTTGCTACATATTCGCAATTTATCCAAATTTATTGCACAAGAACAACCTGATTGTTTAATTATTATTGATAGTCCTGATTTCACGCATCGTATTGCAAAAAAGGTACGTGCTTTAGCGCCTTCTATTCCTATCATTAAATATATTGCACCAACCGTTTGGGCATGGAGGCCAGAGCGTGCAAAAGCTATGTGTGGATTTGTTGATCATGTTTTAGCGGTTTTTCCTTTTGAAGAAAAGATTATGCAAGATTTGGGAGGCCCTGCCACGACTTATGTTGGACATCGTCTTTTGACATATCCTCCCCTTTTGAGAATTCAGTCAGAAAAAAAAAGCCAATTAGAACAAAGAAATTTGATCGATACACAAACATTATCGCCTACATTAGTTATTTTGCCAGGATCACGCAATTCAGAAATTCGTTCCTTAATGCCTATTTTTCGAGAAACAGTAGAGATTCTTGTACAACGTATTCCTCATTTACGTATTATTTTACCAACCTTACCTCATTTGGTAGATAGAATCCGGGACTTTGTGCAGGGCTGGAAAAGCAAGATAGAAATTGTAGTTGGTGAAGATGAAAAATGGCGTGCTTTTGCACAAGCAGATGTTGCTCTTGCTGCACATGGAACTGTTTCACTTGAATTAGCCTTAGCAAAAGTTCCTATGGTTCTTTGCTATAAACTTGATTTCTTTTCTAAATTATTTATTTTTCCTAAAATGATGTTATGGAGTGCTGCTCTTCCAAATATTATTGCTGATAAGCCTATTGTTTCGGAATATTTGAATGAATTAATCCGTCCTGGCATGTTAGCAAGACAGGTAGAACAACTTTTGGCTAATCCTTTATTGCGACAGGCACAACTTGATTCCTTTGAGATGGTAGAACAGAAAATGAAAACTGAAGTACCATCGGGGGTTGTTGGCGCACAAACAATTATCACTATTTTAAAAAGCAGGAATAAAATTGTATAAATAAAGCAATATTTTAATGATTAATATTTAATTTTAGCAAGAAAATTACAAGCACGTTGGCTTTTAGGATTGGTAAAAAATTCTTCAGAGGCTGCATCTTCAACAATTTTTCCATTTTCTAGAAAGAGTATTCTTTCTGAGACTTTACGTGCGAAGCCCATTTCATGGGTAACACAAAGCATTGTGATCCCTGTATCGGCCAATCGAGCCATCACTTCCAAAACTTCTCCCACACTTTCTGGATCAAGAGCAGAGGTTGGTTCATCAAAAAGCATGACTTCAGGTTCCATACAAAGTGCACGGGCAATCGCAACACGTTGTTGTTGCCCACCAGAAAGTTGTAAAGGATATTTTTCACAGTGTTTTTCAATACCAACATGCGTTAAGTAACGAATTGCCCGTTCTTTTGCTTGTTGTTTGGAAAGTCCCTGAACTGTCATAGGTGCTAAAATACAATTTTGTATAACGCTCATGTGGGGAAATAAATTAAAGTTCTGAAAGACCATTCCTATCTTACGAAGAACATTTTTTTGCTGTTGTATAGGTGCAGTATGGATATCAACGTTATGGATACAGATTGAACCTTTTTGTGCTTGTTCTAATTGATTAATGCAACGAATTAACGTTGATTTTCCTGATCCGGATGGTCCACAAATAACGATATGTTCACCAGCTTGAACATTAAAGTTGATATCATGTAGGACCTGAAAGTTTCCATACCATTTATTTAGATTTCGAATAGAGATCACTGGTTTTTTACTGGGAGAGATCGATTTATTATTTTTCAAATTCATCTTATTTTATTCTTTCATTGATGAAGAACTTGATTAATTCAACATTTTGGTTTGGTAAAGTTTTTTATGATCATTTTATTTACCGTAAATATCGAGTGAGGCGCTGCTCGATAAAAACAATAAAACGATGAATGAGTTCAACGATAAAGAGATAGATAAGAGCAGCCCAAACGTAAACTTGAAAATCGAAAGTCCGTGAATAAGCGAGTTTAGCAACCCCCATTAAATCATAAACAGTAATAAGTGAGGCAACAGCACTGGATTTAATCATTAAAATCAACTCATTTCCTAGGGGGCGTAATGCTACAATCATTGCTTGTGGAAGAATAACTCTAAAAAATGTGACAGAGTTGCTTAAACCTAAAGCTTTTGATGCTTCGCGTTGTCCAGTTGTTACGGATAGAAAACTTCCTTTAAAGATCTCAGATTGATAGGCAGCAGAATTGAGTGTAAAAATAAAAAGACAACAATACCACGCGTTTTGAAAAAACCACCATAGCCCCACTTGTTGCCAAAAACTGTTCATTGAACCAAGCCCATAATAAAAAAGAAAGAGTTGAGCTAATAAAGGAGAGCCACGGAAAAAATAGACATAAGCATTTGCAAAATATTGTAAAAATGTATTCTCTGATAGACGTGCAAAAGCGATAAGCATACCAAGAAAAAGTCCTAGAGAACAAGAAATAGAAACAAGTTCAACAGTAACAATAAAGCCATTAATAAATTTTGGTCCATAATGACTTAAAAGATCAGGATTAAAAAGAAAATAAAGCCACTCAGGAATCATTGACCTAGCACCTTTTTATAGCCTATTTGAGTGTATGTTTCCAAATAGCGTAAGATTGCAGTAAAAACCGCTGAAAATAACAAATAGAGTAAGCATGCTACAAAATAAAATAGCATGGGTTTATTGGTAGCAGCGACAGCTAGATTCGTTTGTCGCATGAGGTCAACAAGCGCGATGGTAGAAACAAGGGATGTATCTTTCAGTAAAGTAAGCCAATTATTAGAAAGTCCTGGCAAGGCATTTCGGATGAGCTGAGGGAAGACAATACGAAAAAATGTGGTTGACCGTGAAAGCCCTAAAGCTTTAGCTGCTTCATATTGACCTTTATCAAAAATATTAAATGCTCCAAGCCAAACTTCACAAGAAAAAGCTGCAAGAACCATACTAAGGGCAAGAACACCAGCAACAAAAGCATTGATACTGAACATGATTTCAAAACTAAAATAGTCAAATAAATTTTGAATAAGGCTTTGTAATCCGTAGTAAACTAAAAACAAAGTTAAAAGCTCTGGTAGCCCACGAAATATCGTTGAAAAGAGGCGTGCCATAGCTTTGGCCATCTTAATATTGGATCGAATCATTACTGCATTGAGAAGTCCTAGAGGAAATCCTAGAAGTCCACAACATAATGCCAATGACAAAGTCATTCCTGCACTGGAAAGTATAACTGCTCCCCATCCACCATTGCTAAATGATAGCAATGCTAAATTTTCAATCATTCTTATATTCCTCATGAAAGAGTTAGATAATATTTTTTAGCAATAACCAACGGGTTTTATTAAATATCATATTGATATTTAATAAACATCACTTGTAAAATATTTTCTCATAATTTTTTCATAAGTTCCATCCAAACGGATTTCTTTTATTGCTTCATTGAACTTATTTTTAAGATCATTATTATTTTGACGGACTGCAATTGCAACAGGAAATCTTGTTTCTTCTAGAGTTCCCAAGAGGAGACAACAATCTTTTCCTTCATTTTTAAGCCAATTTAATGCTTGTAATTTATCAACAATAATCACATCAAGTCGATGATTTAAAAGATCACGATTCACTTCTATTGTGGAAGGATAGAGTTTTATTTTCACCTCTTCAGAGGCAAAATGATCTTCTGCATAGAAAGCTTGTGTTGTATTTGATTGCACACCAAGATTTTTACCTCTAAAGTCTTTTGTCGAGATTTCTTTAATTCCCGAAGCTTTGGTAACAATAACAGCCAGTGCTGTATCGTAGTAAGGATCTGTAAAGTCAATTTTTTGTAAACGCTCTTGTGTGAGAGAGAGGGAAGCAATGATAGCATCATATTTTTTTGCAATAAGTCCAGGGATCATTCCCTCGAAGTCTTGTGTAACAATAGTACAATCAACATTCATTTTTTTACAGAGTGCATAAGATATATCAATATCAAGTCCCTGCAATTTATTATTTGAGTCAATATAACTGAAGGGAGGATAGGTGCCTTCACTCGCAATTTTTAATGTTTTCGCATCAGCCAATTGGGTGAATAGTGCGGCGCTTATTATAAGAGCTCCTGCTAATAGTTTCATGATGTTCTCCTATTGGATAAGCGGGCAATATGAAATCATTATGTTTTTATAATCCGTAAGCTTTTTGGGAGCAATTCAAAAATTTATTGATGTTTATTTTAGATCATTATGTTGGGCATTATTGATAAAAAAAGAATAAATATCTTATTGCTTGTATGATAGCTTAATTTTCACGAAATGATTGATTTGAATCATTTCATGAGTAAAAACTGAGGATTTTTCTTGAAAATAAGGCTATTAAATTTGAACATAAAAAAAATTAGATTTTGATACGGTAAAAATACAACCTTATTGTTGTCATTAGATTCTACAAAATGTTTAGCTCTCAAGGAGCAATTAAAGTTATTTTGATAAATGTAAATTTTCTTATAAAAATGCCGAATTTCTAATTATACCTGCATGTCCAATAAAGATTTAAAAAATACTCCTTAAATATACAGATTGAGTTTTAATTCATAGTACTATCTAATTGATATCGAAAGTAAAATATTTTCTCATAATTTTCTCATAGGTTCCATCGGCGCGGATTTCTTCTATTGCTTTATTAAAACTGTTTTTAAGATCATTATTATTTTGACGGAGTGCAATTGCAATAGGAAAATTTGTTTCTTTTAGAGTTCCCAAGAGGAGACAGCAGTCTTTTCCTTCATTTTCAAGCCAATTTAATGCTTTTAATTTATCAAAGATGATGATATCAAGCCGATGGCTTAAAAGATCACGATTAACTTCTGTTGCTGTAGGATAAAGTTTGATATTAACTCCTTCAGAGGCATAATGATCTTCCGCATATGCAGCTTGTGTTGTATTTGATTGTACACCAAGGTTTTTACCTCTAAAGGCTTGTGTTGAGATTTCTTTAATTTCCGAATTTTTGGTAACGATAACAGCGAGTGCTGTGTTGTAGTAAGGATCTGTAAAATCAATTTTTTGTAAGCGCTCTTTTGTAGGAGAAAGGGAAGAAACGATAGCATCATATTTTTTGGCAAGAAGACCGGGAATCATCCCCTCAAAGTCTTGTGTGACAATAGTACATTCAACATTCATTTTTTTACAAAGCGCATAAGATATATCAATATCAAACCCTTGCAGTTTGTTATTTGAGTCAATATAACTAAATGGCGGATAAGAAGCATCGCTTGCAATTTTCAGCGTTTGAGAATTGGCCGATAGGGTAAACAGTGTCGCGCTTATTATAAGCGCTCCTGCTAATAATTTCATTATGTTCTCCTATTAGATAAGCTGGCAAATATGAAACCATCATGAATTTTTATAATCTGTAAGCTCTTTTGGAGCAATGTAAAAAATTTATCTGTGTTCATTTTGCTATCATTATGCTGAATATCATTATCAAAAAAATAATTTCTTTTTATAAAGTATGGGAATAAAAAATATAGGAAAGAAAGTCACCTCTTATTGGTTATAGGGTGATTTTTAATAATTTTATTTAAAAATCAATAATTTATCTTTAAAAGAAAAACTATCAACTTAAATACAAAGAAAATTTCAGCTTTTAACAGGACAAAATGTAAAGTGTTTTTATTCTAACTAGAGAAGCACTTAATGTAAGCTTTTTGCAATTTTATCTGAAGAAGATAGAAAGAAAAATTCTGACATTGCTAGATTTTAATATGTAATAAGGCTTTTAAACATGGGGGAATAATAGGGAATACATTTCCATTAAAGATAATAAGGATTATAAGGTAAAATTTTCAATTTCTTTTTGCTAAATGTTTGGCTAATTCGCAGAAGAGTATTCTCAATTTCTTTACAGAGCTAAAACTTAGAATTTTTTAGTAAATTTTTATGATGATGTTATCTCTGTAGAAAGAGTTTTAAAATCACGTTTTATAAAAATTCTTAAAGGATGTTTTTTGATTACTCTCAATAAAGCTTCAGTAAATTGAAGCTTTATTGATTTCTTTTTTTAATTTGCACGTTCATCTATAGGAACATAGTCACGCATAGCATAGCCTGTGTAGAGTTGTCGAGGACGACCAATTTTTTGTGCAGGGTCTTCAATCATTTCTTTCCATTGTGCCACCCACCCGACACTGCGCGCCAATGCAAAAAGGACAGTAAACATTTCAGTTGGAAAACCTAGAGCTTTTAATGTAATGCCGGAATAGAAATCAACATTGGGATAAAGCTTTTTCTCAATAAAATATTCATCACTTAAGGCAATTTTTTCAAGCTCTATTGCAATATCAAGAAGAGGGTCATCTTGAATGTTGAGTTCTTTTAAAACTTCATGACAGGTTTTTTGCATGATTTTTGCACGTGGATCATAATTTTTATAGACACGGTGCCCAAAGCCCATAAGGCGGAAAGGATCATTTTTATCTTTTGCACGTGCAATAAATTCAGGAATTCTTTTAATAGAACCTATTTCTTGTAGCATTTTTAGGCATGCTTCATTGGCACCACCATGTGCTGGTCCCCAAAGGCATGCAACACCTGCTGCAATACAGGCAAACGGATTAGCACCTGAGGATCCAGCAAGACGTACCGTAGATGTAGAAGCATTTTGTTCATGATCTGCATGAAGGGTAAAGATTTGATCCATCGCCCGAGCAAGCACAGGGTTTGTTTTATATTCTTCACAAGGAACAGCAAAGCACATATGGAGGAAATTTGCAGCATAACTAAGATCATTACGTGGATAAACAAATGCTTGTCCAATACTGTATTTATAGGCCATAGCAGCAAGCGTTGGAACTTTTGAGATAAGACGAACAGAAGCAATCATTCTCTGCTGAGGATCTGTAATATCAATAGAGTCGTGATAGAACGCAGACATAGCGCCAAGGCAGGCAACCATGACGGCCATAGGATGAGAATCACGACGGAAGCCATGGAAGAAGCGTGCAAATTGTTCGTGGACCATGGTATGCTGCATAATACATCGATCAAATTCATTTTTTTCTTGCTGTGTTGGGAGTTCACCATAAAGTAAAAGATAACAACTTTCGAGAAAGTCTCCTTTTTCAGCCAATTGATCAATAGGATAACCACGATAAAGCAATATGCCTTTATCACCATCGATATAAGTAATTTTTGATTCACAAGAAGCTGTTGAAGTAAAACCAGGATCATAAGTAAAAATATCGGTTTTTTTATAGAGAGAAGCAATTTCAATGACTTCAGGTCCACTCGTGCCTTTACGCAAGGGAAGCTCTACTTTTTTATCATTCACAATAATATATGCGTTATTCTCAGACATTCGGTATTCCTTTCAGATCCTTCACTTCTAAAAATTAAGACTCTGCTTCATCAGAGTGGGGGATGTATAACTGAAGCTTTTCTTACTTATTTAAGGGTAGATTGCCTCTAAAAGTGAGTACATGCAATCTAAAAATATTTCCTTATTGATCATTATTACTCAATAAGAAATGTATTTCAATGATATAACATAAAAAACTCTTTTAGGGCACGTTGAGATATCTGTATAGATCCTTATTTGAGGAAATATACTCAGTGTCCATCATGGGCATATTGTTGTGATAAGTTGGTCCTTGATGCGATGAAGGGATTCATCGCGTCCTAATAAAATAAGAACATCCAAAACACCTGGTGATGTTGCACATCCTGTAAGAGCTGCGCGAAGTGGTTGGGCGATAGATCCAAATTTGAGATTCTGTGTTTGTACACAAGAGCGAAGTGTTTCATCTAGAGTTTTTGTATCCCAAGAGGGGCAAGCTTTCAGAGCAAGATAAAGATCGTTTAAAATGGTTCGTCCATTTTTATCTAAGAGTATTTGAGCTTTTTCATTAAGTTGTAAAGGTCGTTGCGTAAAAATGAAGGAGGCATTGTCAATCAGTTCGCACAGTGTTTTTGAACGTTCTTTCAAATGCGGGATTGCTTTTAAAAATTGAACACGGCGTTTTTCATCAAGTCTTTCAATAATTTGTGCTCCCCTATCGGTTTCTGGTAGAATATTAAGAGCGGCATCAAAAAGTTCTTGATCATTACTCATACGCATATAGTGTCCGTTGATGGAATCGAGTTTTTTGAGATCAAAACGAGCAGCACCTTTGTTAATATCCTCAATATCAAACCAAGAAATCATATCTTTAAGTGACATCAGTTCGTCATCACCATGACTCCAACCTAAACGGACAAGGTAATTGCGCAAAGCAGCAGGAAGATATCCCATTGTTCGGTAGGCATCAACACCGAGCGCACCATGTCGCTTTGATAATTTTGCACCGTTTTCACCATGGATAAGAGGAATATGGGCCATAACAGGAATGTCCCATCCCATTGCTTTAAAGATAATCGTTTGTCGGGCTGCGTTGGTAAGATGATCGTCACCACGTATAATATGTGTGATGCCCATATCATGATCATCAACGACAACAGCATGCATATAGGTAGGCGAACCATCAGAACGTAAAATAACAAAGTCATCGAGATCTTTATTAGGAAAACGGACATCACCTTGAACACGGTCATGTATGATCGTTTCTCCATCTTGAGGGGCTTTGATGCGAATAACAGGCTTAACACCTTTAGGAGCTTCAGAACTATCACGGTCCCGCCAACGTCCATCATAACGGGGTGGGCGCCTTTCTGTACGGGCTTTTTCACGCATTTCAGCTAACTCCTCAGGTGAAGCATAACAATAATATGCTTTGCCATTCTTGACCAACTGTTCAGCGATTTGGCGGTGACGTTCTGCACGTTCGAATTGCGAAATAGGGGCGCCATCATAACTAAGACCCATCCAGTGCAAGCCATCTATAATGGCTTTTACAGCTGCTTCTGTTGAACGCTCTCGGTCTGTATCTTCAATTCGTAAAAGCATTTTTCCACCGGTATGTTTTGCATAAAGCCAATTAAAAAGAGCAGTACGAGCACCACCAATGTGAAGGAAGCCAGTGGGTGAAGGGGCAAAACGAGTAATAACAGACACGAATATTTTCCTTTAAACTAAGATATTACTTATGGAATTTTATAGAAAAGTCATGTTAGCATAAGTGATGGGGCGTGCAATAGCCGTATTGCGAGTTAAAGTGGGGGACTGATGTTTTATAAAAGTAAAGAGGGTTTATCCGAAAAATCTGTTACAGAAAGAAAAAAGCCATGTCAGATAGGGCAGAGTGTTTTTTCTAGGTATGATGATGCAAAGAACGGTAGCTATAATCAACAAAAACTTTTTTTATTGACACTCTTAAAAGAAGTAATCATTTTTTTTCGCAAATGGTTAGAAGATTGTATTAATAAAGAAGTTTCTTTTGGTATCCTTTTTTCGCTGATTTTAGTCTTTTTTGCCCTAGGAATCATTTTCTATTTTCATTTAGAGTGGGAACCAAGTTGGGGACAATTGGGGGCGTTGGTCAGTATTTTTCTGGGAATATTCTATGTTGCACGTTTTTATCGAAAAATATGGATTCCCGTGGGGTTTCTGTTTTGTATTATATTGGGTGTTTTAGCGGCAAAAATAGAAACGTGGCGTATTGCAACACCCATGCTAAGCAGTGACATTGTCACTACATTGACGGGAAGAATTGTTTCTATTGAGTCAGGTGCCAAAGGAGGATTTCGTTTAGTTTTGGATATTTTGAATACAGAAAATCCCGTATTACGCCATAGTCTTCATCGTGTTCGTTTATCGGCAAGATATTTGCCATCTGGCTTAGCGATTGGTGATGGATTGCATGGAAAAGTTAAGATTCGTGCATTCTCTGGGCCGGTGCGTCCAGGAGGCTACGATTTTAGTTTTCATAATTATTTTAAAAGAATTGGAGCACAAGGCGTTTATTTAGGAAAACCAAGAAAAATATCCGTTTCGCAGCCTGATGGAATATTCGCTATCATTCTACAGAAAATTGAAAATTTACGCACGAAGATGACACAAAGAATCCGTATAGCCCTTGAAGGAGAAAAGGGGAGTGTTGCAGCTGCCCTCATAACAGGGCAGCGTGCTGGTATTTCAAATGAGACAAATGAAGCATTACGTACAGCTGGATTAGCTCATATTTTATCAATATCAGGTTTACATATGGCGTTGTTAAGCTGCATAGTTCTTTTGAGTATCCGTAGTTTTTTAGCATTTTTTCCAGTTTTTTCTTCCTATTATTCCAGTAAAAAATTTGCTGCTATCGTTGCTTTTATGATAACAGCTTTTTATTTGTTATTGTCGGGCTTAGCAATATCAGCGCAAAGAAGTTTTGTGATGATTGCTGTTATGTTGGTTGCTATATTGTGTAATCGCTCTGCTATAACAATGCGTAATTTTTCCATTGCAGGGTTGATAACTCTAGCGATGACACCCCATGAAATATTAGGTCCTAGCTTTCAAATGTCCTTTTCTGCGACTGCTGCTTTGATCGCTTTTTTTGATTGGTGGAGTGGAAGGTCATTTTTTCGTAAAAGAAAAACAACTCCCTCTTATGTTGGAGGAGGAGTGATAAATTTTGTTTTCTTATCGATGCTTTCAACATGTGCTTCTTCCTTTGTTGCAGGGAGTGCAAGTGGAATTTATGCTGCTTATCATTTTTCTAATATGGCATCGTTGAGCATTATCAGTAATGCTTTTGCTTTGCCTGTCATCTCAATTTTTGTCATTCCCTTTGGATTAATCGCAGTTCTTGCAATGTTAGGAGGATTCGAATGGCTTCCTCTTCAAATTATGGGTTTTGGAGTTGATCTTGTAATAAAGATTGCACATGCTATCAAGGCTATTTCTCCTGATTTGAATCCTGGTTTTATGCCGTTATCAGCGTTAGTTTTATTGAGTATAGGCTTGGTTGGACTGACTTTTTGCAAAACACCCATCCGGCTCTTTTTTAGTTTGTTTATTTTGGCAGGTATTTCTATTTGTGTAATGCATTCACCTGTACAACTGATTATAGCAGATAATATGCGTCTCGTGGGCGTTATCCATGATAAAAAGTTATATATTGATCGTTACTATATTTCTAAGTTCACGACATCCATATGGAAAAAGTCATTTCGTGTGAAGGAAACGATTAAACCAACAAAATATGGTCCTTCGTTGCACGGACAATTTATTTGTGATTATCATGTATGTACATCTTTATTGGATAATGGATTAAAAGTGATCGTTTTACAGAGAGAAACAGGTCAATGTGTAGAGGCAGATATTCTCATTCAGACATTTGTGATGCATAATCCAACTTGTTACAAGAAGGCAAAAACAATATTTATACCTCAACAATTGTTATCACGAGGAAGCGTTATGATGACCAAAGGTGGAGATATTATTTGGTCTTCGCTAGGGTTTCATAGACCATGGAATATGCACAGACAGCGTTCATAAAAACATATAATCAGTCATATTTTGCTTCACATTTGGATAATGACAAAACAAAAAATAACAGAAGACTTTTCTCATAATATTTTACGGTATTTAAATTGGTAAGTTTATCAACGTCATTGAAATGAGATAATAATCTACAGTTTTCTAGAAATAGATGATTTTTTATATCTGATCATTTTAATTTTTTCAAAAAAATTGATATGTGCATTTTTGTGCATCCTATTGATAGCACAAAATAAATCAAAAATTCTTATTGAATGAGAAAAATGCTAACAAATATTCTCAAAGAAATAAAAAAGATAATTGTTGATTATTCTATTTTATTCTTATCATATATTTCTATAACGAGTAACATCTCTTCAAGCAAAAGATGATGGTCAATTTAAATAGATTGCGTCAAGAGGTTATCTTTTATTATCATTATTATCGGTGGTAATAGGGGTGATAAATGCTGCTTATACGGATAGAAGGCAAAGTCATTCATGAATGTTCAGCAGTTAAAAAAAATGGCAGCTATTAAAGCGCTTGAGTTTGTGGAAGATGGTATGCGGCTTGGAATCGGATCTGGTTCGACAGTCAATGAATTTATTCGTCTTCTAGGTGAGCGTGTTGCGGATGGTTTGCGGGTGACTGGTGTTGCTACTTCAAAATATTCTGAACAACTCTGTCATAAGTTTGGAGTGCCTGTTAGCACTTTAGAACAAATACCTGAGCTGGATCTTGATATTGACGGAGCAGATGAAATTGGTCCTGAGATGATGCTCATTAAAGGGGGAGGGGGAGCATTGTTGTATGAAAAAATTGTAGCGTCGGCATCTCGTGCAATGCTTGTCATTGCGGATGAAACAAAGGTGGTAAAAAGACTTGGTGCTTTTGCACTACCAATTGAAGTTAATCCATTTGGTATCCACACAACATGCAGAGCCATTGAAAAAGTTGCTGATGATTTAGGGCTTTCTGGAAAAATTGCATTGCGAATGAATGGAAAAAATCCTTTTGAAACAGATGGTGGCCATTTTATTCTTGATGCATTTTGGGGCTGCATTTTGCAACCAAAACCATTATCGGATGCACTTCTTGCTATTCCTGGTGTTGTTGAGCATGGACTTTTTTTGGGGTTGGCTTCACGTGCAATTGTCGCTATGGCTGATGGTCAAACAAAAATTTTAGAATCTTTTGATTTTAGAGAAGACAGTTTCATGACGATATGTTAGCACAGTAAAAAAGGGTCTTAAAGATTTTAGGTAGAATAACGAATTAAAATTATAATTAGCGATCGGGGTAATCATTAAATGAAAATAATATTTTCTTTTCAGCGTTTTGTCGTATATTTGGGTGTAGTTGTCGTTTTTGTTGTGAATATTGGAATGGCTTATGCACAAGGTGTGAGCGATCAACATTTAGATTCAGCTAGAAAAGCTATAAGTGCCATTCACGCAACGGATCAGTTTGATAGTTTTTTACCAAATGCGGTAGAAGATCTTAAAACTGTACTGATGAGGGATGATCCAAACTTGGCAGCGGATATTTCTGATATTGTTGATAAGCACGCACTTGCTTTAATTAAAAGGCGCTCTGATCTAGAAAAAGAGATTGCTCATGTATATGCAAAATATTTTACTCAAAAAGAGCTTGATGCAATAACAACATTTTATAATTCTGATACCGGTAAAAAGTTTTTGACAGAAGTTCCCAATATCGCACGTGATTCTTACTCAGCATTTGATATATGGCGTACTGCTTTTATGCAGGATCTTGTAGAAAATGTGAGAAAAGAGATGTCTGAAACACTTAATTTGAATAATTCTACGATGCCTACAAATGTGCCTATAAAATCAGAATCTTCAGGAAATAAAAAATAGCTTGATTGATATCATGACAACCAATGGGCAATTTCTGATTTTTAAAATAGCGGCGGTTTTCCCGCCGTTTTAAATGTTTTAATGAGAATAAGTCCTTTTAGAATGCTGCTTTATAAAAAAGGCTTCTTCAAAAGAAAAAAAGACTTTCATTTGATAATAAAAGATCTTAGCCTATTCTTGCAGATGTATAAGAAGGAATAATTCGTGGGCTCTTTTGACTTTGATTTATTTGTTATTGGAAGTGGTTCTGGTGGAGTGCGTGCAGCACGGCTTGCTGGAGGTCTTGGCAAGCGGGTCGCTATAGCAGAGGAATATCGTATAGGGGGCACTTGTGTTATTCGTGGCTGTGTTCCCAAAAAACTTTATGTTTATGCATCACAATATGTAAAAGAATTTAAGAAAAGTGTTGGTTTTGGGTGGAAATATGCGGATCCAATTTTTAGTTGGGAAAAGTTGGTTGCAGCTAAAAATAAAGAAATATCAAGGTTAGAAGGGCTGTATCGTAAGGGATTAGAGAATAACAATGTGCATATTTATGAAAGTCGTGCTACTTTTGTAGATGATCACACATTAGAGCTTTCTGCCACGGGTGAGCGGTTCAGTGCAGAAAAAATTTTGATTGCAACAGGGGCAAAAGTTGCACCAAATACGTCCATAGAAGGCGGTGGATTTTGCCTCACTTCTAATGAGATTTTTGACCTTGATCAACTCCCAAAATCAATAGTCATTGTTGGTGGAGGGTATATTGGTGTTGAATTTGCTAATATTTTTCATGAATTAGGTGTAAAAACAACGCTGCTCCATCGTGGTGATTTAATCCTTCGTGGTTTTGATCATGATTTGCGGCAATTGCTCAGCGATGAAATGACTGAAAAAGGGATTTCTATTCTCTATGGTGTAACAATTTCTAAAGTGCAGGCTGCAGAAAATTGTTATGAAGTTATTTTATCAAATGGGAAAATAATCAGAGCCGATCAGATTATGTTGGCTACGGGGCGTGTACCAAATACAATGGGTTTAAGACTTGAGCGGGCAGGTGTTAAGGTGAATGAATTTGGTGCAGTTGTTGTTGATGAGAAAATGACAACAAATATCCCCCATATTTGGGCTGTTGGTGATGTAACAGGTCATATTCAATTAACACCTGTTGCGATTCATGATGCAATGTGTTTTGTTAAGACAGCATTTGAGAATATTCCAACAACACCTGATTATGATTTAATTACAACAGCAGTTTTTTCACAGCCAGAGATTGGAACGGTTGGTCTTTCAGAAGAGGAGGCGGTAAAGCGTTATAAGCGTCTTGAAATTTATCGTACAGTTTTTCGTCCTATGCGTAATGTTCTTTCTGGTAGTTCAGAGAAAATGCTTATGAAACTCATTGTTGATGGTGAAAGCCGTATTGTTGTGGGCGCTCATATTTTAGGGGAAAACGCTGGTGAGATGGCACAGCTTATTGGGATAGCTCTCAAAGGAAAGCTGACGAAGGATATCTTTGATGAAACGATGGCAGTGCATCCAACGATGGCAGAAGAATTGGTAACGATGTATAAACCAAGTTATATATATGAAAATGGGAAGAAAATAGAAAGTTAAACAGCATATATTGCGGTAAAAAGCTTTTGATATGCCAATCTGTAAGATTAATCTTTAGAGAGAGTGTAATGATAAAAGAATGGGCACCTGACTCTTGGAGAACAAGGCCAATTAAACAAGTTCCGACTTATCCGGATAAGTCTATGTTAGAAGATGTTGAACGAAAACTGAGAAGTTACCCTCCTTTAGTTTTTGCCGGTGAAGCACGTGATTTAAAAAATGAATTAGCAGCTGTTGCAAAAGGACAAGCTTTTTTATTGCAAGGTGGTGATTGTGCCGAAAGCTTTGCAGAACATGAAGCTGATAATATCCGTGATTTTTTTCGTGTATTTTTGCAAATGGCGATTGTTTTGACCTTTGGTAGTTCTAAACCGGTTGTTAAAATTGGTCGTATTGCTGGTCAATTTGCAAAGCCTCGCTCTTCTGATATTGAAAGAAAAGAGGGAGTTGAATTTCCTGCTTATCGTGGGGATATTATTAATGGCATTGAATTTGAAGCAGGTTCTCGTATTCCAGATCCGCAACGGATGTCTATGGCTTATCGCCAATCTGCGGCAACACTTAATCTATTGCGTGCTTTTTCACAAGGTGGCTATGCTAATTTAGAAAATGTTCACACATGGATGTTGAGTTTTGTTTCTAACAGTCCGCAGGGAGAACGTTATGAATTATTGGCAGAGCGTATTTCTGAAGCAATTGATTTTATGCGTTCTATAGGGATTACATCCAAAACACATTCTTCATTGCGTGAAACATCTTTTTATACCAGTCATGAAGCACTGTTGCTTGGTTATGAAGAGGCTTTGACTCGGATTGATTCAACTTCAGGAAATTGGTATGCAACATCTGGTCATATGTTATGGATTGGTGACCGTACGCGTCAGATTGACCATGCTCACGTTGAATATTGTCGCGGCATTAAGAATCCTATAGGATTAAAATGTGGTCCTTCCATTGAGTCTGATGAGCTTTTAAAATTAATTGATATTTTAAATCCTGAAAACGAGCTAGGGCGGCTTACTCTCATTACGCGCTTTGGTTATGATAAAGTTGAAAGTTATCTGCCTAAACTCATCCGTGCCGTTGAACGCGAGAAGCGTGCGGTTATATGGTCATGTGATCCAATGCATGGCAATACAATTACTGCCAATGGTTATAAGACGCGTCCCTTTGATTATGTTTTAAAAGAAGTAGAGAATTTTTTTGCAGTGCATCGTGGAGAGGGAACTTATCCAGGAGGCATTCATATTGAGATGACAGGTCGTGATGTTACTGAATGTACAGGAGGGGCACATGCCATTTCTGTGGACGATTTATCTGATCGTTATCATACGCAATGTGATCCACGGTTAAATGCAGATCAAGCGTTAGAATTGGCTTTTCTTGTTGCTGAACTCCTTAAAAAAAATCGCGTGACTGACTCGTTAGCAATTGCTGCTGGGGGGTAGGCAAAAATTTGCCTAATATTTTTTAGGTCATTATGGCAGAAGAGAATTTTTAAAAATGATATTTCCGATGATGAAGAATAAAGTTGTGGTTACTAAACTGATGAAATGATACAAAGGCTTATGAAAAATAATTTTCGGGTATCAATTGCTCAATTAAATCCTATTGTCGGTGATATTGAGGGGAATTTTTCTTTAGCTGTCATGGCGCATCAAAAGGCCAAAGAAGAGGGGGCAGATCTTGTTTTATTCACGGAACTTTTTATAAGCGCTTATTCGCCGGAAGATCTTGTTCTAAAACCTGCTTTTACAAAAACATGTGAAGAGACTGTTGAGAAATTAGCAAAGATAACCGTAGGCGGACCAGGAATTGTCATTGGACTTCCATTAAGACGCAATGGCAATATTTACAACGGTGTCATGCTTCTTGATGAAGGGAGAGTCATTGCCGAAAGTTTGAAGTTTGATTTACCTAATTATGCTGAATTTGATGAAAAGCGTTTATTTTCTTCAGGTCCACGTCCTCAGCCTATTGTTTATCATGGAATTAAATTAGGAATAGTCATTTGTGAGGATATTTGGAATGATTCCTCTCTTAGTACAGAGCTTAAAGATAAAGGAGCGGAAATTATTCTTGTCGCTAACGGATCTCCCTACTATCGTAATAAAACTTTAAGACGTATAGATGTTGTTCATACGCAAGCTCTACAATCTGGGGTGCCAATTATTTATGCTAATCAAGTTGGTGGTCAAGATGAATTCGTTTTTGATGGCGGGTCTTTTGCCTTGAATGGAGAAGGAAAAAAGATATTTCAAATGAAACACTTTGATAGCCATATTGCTTTAAGCCATTGGCAAAAAACAACGACGGGATGGCACTGTATTTCAGGTCCTAAAGAAAGTCTTCTCAATGGATTAGCGGCCGATTATCAAGCTTGTGTTTTAGGTTTGAAAGATTACGTTAATAAAAACGGCTTTAAGGATGTTATTCTTGGTCTTTCAGGAGGAATTGATTCAGCCCTGTGTACGGCAATGGCGGTGGATGCTCTTGGTGCTGAGAGGGTTCGCACCATTATGATGCCCTATCATTATACTTCGCAAGAATCATTAAAAGATGCCAAAGAATGTGCTGATCTTTTGGGATGTTGTTATGAAATCATACCGATTGCACAACCTGTTGAGGCTTTTTTAAAGACAATGGCACCTGTTTTTTCAGGGTTATCCTCTGACGTCACAGAAGAAAATCTTCAAAGTCGTATACGCGGTACACTTTTAATGGCGCTTTCAAATAAATTCGGCTCAATGGTGGTAACGACAGGCAATAAGTCAGAAATGGCTGTGGGATATGCAACATTGTATGGGGATATGAATGGCGGGTTTAATCCTCTTAAAGATATTTATAAAATGCAGGTTTATGCATTAGCTGAGTGGCGCAATAAAAATCACTTGCACAATTTGAGAGGACCAGAAGGAATTGTCATTCCATCCAATATTATAGAAAAAGCGCCTTCTGCAGAGCTGCGGGAAAATCAAAAAGATGAAGATTCACTTCCACCTTATCCTATTCTAGATGATATTTTGCAATCTCTTGTAGAAAATGACATGAGTATTGGTGATATTGTTCAACGTGGGTATTCACGGGAAATTGTTGAGAAAATTGAACAGCTTCTTTATAGTGCTGAATATAAAAGGCGACAATCTGCACCCGGTGTAAAAATCAGTTACAAGAATTTCGGACGCGATCGTCGCTATCCTATAGTCAATCATTTTCGCGATAAAAATTGAGTATTATGTTATGGTTAAAGTTCGTTTTGCTCCCTCTCCAACAGGTTATATTCATATTGGCAATATCCGTATTGCGCTTTTCAATTGGCTTTATGCGCAAGCGCATAAAGGAGAATTTATTTTGCGCTATGATGATACAGATGTTGAACGTTCTAAACAAGAATATATTGATGCTATTGCTGTTGATCTTGAATGGTTTGGTATTCAACCAGATTCAATTTATTACCAATCTAAGCGATTTAATCGATATGATGAAGTTGCAGAAATTCTCAAACAACGCGGGCTTCTTTATCCCTGTTATGAGACTGCAGAAGAATTAGAGCGGCGTCGTAAAATCCAGCTTTCACGCAAATTGCCTCCTATTTATAACCGTGCAGCATTAAAATTGACAGCAGAAGAGAAAAAAAACTTTGAATCTCAAGGTCGTAAACCCCATTGGCGTTTTCTTCTTCCTAATTTTGAAAGTGATCCTTTACAAACAAAGCGAACAGAAGTTTGCTGGAATGATGCAATAAAGGGAAAGCAGACGATTGATTTGGCTTCTCTTTCAGATCCTGTTCTTATTCGTGAAGATGGAAGCTATCTTTATACATTGCCGTCTATTGTTGATGATGTAGATATGGCTATTACGCATATTATTCGTGGGGATGATCATATTACAAATACAGGCGCTCAAATTGCTCTTTTTAAAGCTCTTAATGCAGAATTACCGGTTTTTGCTCATACCAATTTATTGGCGACAGTTTTAGGAAAAGGATTTTCAAAACGTAATAATGATCTTTCTATTCGTTCTCTACGGGAAAAAGGATTTGAATCTATAGCTGTTCAATGCCTTGCCGTTTTGATTGGGACATCACAAAATGTACATCCCTATCCCCATCAAGCAGCGCTTTTAGAGCATTTTAATTTACAAGATACATCAAAATCGGTTGCAAAATTTGATATTGCTGATCTTCTTTCTTTGAATAGTCATCTTGTCCATGAACTAAGTTATGAGGACGTTAAAATGCGCCTTAAAAAACTTTCTATTGAGGGAGATAAGGCGGAATATTTCTGGAACGCGATAAGACGCAATATTGATAAAGTCAATGATGCTGTTTTGTGGTGGAAAATCATTCATGATGAACAGAATTTTGATACAGTGGCACTAGAGGATCGTGTATTTGTGCGTCAATCACTCGATTTCTTACCTGAAGGTGCTTTGAATGAGGAAAGTTGGAAAATTTGGACAACAGCATTAAAAGAAAAAACAGGTCGGAAAGGAAAGTTCTTATTTATGCCATTACGTCAAGCACTTACGGGCATGGATCATGGACCTGAAATGGGAAATCTTTTGCAGCTTTTAGGGCGTGAAAAGGTAATAGAAAGACTCTCTAAGAAATAAGAGAAACTTTTAAAAGGCATCTTTTATTTACTTTATGCTTACAGAGAGTAAAGGACGAGTCTATCTACGCGTCTTTATGAGCATGAATGCAGGAATATCATCACCAAATCCAAGGGGCGTGTAATTCTTATTTTTTCGTGAGCGTTGTTGCTCAGATGGCTTCTCCTTATTATTTGCATTTTTGATATATTCTGTTTTATTCTCTTCTACAGATTTTTTAGTGTGAGCAACAGGCTCTTTTGGAGCAGTTTTCTTTGATGATTTTGAAGATTTTTTCTTTACAACAATATCTTCTGTTTGAGCATCGGCTATTAAAGTTGAAAGATCTCCATTGAGCCATTCAATTTTTTCATTACTCATTTCCTCGATGGCATTGATATATTTTTGATCAGCTTTTGTAACGATTGTAAAGGCTTTTCCGCTGCGATTTGCACGCCCTGTACGACCAATTCGATGGATATAGTCTTCAGCATGTGTCGGAACATCATAGTTAAATACATGACTTACAGCTGGAATATCGAGACCGCGGGCAGCAACATCAGAAGCAACAAGAAGTGTAAGTTTATTATTTTTAAAATCAGCTAGGGTGTTCATGCGCGAATATTGGTCCATATCTCCATGAAGTGCCCCTACATTAAAGTTATGTTTGATGAGCGATCTAAAAAGTTCAGAGATATCTCTCTTTCGATTACAGAAAATGATTGCATTTTGAAGCTCTGCACCTTCATTTTGGATCAGCTCTCGTAAAACCGCTCTTTTATCCCATGATTTATTTCCAGATTTGACAAGCCGTTGTGTAATTGTGGTAGCTGTTGAGGAAGCTTTTGTAACTTCAACAGATACAGGAGAATGTAAAAATTGTTTCGTTAGCTTTGTAATTTCTGGCGCCATTGTTGCAGAAAAGAACAAAGTTTGACGCGTAAAAGGGGTTAGTTTACAGATGCGTTCAATATCAGGAATAAAGCCCATATCCAACATGCGATCAGCTTCATCAATCACAAGGATTTCAACGCCCATCAGGAGCAGTTTACCGCGCTCGCAATGATCAAGAAGGCGCCCTGGTGTTGCTATAAGAACATCAGCTCCCCGTTCAAGTTTGCGATCTTGGAGTTCAAAAGAAACGCCACCAATCAAAAGAGCAACATTTAAACGATGATTTATGCCGTATTTATCGAAATTTTCTTCAACTTGAGCTGCAATTTCTCTTGTTGGTTCTAAGATAAGCGTACGGGGCATGCGTGCTCTTGCACGACCTTTTTCAAGGAGAGTGAGCATAGGCAATACGAAAGAGGCGGTTTTACCTGTTCCCGTTTGGGCGATTCCTAAAACGTCTTTTCTTTGAAGGACATGCGGAATTGTTTCACTTTGAATAGGTGTCGGAGATGTATACCCCGCTGATTTCACCGCATTAATAACCTTTGCGGAAAGACCTAAATCATCAAAACTGTTTAAAGATGGTATCATTTTTTTATCAACTGCTCTGTGATTTTAACTGCGCTATCTAAATGATGATTATAACCAATATTCTACACTCTTTAAAAGTGTTAAGATGTTTTCACAAAAAAACTAACTATAACAATCATATACATATAAAACGCATAATACAATCATTAATAGCGAAATTGTTCTGATAAAATGCGCTCATCCCATGAATGATTTGAGTCAAAAAGGATTGAAGCTGTTACTTCTGTTGCCATTGAAATAGTAACTGAATGGACAGATTTAACTTCAATATTATCTGCAGCAGCGTTTACAGGGCGTTTGTCAGGTTCAAGCATATCAAAGCGCACTGTTACTGTATTGGGAAGCAAAGCTCCATGCCAACGCCGAGGGCGAAAAGGGCTAACGGGAGTGAGGGCCATAAGGGGAGCCATAAGAGGTAAGATAGGTCCTTGTGCTGATAAATTATAGGCGGTTGATCCAGCTGGTGTAGCGACGAGGACACCATCACAACTTAATTGTTCCATTCGTACGTTGTTATCAATGGTGATGCGAATTTTTGCCGCTTGATAAGATTGCCGAAAGAGGGATACTTCATTAATTGCAAGCGCCTCGATAGAATCTTGACATTCAGATTTTGCAATCATGCGCAGGGGATGGATTTCTTTTTTATGTGCGGCAGCAATACGATTGGGCAATTTTTTTTCATGAAATTCATTCATAAGAAATCCTACAGAACCTTGATTCATACCATAAATAGGTTTGCCTGTGTTCATGACATCTCGTACGGTTTGTAACATTGTCCCATCACCACCGATTGCAACAACAATATCAGTTTCTTCCAGAGAAGAATGACCATAAACGGAAATTAATTTATGGGTAGCTTTGATAGCCTCCTCAGTTTCTGCGGAAATAAAATGAAAGCGACTTGGTGATGTAGCCATTTAAAAATTATCCTGATACTTATAATTTATGTTGTAACTTATTTTTGAGAGTTTTGAAGTTGTAATAAAAGCTCTTTTTATAATAAAAAGAGCATTGAATAAAGAGAAGTTATTTCAAGGTAAAGTATCATTAAAAAGTAAAAGGAATGCGTCGTTAGATAAATTACAAACGAGTAATTTTTTTATTAGAATGATAATTTAGCATTGAAGCTAAGAGTATGATTAGTTAAAAGACCATAACTGATTTTAATAATCAGTGTGAAGCACCCGTAGCTCAGCTGGATAGAGCGCTGCCCTCCGAAGGCAGAGGTCACAGATTCGAATTCTGTCGGGTGCACCAAATTCTTCAACTTCATATCATCCTAAATAACAATATTACCTAAAAAAAAGCCAATTTCCTCTTTTATGAAAATGGTCATTTGAGTTGTTTATTAAGTTTTGTAGCGAATAAGCAAATAATTTCAAGAGAAGTAAAATTTACGGCTGCGTATATAATTTTTCGGTTAGTCATTTTGAATATCGAGATAAAAAAGCAAGATTATCTAAATATGCTTTCAATTTAACTATAAACATTTATAACATAAAAATACATATTAATTCAATATGTTATTGTACAACTGATCTGGCGATGTTGACAGTAGATCGCTAAATATATTGTTTTGAGCATTAAAATAAATAGCTAAATTTGCTTTTATTCTATTTTTGGAGTTAAAGGCTGTTATGGTGATATGGAACGCGGATGAGGAATATCACCAGTTAAAGGAATAATAAGGGGGAAAAAACAACCGTCAAGATTTGAATTGTTTCAAAATGCTGTATTTGATATGGTTATCTGGTAATTTCTCTATACACCAATATTGCCAGTTATGTTGGATGAGGGATTGTTTAGCTTTAATCAACTTTCTTATATACCGAACGCTAATTATGGTGGTTATTTAGTTGGGAGTATGTTCTTTACGTTTGGCAGAATTGGGATTATATCTCTTGCTCCTCGCATACTATCTTGTGCAGCTATAGTAATGAGTGCACTTATTATTTTCATGGCATTAACACTTAGTCCTTTTGATCCGTTTTGTTGCTGGTGAATGATGGTTTTGGGTTCTATGATGGTCATGCAGCATAGCCATAATGGGCGGATTATTTCTTCGCTTTAGGCAGGTATAGGAGTTGCTATTCTCCTAGGTAATGAATATGTTATTATTAGCTTGAATATGACAACTATATCAAAAAACACCTCCGTTATTTCTTCCATTGCAAATGAAACCGCTCCTGTTAATCAGAAAAAAACATCCAAAATATGAATAGATCAATTAAATGGATTTCGTGACTGGTCATGTATATATATATATTATCGCATTCGTGCTTTAAAAGATTTTGGTGATGTAAAAAAGGCGGTCTAGATGCTTTTATTGAAAATGAAAGAGCAATCTCTCTCATGATGGCAATTGCTGGGTTGCTGATAATGCCGTGTTGTAACATCTAGTCGTGTTTATGAAAATACAAGGGGCTATGGCAATACTGCCATTGGTGGCTATGTCTATGGCAATACCCTTATATGTAATAAAACCTATGTGTATTTTGGTGCTCATGTTTATGACAATGCTCATCTTTTTTATAACGGTTGAGTTTATCATTATGCGTGGGTTTATGGGAATGAAAAATTATCCGGTAGTGCACGTATTCATAGCAATGCCGCGGTTTATGATCATGCGGTTGTTAGGCAAGGTTTACGGCAATGCTAGCATGGGGTATCATACTGATGGGTATAGCTCTGTTTATGGCAATGCAAGAATAAAAAGACATAGCGATTTATATTCGGTTCCCATAAATTGTGAGGTTTATGAAAGTGATGATGTTATCAAGATTGATGAACAGAATAAATGACAGACGTGGAGAGTGCTTCTTTGATGGTTATAAACGCATCATAAAAGAAAGCCGTGCCAATTGATATAACGCTGCTTTTAAATAGAGGTACTACAGATCATACAAAAGAAATCAATAATGAATGCATATATACAAAACGTATCATATTGCAAACGCTCTATTCTATTGATTAAAACTGATCAATAGGAACGTAAATGACAGGTATAATATTTAATCACTCATTTGAATTACAGAATCTATAAACACTTTTGTATGGCTATAAAACGTATTAAGAATAACGCTCGCATTTTTGAAGTGGTCATTTGACACAAAGTACATTATCAAAATGTCTCAACGCTTGGTAGGTTCATATCAAGACAATCAAGAGAAAATGCGTATTAAGTGAATATTTGTAACAAAACCCGTTGTTTAAATTTACAAGCATTGGTTTTAAAAGCAGCTTTTCAGAAGACAATAAACAACCGCTTTTTATAAAATCTAAGGCTTTTAAACTGTTATAAAACCTAGGTTTCAAACGTTTTTATAGAGATATCATTTTGTGTCTCTAAACGTTTAAACGTTCATTTAGTGAGGTTCTCATAAGCGTATTTTTACTTTGCATTTAAACTTAACTTCTCTGCAAATAAGCCGGTCCATATTTGGGCTGGCAAAATTAATCAGCCCAAATTTGAGCTCGTTAACTTTAGAGTAGAGCAGTCTTTAATATTGTCGCTTTTAACTCAAAATTGAGTAAAACACCATGCCTTTGTAATATGATTGCCATCCTTTTGAAATTTATCTACTTATCTTTGTCTTAATAAGTATCCTCAAATTTGAGGGGACGTCATTTGGTTTCGTATTTTTAAACTGTAACTTTTAAAACGTTTTTTGCTTGTTTGCCTGCGTTATATCATTAAAAATCTTTTGATTTCTACGACATAACATTATCAATTTCATTACCTGTTGTGATGATAATATCTATATGATGTCTGCTTATTATTGACTAACTTTTTAGTAAGCGCCGCTTTAAAATCGACTTGTCTTTAAATCCTTTTATGTGCCCTTAATGAATTAAAACCTATTCTATGATAGTTTCAAATGATTATTTCTTTTAAGGTTTAGCTCAAAAAAAGAGTAAACCCCATACCATTCTTTAAACGCATGCAATTTATGTTATCGATAATTTCAAACGATTACGTTTTTAATAATGCGATTTGTGTGTGATAAAAACGTATCATAAAATTTATGAACTGTTATGAATGATAGCTGCGTTCACTTCATTTGAATGTTTACATGCGTTATAACATTTGCATCATGATTTGCGTTTTATGGTCTATCCATACATGGTAATTGTTTATGAAAAATGGTTAATTAAATCACGTATAAAAGTGTAGATTTTAAATGGGATTCATATAAAATAATTGCATGCAAACTATTGACTTTATTATATTTTTTTATGAATAAGATTCCATCTCGTTTAGACGTTGCAAAAGAAATCACCAAAGACCTTATTGATAAGATTCTTCTCTTACACGGCGTTATCACTTTTGTTTGCAAAAATCTGCTTCGCTTTTGACTTTTGATATGGATACAACCTCTTTTGAGGTAGAGCAAAGAATTTTTTAATCATGGAGAGTGCAACAGTGTTCTTCAAAAATCTTGATTGGTTTGTTGAAAAAATTAAAGAGGTAGATAATTATTCAGCATGTTATCAACTACCAGATTGTGAAGTACAAATTCTTTATAATGACGCAATTATCAAAGGTTATCCGTAAGTTGATGTTGGAGTTTCGATTAGTACTGGTATTTTAGCTGCTGCCTATGGTAATTGATCCCTATCAATTCTCAGCACTTACAAGATCTACAACTTGATTTTTATAAAAAGGGGTTGAGAGTTTGTGAAGAAGAAATATATGCGGATTGGTTGGAATTAAGCGGGATTATGTCTTGAAATAGGCGATAGAAAAAATTGATCTTCATAAATGCTTTTATTCCAGATATGGAGCACCACCTTGGCGATAGAGTGAAGTTGGAGGGCACATAAAGGTTATCAAGGTAGATGATGCAGATTATAGCTTACTTCATATTGGTGCACTAGCTTTATTGGGTGATGTTGCAACCTTACAATCTTATTACCAAATTTTCAGTACAGAGGATCATTTAGGCTTTGATGAAAATACCTAACAGATTCATTTTGAACGTGCATTGGCTTTAGTCAAAGAAGTAGTCAAATCTAAGCAACTCAGCTACGCTTTCATTGCAAAAGTAGTAAAAAATATGAACCATCTGGAAGAAAAACAAAGTTCTTAATAAGAGCTTTCCAGAGAGGTGGAGTTTCATTCTTGGAAGGAAAAAAATAGCTAAATTTATCGAAACAAAAGCTAAGGAATAGTTCCTTAAGAAATATCAAGAAGATCTAAAAAGATTATAGGAGCCAGAGTCTGGTTTAAAGATGCCATCATCAGTTGAGTTAACTCAACAATGGTGGAGTTTTATCCATTGGCGGAAATCTGATGTTTGAAAGAGGCTTTCTTGATGTGAAGGTAATATTGTAATAAATAATTATTATAAATCAATATGTTGTATATATTCATTGTTTTGAGGTTAATGACCATTGACAAATAATTTTGCACCATTTTCTCTCTTCCAGCTTTTCGTCAATCATCAATGAAAATTTTTTATAATGGAAAGTTCATTGATAATATAACTTTTGTATGTCATTACTTTACGCTTAAAAAAAATATAAAAATAATGAAATGCAATTGAGTTATCAACTGCTTATTCTTTTCAATTTTTAATCATAAAAAAATCTTTTTATTCATTTTGCTTATAAAAAGAATTAGCTTTTTTCTGGTGATACAAGTGGAGAAATAAGGATTTTAGATATGTTTCGGCGTTCCATTTCAATCACTTTAAAGTGTAAACCATCAGTTTCAAAGCTTTCTCCCTCATTTGGTAAATGACCAAACTGCCAAAGCATAAAGCCTGCCAGAGTCGTATAACGATCTGCTTCATCCACAAGGTTACGCCCAAGATAACCACTTAAACGGCGGATATCAGCATATCCCTCAACAAGAAGACTGCCATTTTCAAGTTGTTCTGCGATCATGAGTTCTTCATCGTCATCAGGAAAGTCTCCTGCAATAGCTTCGAGAATATCGGTTGGTGTTGCAATTCCTTCAAAAGATCCATGCTCATCAACAATAATTGCAAGCTGAATCGAAGAATGACGTAATTGCTCCATCAATCGTAAAACACTTGTATTTTCATGAACAACGAGGGGTTCTCGCATAGCTTTTTTCCAATTAATCTTTTTCCCCTCAGCCAAATTCAAAAGAAGATCTTTTGTCAATGCAACGCCAACAAATTCATCCACTTTTTCACGCGCAAGAATTAAGCGGCTATGTTTAACCTTTTGTAATTCTTCACGCATTTCATTTTCATCAGCATTTAAATCTAACCACTCAATCTCATTACGCGGCGACATGATAGAGCGAACAGGGCGATCAGCTAAATCGAGAACACCACGAATCATCTCCTTTTCTTCTGGTCTAAACAATTCAGAAGCTGCGGCCTGTTCAGCAATAACATCTACAGTCTCAGCAAGGTGACTATCTTTGCTTCCTCCTCCTAAGAGCCTCAAAACAGCATCAGCTGTTCTACTGCGTAGATCATTCGTTTTAATCATTTTTTCACGGTTACGACGTCCAATTTGATTAAAAGCTTCGATAAGAACAGAAAAACCAATAGCAGCATACAAATACCCTTTTGGAATATGAAAACCAAATCCTTCAACAATGAGAGTAAAACCAATCATCATCAAAAAACCAAGACAAAGGATTACAATAGTGGGATGACGATTAATAAAACGCATAAGAGCACCAGATCCGCACATCATTACTCCCATAGCAGCTATGACTGCGATATACATAACTGCTGCCTGCTCTTTTGCAATCATACCTGTTGCGGTAATAATACTGTCTAGTGAAAAAACGGCATCCAGCACCACGACTTGGACGATTACTTGCCAAAAAACAGCATAACCAACGCCTGTTTTTCTTTCATGTGATACTCCTTCTAACCTTTCATGTAATTCTAGCGTTCCCTTTGCGAGCAAAAAGGCTCCACCACCGATTAAAATAAAGCTATGCCAACTAAATACAAAAGATGAAAGTGAAAGAATTACTCTATCGAGTCTCATAACCCATCCAATAACGGTAAGAAGAAAAAGCCGCATAATTAATGCTAAAGTAAGACCTATAAAGCGTGCGCGGTCACGCAAATGCAGTGGCAATTTTTCAGCTAAAATTGCAATAAAGATAAGGTTATCTATTCCTAAAACAATTTCGAGAAAAACCAGCGTGATCAAACCAAACCACGCATGGGGATCAGTGATCCATTCCATCATTCCTTACCTTTTAGAAGCTTAAAAGCGCGCGATTGACAAAAAAAATTCATAGGCTTTTGTTCGTATATTGGATCATGAACATTGAATGTAAAAAACTTATATTCAAAGAAAAAAACAGCACAATATTGCTTGAATGCATGTGATTTTTGATAAAACAAAATGATGCCCCATCCCGCTTACAACCACAAGAAGGTTCATCTAATTTTCGCTCGGGCATTATGCTCGATAATCCTCTAACTATAGGTTCTGTATAACAATCAGAACATTTATTTATAAAGCTTCCTATAATGGGTTTATTTTTATATAAGATCAAGTGGTGAATATCATATTTTTAACCTTACAGACAATGAGTTTATATAACAAACAACAAAATATCTGGACATCTATCCTTAGGAGCGTTATAGAAACGCTCATTCTCGTCTTTTGAGAAGCTTATGGGTGATTAGCTCAGTCGGTAGAGCAGCTGACTCTTAATCAGCGGGTCGTGGGTTCGATCCCCTCATCACCCACCATTTTATTTTATACCGTAAATAACTTATTGATTGCGTAATTTTTTTTAAGGTACGAGTTGCTAAATAAAATTGGGCAGTAGGATTTCCCCATATCTGTTTGTTTAAAAGTGAAGATTGTTGATATAGCTTAGTCATCGGTGTTTGTACTTTTTAGGGGACTCAAAGAACTTCCAAAGGACATTTAAAGATCTTTTAATGCGTATTGTTTCTTTTTTTAAGTTGCAATTGGTAAGGAGAAGCCTCTTACCGACAATTGTGTTATTTAAAGGGGTATAAAAATCAACAGTTTTCACTGCTTTTAATATAAATTGATTAAATTTTTTTGGATTTTTAGCATATTGTTTAAAGACAGAAGAAACTTTACACTTTAGTTGTGTCAGCAGCATGGATATTTTTTGATAACTCTCCCGCTTAAACAAAAAACTTCTGTAATAATCATCAGTATTCCAAGAGGGTAAATCAAGATAAAATAAAGTAGTTATCTGGACATACATAGTAGTTATATGGATATACAAGTAATAAAATTAGATCAGTTTAATTGTTTAAAGCTAATACCTGTTAAACGAAAGACAATAAACTTTAATGAGGCTTAAAGTTTTAAAATATTAAGCTGTGTGGTTTTACGCTATGCTGTCTTTCCGTTAGCTAAACCTCTAAAAATATAAATATTAAGAAAGCCACTCAGATTCATTATAATATATTGATTTATAAAGAATTGATTATTCTTTGTTTGAAAAAACTTTACTATCATAAACTTCTTTTGTTTCAATCCCTCTTATAATAAATTAATTAAAATCATTCATTTGTGCATCATAAATGGGATTAACGTGTGGATAAAGCCTATTGAAGAAAGGCATAAAAATAATTCTTATTAATGTTCTTAAGTGCTAAAAGTTATCATAACATTGGAAAAATAGTATAATGGCGCAGGCTTGCTCTTTTATTAAGTATAAAGATGTTGGTGCAACAATAGCTTTACTATTATACCATTTACGGGTATTGTTGTGTAATGGAGAAGAGCGTTGAGAGAGGTTTCTTAAAAAAGATATGTAAATTGGTAACACGATGGTGTTTTGTTCTTTTATAGGTACATAAAAAAGAAGTCATTGATAGCCTTTTATTTATTCAGGTGGTGTTTTGGGGGCTCTTTTCCAATATTGTTGCGCCTCAAAAATGACGACCACAAATAATGAAAGGATGAGGGGTATAATCAAATAAAACATTCTAAAGACAATAAGTGCTGCAATAACATCGGTTGGATTTATATTGGGCATGCCTGTTATGAAGAGAGCTTCAAGAACTCCTACTCCTCCTGCTGGAGCATTAGAGAGAAGAGTTATCGTAAAAGATGCTAGGAAAACACCAAGAACAGAGATAAAATGAATATCTGCGTTATGTGGGAGAACAGCATATATAATTCCTGCTGCTCCTAAAAGCTCTAGAGGGCTAATGAGAAGCTGTTGAATAACAATTTTCAGTCGTGGATAGGAAAGTTGAATTTTCTTCCCCAAGCGTAAGGGTTTTAACTGAAGCCAGCTGCCAAACGTATAAAGTGCTATACAGCTGAGTAAAATTGCTCCAGCCGTTGTTCCGAGCCATTCAGGAAGTTCTTTATGAATGAGGGTGATAATTTCGGGTTGCAGCACCAAAACGATTCCCAAAAGTAAGATTGTGCCGATTACAAAAGTAAAAGAGCAAAAACCTACTAATATTGCGATTTCTGTTCCGTTTAATCCTTTCATTTTATAGGCGCGATAGCGTACAACGGCACCAGAAAAAACTGAAGCACCGATATTGTGTGAAAGAGCGTAGGTTGTAAATGAACATATAGCGATAAAAATCCAAGAAATTTTATGGCCTAGATGTTGCAAGGCAATTCGATCATATCCAGCAAGAGCAGCATAAGCTAGGAGAGAACATAAACAGGCTAATAACCAGTGCTGTGCATTTAAATTGCTCAAGCGCTCCAATACATCCCCAAATGAAATGGCAGAGAGCTTCATGTAAAGAATTCGAATAGATACCAGCATTGCTAAGATACCAATCAATGGCCATATAAATTGCTTTATTTTCACGATTCTGTATCCATTTTATGTTTTCTGTAAATTTTCATGATTGAGCATATTCCTTACAGATCTTCGTTCTGTTATATACTCTATAATGCCATTGGCAATTTCTTCATCATCTGTTACTACAACATCAGCACCTAAATCAATGAGATATGTTGTTTCTGTGTCGGATAATGCATGTGTGATTATCTGGATATCTTTCTTCATATCACGGATATTCACGATACATTCTCCTACTTCAATGGTACTTCGCATTGTAATAACAACTTTATGTGCATTATTTATATTTGCTGCGTTCATTATTTCTTGTTGAATGATATTGCCGCAAATAGCCTCAAAGCCATCTGCAATCGCTTTATCAGAGAGGCGTTTTGATTCTTCTACGATCACTATAGGTTCACCTCTATTTATTAAAGATAATGCAACACACTTACCGATACGACTATAGCCAATAATTACGATATGGTTGTTTTTTAAGGTCATCGGTAAAAAATCTTGGTCAGGATCTTGTGGATCAATATCAATAATTGTTTGGGTATTTTGTGAAGATGCAGAATTTTTTTCTAGACGTTTTTTAATTTTATTACAGGCAATGAAAACAAGAGGATTGAGCAAAATAGAAAAAATTGCTCCTCCAAGAATTAAATCATGAGCGTCATTGTTTAAAAGTCCTAAGCTTAAACTTAAACCAGCAAGGATAAAGGAAAATTCTCCGATTTGGGCAAGGCTTGCAGAAATAGTCAAAGCTGTTGCATTAGAATAGCGAAAAGCTTTAACGATGAAAAAGGCAACAGCAGATTTTCCGATTACGATAATGAATAAGGTTGCTAAGAGAGGGAAAAAATGAGTTAAGAGTTTCTCGGGGTCAAATAACATGCCTACAGAAACAAAAAAGAGAACAGAAAAAGCATCGCGCAGTGGTAAAGATTCTTCCGCGGCACGGTGGCTTAATTCTGATTCGCTCATGACCATACCAGCGAAAAAAGCACCAAGAGAAAGAGAAACTCCAAATAAATGAGCGGCTCCGAAAGCTACTCCTAATGCAATAGCAAAGACGCTAAGACGAAATAATTCACGTGATCCCGATTGTGCGCTCATTTTTAAAAGCCATGGGATAACGCGTCGCCCAATGACGAGCATAAGTGCAATAAATACAATTACCTTCAGGATGGTGAGACCAAAAATACCCCAAATACTTAAATCCAACCATTGAACAAGAGGATCCAACGCTTCTTTTTTGCTATTGCTGAGGGCACTTGCCAAGGAAGGGATGAGGACAAGTATAAGGACCATTGCTAAATCCTCAATAATCAACCATCCAACGGCAATGCGTCCTTTTTCTGTTTCAATAAGATGACGCTCTTGCAAAGCACGTAGCAGGATAACGGTACTTGCTATGGATAAAGCAAGACCGAAAATCAAACTACCACTAAAGCCCCATCCCATAATCAGACCAAGGCACAAACCTAGAAAAGTAGAAAATGCCATTTGTGCAATAGCAGCGGGGACAGCAATAGCTTTGACAGATAAAAGGTCTTTTAATGAAAAGTGGAGCCCAACACCAAACATCAGCAAAATAATACCAATTTCAGCAAGTTGATTAATGATGACGGAATCTATTTTAAATCCGCCTGTATTGGGTCCCACAATAACACCAGCTAACAAATAGCCTACAAGGGGGGAAATACGTAAACGGCTAGCAATCATTCCCAAGAGAAATGCTAAACATAAGCCTGCAACAATAGTTGTGATAAGTGGTGTGTCGTGGAGCATGGATTATTTACTATTCTTGATCAAAAAGCGAATGAATGAAAACGACTATATTTCTATGAGAAGAGAGGCGAGATGTACCATACGCATTAAAGGGCATTTTTATTTCACTTTGATATTTGCACGATTATTTCGCTCACGCCACCAATTTCCTAGCAGGAGTAAAATAGGAGCAGCAATAAAGATAGAGGATGATGTTGCAATAATAATCCCAAAGACCATGGGTAATGCAAAATTATGAACAGCACTTCCACCCCATATCGCCATGGGGAGCATCGCAAGAATTGTTGTGGCTGATGTAAAAAAACAACGTACAAGAACCTGATTAATTGACAGATCAATCAGCTCGCGCAACGGCATTTTTTTATAAAGACGCATATTTTCGCGCATCCTATCATAGACGACAACTTTATCATTTATAGAATATCCAACAATTGTTAAGAGTGCGGCGATAGCCGTTAAATTAAAATCAAATTGAAATAAAGCAAAAAAGCCAATCATTTTTGTGGTGTCTAGAATGAGAGTGATAATTGCTCCAATGGCAAAGAACCACTCGAAGCGTAACCATATATAGAGAGACATGGCAATAGCCGCAAGAATAACAGCAGTAAAAGCAGCTGTGGCAAGCTCACCTGAAATTTTGGGACCAACAACTTCTATTTGATCGAATGTGGTATCGGGATAGATATTTTGTACAGCTGTTTTGACCTTATCAATGGCGGTGGTTTGTTGTGCTTCGCCACCGCTTTGTTTCTGCATGCGAATTAATACGGTATTTTCGTTATCAATATTTTGCAAGGTAATTTCACCAATATTAAGAGTAGAAAGCTTGGAACGCAGAGTTGCTAGATCTGCTGGTCCTTTCGTGGTAATACTCATTTGGCTTCCGCCAATGAAATCAATACCAAAATTCAATCCAGGCTTAAAAAAGAGAAAAACTGAAGCCATTGATAAAACAATTGAGACGCCAATACCAATGAAACGTGCTTTCATAAAGTGGAAAGTTGTGTTTTGTGACATGATGTTGAAAGCAGAGTGAATATGCAATTTTTTAATTTTCCATTTACGAACGATCCAAATCATGATGATGCGTACAATGGTGATATTTGTAAACATGGAGATGATAATACCAAGCAACATTGTTACGGCAAAACCACGAACGGGGCCGGTCCCGAACCAAAATAGTAAGACGGTCGCTATAATTGCTGTAACATTTGCATCAACAATGGTTGCAAAAGCGTGTTTAAATCCACGATCTAGGGCTGCAAAAGCACCCACACCTTTTCGACTTTCTTCACGGATACGTTCATTGATAAGGATATTAGCATCAACGGCAATACCGATACCTAAAATAATACCAGCAATACCAGGCAGCGTAAGCGTAGCTCCCAAAAGACTCAGTGCAGCAAATGTTAAAATTGTATGCAGAGCTAGCGCTATATTGGCAATTAATCCCCAAATACGATAGAGAAGAAAAATAAAAATTGCAACAAGAATAAAGCCAATTATGCCGGTGTAAAGTCCCATTTGGATGGCATCAGCACCAAGATTTGGACCTACAGTTCTCTCTTCAATGACCGTGAGTGGTGCGGGGAGGGAACCAGCACGAAGCAGAGCAGCCAGAGTTGAGGCTTCTTTGGGGTCAAAGTTTCCTGTAATTTGACCTTGTCCATTGGGAATGACGCTATTGATGGTCGGAGCGGTTAAAACCTTATTATCCAGAACAATGGCAAAAGGACGGTTAATATTTTGTCGTGTTATATCAGCAAATATTTTTGCGCCAGCGGAATCTAGCGTAAATGAAATAATGGAACGTCCTGGTATTTGGGGGTCAAAACCTGCACGGGCATCTTTCAGGACATTTCCATCTAAAGAAATTTGATCATAAATTGCATAATGTTGTGTTGCATCAGTGTATCCAGGGAGAATAGAAACACCTATAGGGGGATTATTGGGGTCCACATTAGAAGGAACAAGATGAAAACTCATCTTAGCGGTTGTTCCTAAAAGATCACGCAGTTGTTTTGGATCTTGTAGTCCAGGCAATTGGACCATAATACGATCATTTCCAACCTTTTGGATGGCTGGTTCTGAAACACCAACTTGATCTATACGACGACGGATGATTTCTAAGCTTTGTTCAATAGCATTGCTGACACGGTCTTTTATACCAGCTTCTGTTAATGTGACGCGGAGAGTTTCATTTTGAGCACTGATCGTGATGTTATGTTCTGTTGTGCCAAAGCTACTGTGTATGGGGGTTATTAATGTTTTCAAAGCAGAGAGTGCTTTTTCAGTTTGCGATGGGTCAGAAATAAGGGCAATAACGCTATCTTCAACGATACGCACACTTGAGGTGCGGATTTGTTTTTCACGCAATACATTGCGCACATTGCTTAAAACTATATGTAACTGATCGCGTTTTAACGTTTTGCTATCAACCTCGAGCAGGAGAGAAGAGCCTCCTTGAAGGTCAAGACCAAGTGCTACACGGGTGTCGGGTAAGAATTTCGAGTTTTTAACTTGTTCGTGTGAAAATAAATTGGGTAAGGCAACATAAATGCTGCTTAAAAGAATAAAACAATAAAGGGTAGTTAACCAACCAGGTGTACGCATGATATATTCCGTAAATAGGCAATCTAACAGTTATTCAAAGTTAAAAGCACAAGTAAAATAAGATGATCGTTTTTATATTCAAGGAAGAGAATTAAGTGTGTTCATTGGGAGGAGCGCGTTTATTTGAGAAATATTGTGTTTTAACGTTACGAAATCGTGTGTCAACAGCTGGAATCCTTATTAAAAAGAAATCCAATGTTAGGATTTTTTGAAAGGTCCTCATAAAAATAGATTCTGTATGGAGTGTTACAAGTTTTTTGTTTTCAGTTGTGGTAACATTCACCTGATCACACTTATGATGTAAATCAAATCTATTCGTTTTAATGACATTATTGGTGTGTGATTGTTTGATTAAATAAGCACGCGTTTCTAGGTTGCTCGTCAAGAATACACCTAAACTGGATAGAAAAATCCAGGTTGTCAAAGGAAAAAAATCTTCTTTTTTGCAATAAAGGTGCAAAAAAAACATGCTAGAGTGCCTTCTTTAATCTTATTGAGTTCAGCTTATTTATCATTCTTTGTATCTTATTATCAGTATTATAGGATAAGGGAAAGCTTTTATAAGATTATTCTATAAAAGTTGAAAATATCTGCTTTATACCATATTTAAAAGAGAAAAATAAAATCCCTTTTGTGCTCATAAGGTAGATATGTATTCATTTTGTAGAAAAAACATCCACATACTTTTCCTTCTTTTGGGAATTATCTTTGTATTTAATTCTGGTGCATGGGGTAATAGGGGGGCGCAAAATACAATTGTCGAACAAACGATAGCTTCTTATTCAGTTGATGAAATTATTCTGCAACAACAGTTGATTATTAAGACTCTTGAAGAAAATACTGAAACTTTAAAAAGAGATTTTGACAGAAAGCCAGAAGATGAGCGTGCTTTAGAAGAATTACGGTTACGTGCACAAGATATCAGTGAACGTGCTATTGAGGCAGCATTTGTTTTGCGTCCTCCTCTTAATGAGATTAACACACTTCTTGATCAATTAATGGAGCTCCATCGTGACGTGAAAAAACTGAAAAGCTCTGTGAAGGAATATTCCTATTTGATAGAGCAAAAAGCTAAAATTAACAGTATCATGCTTCGTTTTGAAGCAATTTTCTTAGCGGCAAATAGAATAGCTGAACTTTCTATTTCTCAATCTCGGGAGCTTTTTAAACGCACGCTTACGTATAGGCTTGAGTTTTCGATTCCGATGGTTAAACATCTCGTCCAAAAAACAAAAGAGGCTTCATCAGATTTTCTTGTGTTGTTAAATTCTTGGTGGAATTTTATATTTTACTTCAAGTTTTTACAACTATTTCTTTGCTTTTTAATTCCACTTTTTATTACTTTGGGACTTTCGTATTTTTCTCAAAAAGTTCTTGTTCATGTGTATTGCCACTTTACGAAGTCTAATGAGGAAATATCTTATTTACAACGCTTATTGATCGCCTTTATTTCAGTTCTCTTACCTTCACTTGTATGTATTCTTTGCGTTTATCTTGTGTTGTTTTTGTTTCGTAGTTTTAACTTAGATCTAGGTAAGCTTACAACAGTTTTTGATATGATAGGTTGTCAAATTATTTTATTATTTTTAATCAATCGATTAGCTGTTGTTCTTCTATCATCGAATAGGCCCCATGTGCGTCTTCTCAGTATTGCACCATCGTCTGCTTATCAATTAGTGATTTTACTCACGTCTTTAGGGGGTATTTTGGCATTTGACGCTGTTCTTGATAGTATTTATCAAATCATTTCAGCGCCTCTATCTTTGACAATTGCTAAAAGTTTTATTGCTGTTTTTCTTGTAGCGATATTGCTATTTATAATATCATTTGTACCTTTGCGGTTTAGACGTAGGCGTGTTCAAGAAGAAAAAAAAGAGCCATACTTTTGGCCATTTTATATACGCATTCCTCTTATTGGCTTGGGGTTACTGCTCTTTGTATTGAATTTTTTAGGTTATGTTGGACTTGCGCGTTTTATTACGCAGCAAATTATGATTGATGGAGCATTTTTAGTTCTCATGTATTTAGGAATACAAAGCGCTCAAGCACTTGGAACTAAAGACCAATTTATGAAAACAACGGTTGGTCATCTTTTGATGCAGAGGTTTCATTTAGAAGAAAAAACGATGAATCAATTGGGAGTTTTTATGAGCGTTTTTCTCAATTTATTTGTTGTTATATTTTGTGCAATGCCAATTGCTGTACAGTTTGGATTTTCCTATTCTGATTTAAAAGCAGTTTTGTGGCAATCGGTGACCGGTTTTCAGATTGGAAATATTAGTCTTTCTTTGATTTCTCTTGTAACAGGAATTATTTCTTTTTGTGTTTGCTGGTTTCTTATTCGCCGATTTATTGGTTGGTTAGATAATGTGGTGTTGGTTCATGGAGAGTTCGATTCTGGTATACGTAATTCTATCAAAACAGTGATAAGTTATGGAGGCGTTGTTGTATCTGCTTTGACCGGATTATCAATGGCAGGTTTGGATCTTAGAAATTTCGCTCTTATTGCTGGAGGACTTTCACTTGGTATAGGTTTTGGTTTACAGAATATTGTCCAAAACTTTGTCTCTGGACTTATTATTTTAGTTGGAAGACCATTTAAAATAGGAGACTATATAGAATCTGGATCAGTAGGGGGGGTTGTTAAGCGTATTAGTGTGCGTGCAACGGAACTTGAGACCATTCAGCGTAAGACGATTATTATTCCCAATTCAAGCCTTATTAATAACAACGTTAGTAATTGGACACGACGTAATAAAGTAGGACGAATTGATATACCAGTTACTGTATCATCTAAGGTTGCTCCAGAGCATGTTGCTGAAATTTTGTTAGAGATTGCTTCTGCGACAGAAGGCGTTTTAAAAAATCCTATCCCACAGGTAAGTTTTACAGCATTTGATCGTAAGGGTTTTTCCTTTAATTTGGCTATTTATGTGCCTAATATTACCTCATCTTCTCATGTAACCAATGCTCTTCGATTTAGCCTATATAAGCGTTTTGCTGAGGAAGGAATCTTAGAATGCTAAAATATACTTATATTTTGATTACAGTTATTCTATTAAGTATTTTTACCATAACAGCTTTTGCTGCAACAGTGAAGAATACTGATTTAAAGATACAATCTCTTATTGTTGTTGAAGGAAGTATACCTTCAAAAATTTCTTTACATACTCATCAAACAATTACAATTTGTATAAAGGGATGTTTTATAACTTTTCCTAATAAAGACCGTTTTGCAATAAAGGCAGATGATATTATAGAAATCAGTAGGGGAAGAGCAATTTTTAAATAAAATGATTGAGAATTTTTGTTTGGGGACAAGCTTTAGAAGGATAATGATATTGTCGTATTAATAATCTCATCCTTTAGAAAATGGTAAAAAAAGTATGATTTTAGTATAAAATAGATGCTTTTTTATACTATGTAGAATCTACAGTATGCATTTTGGATGTAAAAATATTGAGGTATTTATAATATTGTCAATAAACATCGATTCTCTAAAAATAATTACATCATTTTTAGATTTTTTTGCGGTATTTTTGATACAAAATGTTTTATACTTCATCCTTTTAAAAATATAATATGTATTTTTATTAAATATTTATTATTGAAAGTATTCATTATTCTAATATTTTAAAATTTATTTGATAATATTAAATTTTGGTGTAATAATATATTATTATAGTGTAAATTTAAATGTAAATATAAAGGAGTACATGCAATTTTACAGCATAAGATTTTATAAAACTTTGTTTTTCTAAATGTGATTTTTGATTATATAAATTTAGCAATGGGGTATAATTTTATGAATACAAAATTTATAACAGCATCTGTTTTTTCTTTGATTTCACCTTCTATAGTACAGGCTGCAGATGTGGTGGCTCACGAAGAGCCATTACATGTTGCCTCAGAAGTTGTTGCTTCTTCACCTTTTTCTTGGGCAGGTTTTTATTTCGGGGGGCAAGTTGGTGGCTTTTCAAGTAAGACTTCTGCAATAACGCGTGATGTTGATATTCCTCTCTATCCCGATGAGGAGAGTAAAAGTAAACCATGGGTGCCTGTCGAGAAGCAGTATATGCCTGAGCTTTCTGGATTTATAGGTGGTTTTTATGCGGGTGTTAATTTTGATCTCGGTAATAATTTTATTGTGGGGATTGATACGGATATGCTTTTAACGGAAAAAAAGGATACAAAAACAAGATTTCAGGCTGATGAAACGAGTGTAGGTGGTCCTGACACTGGTGGATCGGGCACTGAAGGATCGGGTACTGAAGGATCGGGTACTGATACTGAGGAATTAGGTACAGAAGGAAAAAGTCGAAAAAAGGCAAAACTTGTCAGAAGACAGGGTAGAGACTTTTCTCGCTCTTCTGCAGAGGATAAAGAAGAGAAAGACAGTTTAACGTTTAATCATACGTTAAAACAAAAATGGACAGGTGCTACACGGGTGCGTGTTGGGTTTTCTGCGGGGCATGTGATGCCTTATATTGCTGGTGGTGTTGCTTATGGACAGTTTCAAGATATTTTGTCGACAGTAATTACGGGAGGTGAGCCATTTAATAGGACATCGGATGTAACAAAAACGATGATTGGTTATACTCTCGGTGGTGGTGTTGATTTTGCAATGACAGATCATCTTGTTGTGCGTGCGGAATATCGTTACTCAGATTTTGGTAAAAGGAAATTTAAAGACGAGATTGAAGTTAAGTATAAGACGAATGATTTTCGCGCAGGAATAGCTTACAAATTCTAATTTTGTAGGATAAAGGAGCTTAAATTTAAGAGGTCCTATTTCTTCGATAGGGCCTTTATTTTTTAATTTTATGCATTGTAAACACTATTTTATGGTGAAAAAAGGGGGGCTTTGACTTTGAGTGAGAATGAGGAGGTAAGGAAGAGTTACTCAGATTCTTAATTGTTAAGAATAAAAAATTTTTAGTTCACGAGGTGTGGTTGAAACATTTGTTGGCAAAGAAGGATTGCTTCGTCTTTCATATTATTACAGTTATCACTTTATAATACCGTTATAGAGTTGCAAACAGTAAACTTAAAGAGAGTTTTTACTATCTAAGTAATGAGAAAATAAAGAAAATTCACATAGAGTGGTGCGGACGGCGTGCACGTTTGTGTAACAATTTTTTCTTCCCTTAGAACTCTCTAGAGTATCACTTGATAGCACAGTTTATCTTTTTTCTATTTAATAACTAATTGTTTTTATTTTATTTATTAAATTGCCTTTTATATATAATCTTCGTACCAGATGAAAGTGCTCCAAGTGTAATTCAAAAGGTGTTTTTAAAAAGGTGGTTCGAAGAACGTGATAGACTGTCTGTCTTATCTGTAAAAAATCTATCTAAAGGAAAATATGCTGACAGAGCTGGTTTATGGCTTATCAAAACTACACCAGATCAAGGATGATGGGTTTTTAGGTTTGACCTCAATAAAAGACGACGAGAAATGGGATTAGGCTCTTGTCGCAATGTATCTTTAAAAGAAGCACTGTTCAAAGCTTTAGCTTGTCGTGATCTTTTAGATCAAAGAATTGACCCGATTCGCCGAAAACAAAAAGAAAATTTACGTCGAGCAGGGGGGCTTTCTTTACGAGAAATTGCCTCTAGTGCTTTTGAAGCGAAAAAAAACGAATTGAAAAATGAAGGAAAAGCAGCAAGCTGGTTAACACCTCTTGAGTTACATGTTTTTCCTAAACTTGGTGATACACCAATCATTGAACTGACGCAAATTGATATAAAAGGATGCATTTCTCCCATTTGGAAGACAAAAAACGAAACAGCAAGTAAAGCTCTATCCCGCTTGAATATAGCTATAAAACATGCGGTGGCACTTAGTATAGATGTGGATATGCAATTAAAAGCAAAAGCTTTATTAGAAAAGTTTATTCAAAATACCCCAAATATTCCAGCTATGCCATGGAAAGAAATGCCTAAGTTTTTTCAATCTTAAAATGATGAGCTTGTATCACATCTAGCTTTAAAACTTCTTATTTTGACGGTTTTTTGTTTTATACCAATCAGGCATATTCGATCAGAAGAGATTTATGGATCAATATGGATTATCTCAAAAGAAAATATGAAGAGAATTGTTGGAAAGGTTTCTGATTTTCATGTGCCGCTTACAGCTGAAGCGCTTGCTGTTATTGAAAAAGCAAAAAAATGGTTTTTTATTTGTTGAGAGTTTTGGAAAGCCTATATCTGATGTAGCACTTCCTAAATTCATGAAAGACAAAGGTTTTGATTATAGACTTCATGGTTTCAGATCGATTCTGCGGGACTGGATAGCAGAGACAACGTCAACACCATTTGAAATTGCAGAATCTGTTCTTGCGTATTCAGTTGGGAATTCAGTGACAAAGGCTTACATGCGGACGGATTTTTTAGAATAGCGCCGTGCCCTCTTAGAACAAGGGGCGTCTTTTATATCCGGAGAGGCTTGATAATTGTTATGTCTATTGTCGCGTCAGGTGTCTAAGAAACACTTAAGCGATTAGCGGATAGATTACGATATAATCTCTCTTTCCTCGCTTTAAAAGCGGGGAGGGGGTAAAGCTTTCAGTTTTTGGTTAGCCACTGTTTAAAATGTGCAAAGACATTGTCTATTGCATCCATAAGACGAGCAAAATAAAGGATAACCATAAAGAGGGATGAATGCCATCCATTTTATCAAGCGAGACATCATTTTCACGCTTTTGTAGGTCATGATGATTTCTTGAAGTATTTCTTTTTCTGCTTCTGTAAGCTCTATATCGTCTTGTGTTTTTTTTCTAGCCATGTTTCCACCCACACACGCGTTCACCTAGATTATTGTGCTTTAAGATCTCTCTT
>NZ_JBHIOQ010000105.1:0-24423 GCF_042195565.1 Bartonella sp. AP88XZML | reverse complement strand
GGAACCCGCATCTCAAAGGGGAACCCGCATCTCAAAGGGGAACCCGCATCTCAAAGGGGAACCCGCATCTCAAAGGGGAACTAAAAAACTTTGAAAGCGTTTAACAGTGAAGAAGCCCCTAGGCTGACAAATTGGAGTCCGCGCTGTCAACCTGTCATTTGGAAAATAATTGATGAATCCCCTTGTTTTTATCCTCTTATTAGTTTCATGTACAGATGATTTTAATAGTTGCTATTCGAACAATACAATGGTTAAAATCTATCCCACGGCTCAAGCTTGTGAACAGTCCATGGTCCCGTCCACAAAAAAGTTTGCACTTTATGGACAACAAATTTTTGCTCAATGTATAAACGTACACCCCAATTTACATCAACAAGAAGTAAACTTGATCTGGTCTGTAACAAACCATGGAAATTTCCTGCTTAAAAGCCAAAACGTAAAGGACAAGCTGTCTACAGTCCAGAAAGAAGATATTTTACCAACATCGCTTCCTCTTTTGCATTCTTCTTCCACAAACCTCTTGCACAAAAAACTTTAAAAGCATAAACCCATCAGATCTCAAAAAAATAATCAATGAAAGACATGATGGATAATAAGCGAATGCAACCTTCAAAAGACCATCACACAGAGCAAAATTCTCTGCCTCAAGATCTCCCTTTAGACCCTGCTGTAGAACGAGTAAGAAAAAAACTTATGGGTTTAATGATTATTTCCGTTTTAATAACGCTTTTCCTTATTCTAACCGTACTGTTTTTAATTGTTTATAAAGTGATAACAACCGGATCAGCGCCAAAACAAACAGAGCTATCTTCCTCTCTCAGCAAAAACCCACACGTTATCCATCATACGCTCTCTCTACCGGAAAAAACACAGATTTTGTCGCAAAGCCTCTCAGAACACAATATTGTACTGAAAGTTTTAACCCCTGATGGACAAACAAAATTTATGATTTACAATTATCGCACCGGTGCACTTGTCTCCATTCTTTCTATTGAAACAACAAAAGAGAGAACGAAGATAATGCCTCATTAAGCAAACTAACATCAATAAGCGCTGACATAGCATCCTTGAAGGTTTAAACATTTTCTGCAAGCCGGCATTATCACACGCTTTGCCAGCGCGTGGGTGTTGCTGACAATCCTTGGCGCTAGAGAGAGAGTTCATAAGAGCCATTTTTATTCCTTTCTTATACAAATTTATCCACACGGGCTCTCCCCCCGCTTGCAACGTGCAGGCGAATGTTTTTTGTTGATTCAACATGGAACAAATTTGGAAATGAGAGAATTCTAGGGGTTTAGGGGCTCTCACCTAACATTCAAAACAATGAATTATTATTATAAATCAATGTGATAAGCATTAAATATTCACCACACGGGCGACGGCGCGTTTTTTACTGTATCCCCTCACTTAAATCTTGGAAAAGAAGCAACCTTTCTGTCAACGCATTCCCATTTTTAAGAAAACTGACATCACTTGGGAAAAGCTAATAAACGTGCAAGAAATACCTCTTCTTGAGTGTAAAAATTCAACATATTAATTTATAGTGATGATTTATTTTGCATGTCAAACGAGAATCTCAAATACTGTAAGATTCTCTCATCTCAAATCTATTTATGATGAAGCTCATCAAAATCATTTCCTCACATATCCTAGCAAGGAAATCGATGAATAAAATACCTCTTATGAATGATCCGCTATCAAAAGAAGAACTGTTGCAACATTGAAAATTAAAGCAATAACGCCCAGCTTACATCTTTTATTAAGCAAAGATAGCCGATGGATTTCACATGATAGAATTCATGAACACCAGCGCGAAATGGGCATGAATACATTGAATATAAGTGTGAATTAAATAAAACAACGACATTGCGTTCTTCATAAAAGAACTGCCTCTTAAAATACACGGATGTGGTTTTCTCTATATCCCCTTACTTAAATCTCAGCAAAGAGGCAATCTTTTCTGTCAACAGCCTTCGTTAAGTTTCTGATACAGCCCCATGAAAACTCAAGGAAAGCGCAAGAAGCTTCTTGAGCATATTATAATTTATTATCATGATGCCAATAACATCACCACACAAGCGGGCTTACACAGCACCCTTCAGGTTTAAACATTTTCCTCTGCCTCAAGATTGACCACTCGGCGACGGCGTGGTTTTCTCTGTATCCCCTCACCTAATCCAGGCAAAGAAGAATCCTCTTTTGTTGCTGTTTTTGTTGCTGTTGATGCATCTCCATTGCTAGAGCTTTCTGCTGTTGTAAGTGAAAGCTCAAGAGATGATTCATCTTGAGTCCGTACAGTACGTCGACGAGGAGAACGACGTATTTTTTTGACAGGTTCAACATTTTTCTCAGAGAGGCAGTGCTCTTGATCTGTTTTTTCATCCGATAGAGCCTCTAAAGCGTTTTCACGCGCATCCCCATTTTGCGCTTTATCATATTGGCCATTGCCATTTTTTTGCGACGACATTTGTAATACATCTGTATCACCCTCGACAGCATCCTTTTTTTCACCATCAAGATTTATTTCACCGCATTCTTGCCCATTGTTTTCATCACGATTTTCGTTTTCATCACCACGATTTTCATCACGCCGAACCGATTGAGACATTTGCCCAGTTGCTGCTAAAATAATACGCAAATAGTGCTCGGCATGTTGTAAATAATTTTCCGACATAACACGATCGCCTGCACCTTGTGCATCACGCGCAAGGCTTATGTATTTATCGGCAATTTGCTGAGCATTCCCGCGAATTTTAACATCCGGACCGCTACTTTCATAATTGCGAGACAACGGATTAGGACCGCGACGATTATTATTGTTATTACCATTATTGTTATTATTGCGACCGCGTACCCGTCTATTTTGTTGTGGCCTCATCTTTATCCCTTTTTGGAGTGTTTGTCTTATGTGTGTCTTAATTGACGCTTCCTCATTGCATTATCTTTTGATAATGCTGATCATGTTTAACATACGATTATCAAGCTATCCGCGTTTATTTCACTCAAACGAACCCTACTGATATTGATAAAAGCATATATTTTCTTGAAAATCACAAAACAGCAGGGAAATCGTAAATCAAAAATTCCCTTTTTCTCTGTCAAACAGCAGAAACCTAATGATGTTCACGTAAAATGCCAAGTGTTTTTTTTAAAATAAACCATATTTCACTAAAAAAATAATTATCTTGTGGAAAACAAAAAGGGAAACACACATATAACACCCCTGACAAAGAAAAAATTCCTGCCAGAGAATAGTATAAGCTTCCTTTTTTGCTCTAAAACCACCGCTCCTAAAAACGCCGATATCCTCTACCCCCTCGTGCATTTAACTCACAAGCACTTCCATCCCAACGAGTCACTGCGCGAACCTCTTTATTTTATAAATATAGCCTCTCTTCATCGCTAAAGCAACCCCTTGCGAGCGATAATCCACGATCGCCTCACAAAACCTCTTAACTTTTATAGATAGATTAACACGAAGTATTATTCAAGCCCTATAATCACCAAGAGATCAATCTTCTTTCCCAAACAAGTCAATGATACTATCAATTTTTATTTTAACCCATAGAGTTTTTAAGTTAATCACAGTTTTTATTTATAACAAATTGAGCTTAAAAACAAAATATTTAAATACAAAAAAATATCAAATTATGAAAAAAACGACCAATATGTCACACTTTTTTAAAAATCAGCTTCTTCTCAAAAAAATACCCTCCTCAAAGCCTATCAATAAGAATGGCCTAACGTATTTCCTTACTTATCTTTTCTGATAAAGAAAACTAGAATTATAAAACAAGCACATTTTTAAACCCAGCACAGCGCTTTACGCATGAAGAAGCGGTAAATGTTTATAAAAGGAATGTTTTTTTACTCATTTTTGTCATGTCTATTGACTTACACCCTCAAAGAAGGAAGGTTCTCAAATCACACTGGTCTGTTAACAATGAAAATACTTATAAAATTCATACACTGAATTGATTTGTAATGATAATTCATATTTTTTGTGTTGAGTAAGAAAATTAATATCGTAGGATTTTTCATCCTCAATCTGTTTGCTGTTGAATCAATCTCTTTTTCTTGCATGTTACATGTGGGAAAACCTGCGTGGAGTAAAAACGATAAAAAGACTAAAAGTGCCTCTTATGAACCGTCTCTAAGGCTAAAGGGCTGTCGAGAGGCACCATTGGGAGCGAGCAAAGTGTGAGATAGTACCAGCTTACTCTTTTTTAAACCATAAAGATGAACTTTCTTTATAAATTTTATACATTTCATAAGGGTTTTACCATTATACCATTCACCAGAACCATCACGAAATGGATTTCCCACACTCGTTATTTCCCTTAAAAAAGCGCAACAAATCCTCCTGAAACTCCACCACGCCCCCTTAAACATTTCAAGGAAGCCATCCATACCTTATGTCGCCACACCTTAAATAAGAAGTGCGATATAACAAGATAAATAAGTCAAATTTCTACTGCTCTTGAGGCAGATAGTAATTTAAGAGGTTTTTATCTTTTCATCAAAATTCGCATCCTTTTAACTTTCCATATAAAAACTTAAAAGTAATTGCGCCTTTTGCCTGTTTTATTTTCTCTTTCATTCAGAAAACAGTCTCGTAAGAGAAAATAATTTCCATCCCCAGGACGGACCCTCGTCAAACATTGTTTTTTAGCACTATCAGAAAGCTTATCCCACATTTCACGAATAGCAAAATAGGCCTCACTTTCCAAATTAAGACAATGCTGATAAACCTCTCTTTTCATATCGGGCATAACGGAAGCAGAAATTTCCTTGCAATATACGCGTAGATCAAAAACAGGAATAACCAATTCAACGGGTGCTTGTTGTGTTACTTTTTTATGAGAAGAAAAATAACTAACCACCTTTGCAACAACAAAACACAAAAACACTATACAAAAAAGTATTATGCAAACAAAAGCAATCTTGCGATATAATCTTTTGAAATAAGCCTTTTGTCTTGCTCGGATTCTTTTTTCCATAAAGATTGTACCCTTTAATATCCCAAGAGAAGCTTTTACAGCAAAAAATGATAGAAGTATCTGTGTACACAATACAGGTTATAGCCGCAAACGATCAAGACTCTTATGTCAAAAGACTCTCTTTTTTATCGTATAATTCTTATCGTATATAATTCTTATGAAACACTTTTCTCATGCCCTTTATGAAAAAATAGGGATTATGATTTTCTTTCACCACCTTAAAAGACGAAGATTCTTCATCCATGCGGCTTTATAAACAATTCGTCTTCTTTAAGACATGTCATATTGATTTATAAAGAGTATTTATTGTTTTGCACGTTGAATGAGAAACCCTAATACCACAGGATTCTCTCATCCTAAATTTGTTTTCTGTTGGAACGATCAAAACCATGTCGCTTGCAAGTTACAAGCGGAGCTGGTATGTGGATTAAAAACTGTACAAAAAAGGCATATGCCTCTTATGAATCGTCTCACGAACCAAGGCTTTCGTAACATTGGAAACTGGAAAAATATATGAGAGTACCAACCTGCACTTTTATGAAGCATAAAGATGAGGGAGTTACCTTATAAGTTTTATACATTTCATAGGGGCTTTACCCCTATACCATTGACGAGTGTTCTTGTAAAAGGGACTTGGGAGTGGGATATCTCTTTAAAAACAAGTCCATGAATATGCAATAAATGTATATTCGGAGACAAATAATATTTTAATATTTGAGGCATTCTGTTTTTATGTGAGAGGCATGATCCCAAGAAGACACACGATACATAAAAGCATAAGGCATTATCTTCATTATTTAAATAATATTGCTATAGATAGTTTTGAAAATTATAAAGGAAAAAGATGATAGTCCGAAGAGTGATTGATATGACTTTATATTTTTTCTCAATAAGGTTGTCTTCCTATTTCAGAAATCACTCAAATACAGCCCTCATCTGGCATATATAAAGTCTAGCTTACAAAAGCTGGAATCGCTCAGAGAGTTTTGCCCTTCTGAATCCGTAAGGCTCTCATTCTTCTTTCTCTCAAACATGCTACAGCTTTGAAATTTGATGTTGATTGACAAGCAACAAAAAAAGCTCTGCACTCTCTTAAGAAAACAACGCCTTAAAGTTACATACATAATGGATTGGAAAGATGTCCTAGCTTTTTATCAAACGCGCTGTAAAACAACGAGCGTAACATATTAGCTTTGCTTATCCCAAAAATGTTCATCCCAATCTCTTGTATCCAAATCTCTTATATCTCAATCTCTTGCATCCAATTCCCTAGCCTTCAACTCCCTAGCCTTCAACTCCCTTGCATCCAATTCCCTTGCATCCAATTCCCTTGTGTCCAATGCATAAAAATCAAGTTGAAGAAAATATATGGACACCCCTGAACTCGAAAATATGAAAGGAAGGCGTGACAGAGTTTCGCGTTCCTTTGTCATGCAAAAGCATTAGACATTCTGAAACAAGCACACTTACTGTCTCGTAATGATTCCTTTTTTCTGCTACCGGTCAAATCCCTTTATTTAGAGAATTGGCTATCACAAGTTATGCAACAAATAGCGCTATATGCAACAAACAGAACCTGATTTATATCCGCATGGAATTCGTTCCAGTTTACATGATTGGCTCGCAAAATCCACTTGACTTTCCCCTTTGTCTTTTCCCCTCATGGGATCTCTATCACCATAGAACAAAAAGCGATATTTTATGACGCTTTATGGACAAAATCCCCACCGCCCGAAGAGTTCATCACATGACGAAAAAAACACTCCCCATATTCACCACACACAAACACTTCAATATATAAAACTTACATGCCTTCTATCACCGCACTCTCAAAAAGCAGCACGACAACAAGATAAGAAATTATTGATGTAAAACTCCAAACAAAGAAAAAAACGGATTTTCTAATCGAGGTAAACAAATACTGTTAAATCAACGCTTCCATTTTTGATGATGTCACACCTATGCTTTATAGCACCCCTATCACACTTCATAATACCGAAAAATTTTCTCTGCCCTACGCACTATACGCATCAGAACCAATCAAATAAAACAGAAATGCGCTATCTTCCTACTTTTTTGTTTTTGATTAAATAGCAAGATATAGCTGTAATTCTTTAAAGAGCTTCATACCATAGATTCATTTTATACATAATATCATCAACAGAATGTTTGTATGTGCTGCAGGAAGAATCCCCAGAACGCTCCATATGACCACTGGATGAAGAGCTGTTACAGGATTCTACAAGAAATGCCAGTGACATTGGAGATAACGCATCCTCGCTATCAGAATAATAAGCTGATAAAAAAGTGTAATCTTGTGAAGGAAGTGTCCCCGAATTTACTTGTGATGGAGCGGCAACAAAAAGAGAATTAAAGGTTCTAGGACCAATGACAATATCACCATTCGCTTGCCGCATAATACTTCTTGCAGAGTATATATGATTTGTATTGATTGCCCCCAGCGAAGCCCATTCATCCTGCCATAAATATGCATAATAAAGATCCATAACTTGTTCATGTTGAACAACGTTGTCAGCAGACATGGCTGTATCAAAGAGTGAGTTAGGAACATAATAAAAATTTATATCTGGAATAATTTCATATAGCCAGTACGTTTCATCAGGATTATTAGCAATCTGTTGCCGCGCCATTCTGTAAACTGCATCCATATTTGCAGTTGTAGACACAAATGCTGAAGTCTGTTGAGCAAGAGAGTGCCCAGTTACATGATGTATGATATCCTGATCATCCCCCCAAGGGGCAAAACCTCCTCCAAAGAATATAACAGATGGAGAGCGATCATCTATACGGAAAACCATATGGGGAGGATCAATAGCATATGACAGATTTACATCTGAAAAGAAAAAAAATAAAACTGTCACTAAAAATACTGAGAATGCTCTTTGAAACATTTTTATACCTTTGATATACACTCCATATTTTATACCTGTAACCTCTTGAAGCGTTACAGATATAAAAAGGGAGAAAAACCCCTATTGATCTTATTTTAAAGTGATGGCTAAAACCCTTTTTGCTGGCACATGACCCGCTTCAAAAATAACCATTACTTTTCTGTTCAAAATGACTGCGGTTTTTGCCAAATCCAAAATACTTTTTCCAACAATGTTATCACAGCCCCAAACACCTTTTTGAATGTCTGAAGTAGGGCTGATACCGTATCTGAGCTCTAGGAGACATTGTGCTCCTGCGCTAACGACTTGAACCGAATTAAGATAACCGTTTTGTTCATAAACTCCAGCATGAGAAACACCTGTTGTTAATGCTATTATCACCAAAACGATGGATATTTTTTTCAAAAAGCTTTTCATAATTTACCTCTTTTAAATTTATTGCAACGGACATGAAATGCATCCCCATGCAATCTAATGGATATTTTTAACCTCCTCGCCTCCTTAAAGACGAGAATTTTAACCAGCTTTAGCCCGTGATAAGACTGCCTCATCTCAGTCTATTCTTACCTCTATCCCCGCTGTTGCACGATTTATTTTACAGGCTCTACAGCAAAGCCTTCCCTTATTGATGCCGCGTGAATGATGACTCATGCACACAACAAAACACCGCATGCACAAGCTCTACCATTGGCGATATCTACCACTGACAATGTCTGCCATTGTTAATGTACGTGCACTCTACGGATTCAAAATGTGTCTATGATTTATTGCCTATCGCAAGCGGCATACTGTCAACAAAGACAATTAAGACACGTATTTACAGCCTCACTAAGCTTAAATCTGTCTAACACCAAACGCTAGAATGAAATTGCCATCTAAGCTCAAACGACGATTGATACAAAATCACTCAGTTTAAAATAGAATCAACTGTAGTTGAATATCTTAAGATAGATCCTCAATACCGATAACTCATGAATTCTGTAAAACATGAACGATTATACTCTGAGTAAAAACTGTAAATCAGAAAACTGCTAGGGTTAAAATAGCCTTAGTGTAGAAGATTGACCATTTTCCAAGCATCGCCTATTTAAGTCACAACGAATACAGATAATACGCTTAATTATCACGCACTCTCAGCCCTCGAATAACATTGATTGAATAGTTACTTCTGTAACAAATATCAACGAATTGCGATGTACTGTAAGCTCTATAGGCCAGCTCAACAATCTCAGGACTTTGAATATGAAATGTTCTTCCTACAATTTTTGACATTTCTGGCTCTTCTGTAGGCCTCGTTTCTAAAACAGAGAGAATATTTACCCCTTGCAAATTTTTATATGGAATGACAGAAATATTATTGATGATTTGTGAGCGAACCATTGTTCCGCCGATATCTGAACAATCATCTGAAATAGTCCACAAACGTGCAGAAGCTGGTCCAGTAAGACACAAAGCTAAAAATATTAAAATCAATTTTTTCATTATAGAATACCTCTTTTTCATTTTTGGTTGATCAAAAAAATAAATGCTCTATGGACAGGCAAATAACTATCCTGTTCACAACTATCTATCTCACTGCTTTAAAGGAGCTAAATCCCATAGAGACACAAATCGAGATGGTTAATCACCCATCGTTTTACTTTTATCCGCTTCTTCAGCGTCTTGTTTGTGTTTCACATCTTCAAGATCTTTGATAATCGTTTTCAATTGTTGTTCTAAAATATCCAAACGCTGTGTAAGTTGGAGAATATTTTGAGTCTGTATTTTATCAAAACATTGGAGATCTTGACGTGTTTGCTTCAACAGAGCATTCAAAGGAGCATGTCCCATTCTTCCGCTAGCATAAAGAACCACACGAATACATTCAGGATCATCAATATCAGCAATAGAAAATGGAAAAAGTGCCATTATATCCCCCTTTTTGATAAGCTAAACGCGTATTAAGCATTTGAATATCTTTTTCCGTTGTACGGCTCTTGCATTTCTCAGAAAACCTCTTGAAAAAATTTCCTCATCGAAAATTTTTACAAGACATTTTTTTAGATTATACCCTGTTTTCCACCTAAAATGTTGACTTTATCACCTGAAACCAAAGAAAAATGTTTGACCACCTTGCATGCTGTGTTAGCTTTCCCCAAAGGACAAAACCACACCGATCTTTAAATAATACCAATCAATAAACAATGGTTTGTCAACAATCTGGCTTCGTATCTAACAGATTTAACTTGGCTTACCTTCAAATGCATCCTTGTCATGCATCCCCTGTCCAGAGTTACTCTACAAACAACACTGCTTTAGGAATACGTACAGATGAAAAACACCCCATGCATAAAATTTTAACCGCATCTCAAACAATGGTATTTTACAACACAACGGAACAAACTATTGTCTTACAGATTTTCTCGTATCACTCTCATTCTGTTTCAAGAAGTTTCCTGACAAGTACAAAATGCATCTAAGAGAGTCAATTACTCACCATGTGTTAAACGCATCGCCAAAAGACTTCGCAAACCCAGCGCCCATTTTGAAAAAAAGAATGCTTTTTGCATACACGCTCTACCCAAAAGAGGGAGAGTACCATTTTGCCTTTTCTCGCTTTAAATAAACATATCCGTTGACCTCTTCCCGCCACCTCAAAAGACAAAGATTTTAGCCCCACATCGGTTTATAAAACAATCCAACTACTCTGAAGGGATTCCGTCTGCTGCTCACTTATATGATTCACTTGCATAAGGCTTAACCAAGCAAGCCCTCCACTGAATAGATGTCTCTTCAATACTTAAATGGATCAAGTATTGTATGTCTTATTTTCCTTATATCACCAGCTTCAATAATAGTGTTTTTATGACGGTGTTTGACGGCATAACATAATAGAATAAATTTTACCCATGGGCTTTTTGTCATCGCACAGCAGCGCTTTAAACCCAACGCTTTAAACCCAACGTTTTAATAATGTATCACGATACCACAAGAGAGAAGCATTTTGGATAAAGTCTTTATTCCTCAGCAAAAACTCTATGAATAAAGAAAGGGTTTTTGTTCTCCCCCTACCTTCAATAATCACTGTCTTGATCCTCTAACGAACAATAGGCAAACTTACCTTTAGACATCCAACAAAGGCAGCACAAAAAATAAAAAAATAAAGAGAGTTGAGTTTTTTTCTAAAGCGCCTCAAAACTTTCTACACAATATATTCTATAAGACTTTATATTCAATAAGACTTTTTTTCATAACAAATATTTTGTAAGTATTTTTATCTTTCTCTCAAAGCTTTCATTCTCAGGCTTTGACAGCATAAACCACCGCCATATTGACGGGGCGTGTTTCATCTCCCCCTGTTTTTTGCAACAAGACCTTATGTTCATGCTCTCCCGCAGCCTTCGTTAACCGATCTTTATTGTAGACTTGAGCCAGATGTCTATAATATTCACCGTGATTCATATCCCAAACTACCTCGTCAATCATTGGATAACTATGCTGGTGGTTACCTGTTGAATCTGTTTTTCCTTCATGGGTATGAGATTTAAAAGACTCTTCTTGTCGACTTCCCAAGCGACGTCCTTTATCAATTTCTTTTCCACTATCGAGCCCCCGTAAAAACATTCCACGCAAATCGGGAACATTGAATGTTGTTCTCCCATCTCCTTTTCCCCATGTTTCTCCCAAAACAGCAAAAAGATTGGCATAGTTCCTTCGCGAATATTCTTTACCATCACAGAGTAACCATCCAGAGGGTATTTTTTCTGTAGCAAAAGTCCCAATAAATCCAGAAGAAAAAGTTTCAGGCAAAGGAGGAAAGGGAGGGATTTCAGGAAGTTTTATAGTAGGATTGGTTAAAAACCAGCCATCAGCATTTTTTCCGGCAATATCACGCGTATAGACGACTTCATAAAGCCCCCCCTTTTGAATTTCTCCGCCCTTTAAAGGCATAATACCCTCTGGCGTTGCCATATAAGTTGGTCGTGGAAGTAATTGATTCAAAGAAATATTTGTTATTCCTCTATTGACGCCTTGTGCTTTAAAGCGCACAACAATGCCATCCATATAAGTCTCAAAAAAAGACTTTGTTGCCAAACGAAGTGACGTTCTCTCGTTTTCCACATCGACAGTAAACTGTGTTTCAATCCCGCCCCCATTATCCAACAAATATTCTTTGATGCGTTGCATCATAGCGCGAGCACTATCATTGACTGTGCTTGGCGGTTGCCCTTCTGCCCAGTTTATATTCTCGTCGACATAAGCATTTTCTGATGCAATAATTGACCAATCATAAATCGAACTCATAAAAGATACTCTTTATTCAAAAAGGGAAAGCGAGCAAAAAATGAAGAAAAGAAAGCCGCAATTTTATTTTTAGATGCCGGTATTTTCTCCCCTTTCATTTTTTCCATTTTCAGTCCTATTTTGTCATAATCAACATGCAATAACTTTGTTTTCGCATTGACATAAACAGCTTCAGGGTTCACACGCAACACGTCTTGCGCCATAACGCCCTGATAACGTTGTGGATTTCCCTTATAATTAAAGGTATAAAGTGGATATCCCTTTTTCTGCCCCACAGGGATAATATTTTCTTTTGCTCTCACGTCACAAAGCCCTAAAATTCCTCCGACCAATCCAAGTACTTGCTGCGCATCACGCAATGGATCTTTTGTCACAGAAGGCATTGTCGTGGATTTTCCTGAAGTCGTTCCGTAATTTCCAGCAGCCTGTGTTCCTACCTGTAACAAACTTTGCAATCGGTTCCAATCTTGATTATCTTTTTCTGACCATTTTTGGCGTTCAGCATCTAAGACATTTTGGCGGTTTATATCTTGAATCATACCCCCTTTCAAAGCATTGCTTTGCACGTTACTCTGTCCTTGATAATAGCTATTTGCCGCATTAACTTGATCATTCTGAGAGCGATCAATCATCTGGTTTGCATTCATCATATTGTTAATATCTTGATTATATTGCTGTGCTGCAGCATTTGTTGCCAAGGCGCCTAACTCATCGGCCAGCACACCAGTATGAGCCCCAGAGCCATAACGTCCTGCTCCCGACATCGATTGATTAATTGCATCGGACGTTTTATTCAGAGCATTTTGCAATGCAGTATTAAATTTACTATTGCTTCCAATCCAGCTTCCCTTAGCCATACCGGAAAGATTTGTAGCGCTGTTGGTTGGTGCACTCAACCATTGCGTTACCGTTGGATTGTTATAGAGCCCTGCTGCTTGTTGTAAACCGGTCAGCGCATTTTTTGTCATATTGCTAAGACCAGCGACTCTGTCTCCCTGATAAACGTTTCCGCCAATTCCTTTATTATAAAGTCCAAGTGCATCAGCACTGGCTTGTTTAAGAATATCAGCCGCCCAAGCAGGTGGAGCATTTGTTTGTGTTGTTGTTTGCACTTGAGGTGTGGTTTTTCTACTCATGGGTTCAGAACCTTTCTATATTGAATAAGATTACGAGAATATCCGTGATGATCGAGCTTTTTCGCCCATCCAGTTCTTCCAAACATGTGCATTTCTTCAGCATTAATTGTTCGCGCCCATTTTTCGACTTCATCAATCAACTTGACCAATTTCAGCCCTCCCTCTCCAGCAAGATCAGAGAGAACGACGCATTTTTTCCCCGTATGGGTTATTTCAACTTTGGTAATTGCAAAAGCACTAAATTGGATTTTATTTTTTAAGACCAGCCACAATTGTGCTTGTCCTGTAGCGATTTCTTCAGCAATTTTTTCCAGACAAACATCATCCGGAAAGCGCTGAACATATTTTTTCAATGCAGCATTGAGAGCCTCTTGATAGGGAGCTATTTTTTCCCATGGCCACTGCTCTGTCAGATAAGCAGAATATAAATCTTGACTCTCTTGTATCATAATTTTAGCTCTTTTAGCTTTGTCATTTCCCTCATTTGAGCAATACGCATCCCTACGCATTTCACGCATTCCATGCCCCCCGCACAATAAAAGAAAAAAGCCCCATCATCCCTTTGTCACAACAAAGGGGGAACTTTTTTCTTTATAAAAATAAACCATTGTGCAGCCTATTTTTCCTTTATCGCAGAAAAGCATGAAACATAACGCACCACCTTGTTCTTCATATTATAAAGACACAGCTTATCGCATTGTGCCTTTGTTTATAAAGGCTTGGGAAGCCTATGGGGCATTTGTTCTTTAATAATAGAGGTTTGAGCCTATCGCATGGTATTACAAAAGGGCATGCCTATCGCATGCCGGCCCGCGTCAATTCCACATCAAATCCAGTGACATGAGTCCAATTCACCCCTTCAGGAATGCGCAATTTAAAGCGATAAAACCGTGCCCTTGCACGACAATGAATTTGTCCAGTATTATAAGAGGGCTGTTTTTCTGGCAACCAAACAGTTTCCTCTTCAAGAGATTGTCGAAAGCGCATTCCCACAGACAAATAAAACTTTCCACTATTGACTTGAGGCATAATATTTTTCACTCGTGTTATCATGCCATTTGTCTGTCCCATTTCTTGTGATGTCACGACACAAGCCATAGGACACCCAGAAAACGAACCCAGTCTCCCCTGTTGATCAAATGCCCCCAGAATAGGCGATTCATTTTTCCAAGCTTTACTATCAAGAGAAAAGGATAAATCGTCAATATTCTTAGTCACAAAATCAAGACCTTCCAGGGTTGTTCCGGCTAAGAAAATAGGCAATACCATTTTGATATCGACGAGAGCTTTTGTCCATTTTTGCAACCCCCAATCATAAATGAGCAAGATACGTTTATGAAGATTCTCATCAGAATCAACCATCCAATAAACACGATTATACACCCCATCGATAGCAGCAGATAGAGTGTACAGATTATCCTTCCTTGATTTTGCGGTCATCGTTCGATCGACTTTTTCGAACCCAATGGGTATAATCTGTCCCTCATTTGTTATTTGATAAAACCCGCCCTCATCGGCAAAGAATGCTAAATCGCCTCTACAAACAATTGATTCAGCATTTTTTGCGCCTCGTTTATCGTGGATTTTTTGGAAACTAAAAATAATCTTAGAGCCAGGGATAAAAGAACCGGCATAGATTGCAGAACGCATAAAGATAATTGGATTTGTTGTCTCCGTTGCCCCTTGGACGAATCCGCCATCAGGAAAATCTTGATAATCACAACTTTTTTTCCCCACGGTCCAAAATTCAGCATCATTTAATCCAGACCAATGAACCCTTCTTGGATGCTCGGTTAATTTCATCAAACAAATGAAATCTCCCCAGATTCGAACAATCCCTGCCTGTGGTGGATTTCCTCCTAAATTTCTAAATGTTTTATCATGGTTAATATCAATCACTTGTGGTTTATCATTGGCATTCACCGCAATGATAAAATCACCAAACAAAGCAAAAGACCACGGAGCATCAACATTAGCCAGATAAGATTTTCCTTTTTGGCTAATATCTTTCCAGTTCATTGTTGTATTATCAAGTAAGTAGATTTTATCTCTTGTCCCGACAATAATAGAAACCCCATTTTTTGTTTTAACCGCAAGAGTGCCTAAGATTGGCTCCGGACAAGGCTCTGATAAAGGTTCAAAACTTGGCATAGGGATATAGGAGCCATCCGCCGGGAGCACATTAACAAGTTCATCGGTAAAAATTCCATTGATATCCGCCACATCGGGTCGATAATCAGCGATTGGGAAAAAAGCCATCAAGACCCCCATAAAATCTTTGAAGAGCCCAGTGCCATTCAAAACACCAAGGCTTATTGATAAAAAAACCACAAAAGCCCTTAAAACTCTAAAGGCATAAAATTCAACAAAACAAACAACCTAAAGTTGTTTAACACACCGAAAAAACGATACCATCAATAATGGCCACCCCAGTGCCATCCACCAGCGCCAAACCAAAATCAACTGCTCGGCCCCCCAATAACTGGAAAAAGAGCCCTAGAACTCTCCATAAAATCTTTGAAGAGCCCAGTATCATTCTAAAACACCAAGGCTTATTAATTGAAACCACAAAAGCCCTTAAAACTCTAAAGGCATAAAATTCAACAAAATAAACAACCTTAAGTTGATTAATTCATCGAAAAAACGATCCCATCAATAATAGTCTACCCAACGCCCTTCACCATCAATACCCAACGCGCATCCAACCATAAGGGATAAACCAGCCATAAACGATTTGGAAAAAAGCCTTTTTAAAAACGCATTGGGCGAATCTTTGAAGAACCTTTTCGGCGCGATGTTTCAATGCGCAAAGCTTGAAGCTGTTCTTGAAAATCTCTGAAAGAAACGGCAGCATATTCGGGATCTTTAAGAATATTTTTATAAAGTTCATATTTTGCCCGTGCTTTAATAAGATCAAAAGCATAAATCAACCAAGGATTATCGCTTTCTTTCAGCTGTTCATCGGCAAAATGAACAGGAGCATAAGAAAGCTGTACAGTTTCCATATGTTCTGGTGTTGGAAAGAGTCCTATTTTTTGATCAAGGCACGTATAAAAGAATGGCGTTCCTAGCGCAGGATGCATACCATATTGTTGATGCAACACTTCCAAGGGCTTAAAGAACAACTTTGTTGGTGTTACATTCTTTGTTGCTAAAAAGACGCCCTCTAAACTCTTTTCTGATTCAATAAAAACTCCCTCTTCTTGCCCATACCATGTTTTACCACTTTGTGTTTTAAACGTCCTTTCTCTTTTTTCATTAAAGAAAAAGGGTTCGCATTCACACACACGCAAAGCTGTAAAAATTGAATCTTGAATTTGCAGGGAATATTCCGCTGTTGTATCGTCAATTTCATCTTGAATAAGGGCGACCATATAAGCAAAAGTTTTAGAATGGTCTGACTGTGTAAGGTTTAGATTTTTGGGATCAGTGGATAAAGTGGTCATAAGCCTGTCCTTGTTTCTGGAAGCATTTTAAATTTTTCCCCCAACAGATCCCTCTTATTGGGGGAAGTCAGCAAACATTCGCTTTAAGCAGGTGCTCCATAAGTTGGGATGACGATAGTGCCAAAATCCTGAGCCCCTTGCGTACTTCCTGGCAAGGTAAAGCAAGTTTTTTTCATACCAATAATGGTTTTTGCCGCGACCCCGAATTCTCTTTCATAGTCGAAGAGTTCTTCCACCAATTTATAGCGTGTCGCCCCTCGATCTTTACCAAAAGCAATCACAGCACTCTGCGCACCAAGCAGAACAGCACGACGCACATTTGGTACAGCTTTATTTGCCGTCCCAGATTCGACTCCTTCGGTAATATGTTCAGCTTCGCGCAAAACCACACCATTATACATGCCCAAAGATCCATCATAGAGCGGATTTTTGATACGACTTCCACTATAGATTGCCTTAGTAATGTCGAGCCATTGCCCCGCATCTGTATTGGTTCGCAATTGCGTCACTTGGGTTGGATGAAGATAAAGCACATAGACATTTTCCCCATCAATCCGCACGGGTCTAATTTTTGGATTTGCCAATTTAGCCCGTTCAACAGCTTTATCAACCAGATCAAGATCAAAAGTATCATTTTCTTTTAAATCTTCATCTTTTGTTTTTCCATTAGGGCGCAAAATGCGTTTATCGGTTGGTGCCGTTGGCGCATTAAAACCATAATGAACAGGTTTAAGATTAATCGTACGTCCCTCAAAGTTAATAGCTTTAGCGGTATATCCACACACTTGAACGAAGAACATCATACTCAAACGATCTGCATACCAATCAACCAAGCCATTTTTTGCCTCGGTGCGCAAATCATGGAGAATTCGCTGTTGATCAATCGTCCCCTCATTTTTGACACGCACAGCATGAACGAGTTCATTAATTGCCAAGCGATCATTGAGAAACTGTAAAGCTTCTTCATTGCCTTCCAATGTCTGCCCTTCGCTCACCCCATCGCCTAGCAACTGCACACGCAAATTAAAGCTAATAGCATCCCCACTTGCTTTCGTGGTTTCATCTTTTAATTGTACGATACTGTTTGAATCATTTCCAATCAACGGTGCAATTGGAAGTGCTTTTGAGACTTCTTGGTTTAGTAATTTAGACCATGTGCGCACTGCCATTGGGTCATTAAGTCCGATATAAGTTACAGTCATTTTGTCCTCTAAAAGTTTTATTGACATAAAAAACCCGGCAAAGCGCCGGTTGTTAAAACACCACATTTCATTTCAAATGGTGAATAGGTTGTTCGTGAGTTTTATCTAATTTCTGTTAGCGTCTGCCTCCCCCTTATAAGAGCTCTCCTCTTCACATCCGTGTTTGAGAAATCCCCTCGCATTCTCCTGCGCTAAAAGCCTCTTAACATTCCCGCAAAAAACACCTGCCACATTCTTGTTTTTAAAATTCTCTTCCCCCCATTAAACGATTAAAAGCGGCTTTATTTTTAGGATCAGCAACCCAAGCGCTAAACTCTGCTTCTGACATTTTATCAAGCATATCCAAAGAAATCGGCCCATTTGGCGTTAAACCGTTATAAGCAGCAAGAGTACGTGCAGAATTGTGTCTTTCCTGTAAATTTTCACCCATGTTATTCGGAACATTTGTGTAGCCAATTTTTTGTGCGATCGTGTAAATCACTTCAGCCGGATTTTGATTTTTTTGCGCACAATCGCGCAAGATCTGCTTCAACTCATCACCAATCAACGCATCAATATTTTTGGGGTCTGCCATCTCAGGATAGAGCGAAGCACAAGCTGCCAACTGTTTAGCCCTCGTTTCATAAATAAAATCAGCCGCTTGATCAAAATCATGATGCTTTTGTTTAACACTGGCAACAGACTGCTGAAAAAACGCATGCAACTGTTCTGCTTCGCGAGCCAGAGAAGGCTGTTGTTTTTCATGTGCAAGCCCTTGTTTTTGGAGTGTTTTTCCCAACCATTGCATATAGCCCATGAAGTCTTTTTGTGGATCTGGTGGAACATCTTCTCCCCCTTGAACCTCTTTTCCAGCCTTTTGCGAAGAGTCCTGTTGTTGATGCACTTGCCCTTGGAAATTATCTTCAAGAGTTTTTTCTTCTCTTGCAATTTCACCATCTTCTCCCTCTTGTGTTGAGACCAGAAAATCTTGTTTCAATTGGTTTTGTTCTGCCGGCGTTAAGTGTTCTTGATCCATGACATTAGCCTTTTCTTTTTTTAAACAATAAAATCAAATTTTTCAGATAAAACAGCCCCATAAGCACTTATCCCCTCAATGCTCTCTCATCATTTAGCACCAACATTCCCCCAATGCTCTCCACCCCACATGACGGCAAGCCTCCCTCTCCACCCTACTTTTCCCAACAACACTGCCCTACAAAACAGTTCTTTTAAGAAAAGGGAGCCCATGCACTACGAAAATCGATAAGCAATTTATGATATATGGCGTTTATCAGAAGTCACGCATGACAAAGCACCCTATTGTTGAGCCTTTGCTGTCTGCAACATCTGCATTATCTGCTCTGTCCCCACATTATCCCCCATCTGCGCTGAGGCATTTTGCTCTTCTTGAAAAGAGTTTTGCGCCTTTATCGCAATTTTATGAATAAGTGAAGCTGGTAAAGGCGAATAGCGTAAGAGATCGAGCATAATCTCAGGCGTTGTAAAATTTTGCATCAAAGGCAGCAATTGCATGATCAGTGCAAAAGTACGCTCTTTTTCATTAAGACTTGTTGGTGCATCATCCACGACAATATCATATTCCAAGCTTGTCACCATTTCGCGTGTCAGCGGCACATACTGGGCATTTTCATCACCAGCAATACGCACCAACCGCCCATCGGACAGATAATTTTGAATAAGATAGAGAATAATTTTTCCCTGCCGTTGCCGATATCGACGCAACCCATCAAAAAAGGAAGCCAAAAGATTAAGTGACGATTGCCGCCGTTGTTGTTCAAGAATGCCAGGCTGATTGACAGCTCGCGTCCCAATAAATTCAGAAGACAACCCCGTCACCTGTTCGAGAGCGCTCTTTGCTTCATTAAACAATTGAAAAAAACCTTGCGGAAATTGCGCCACGGGTTTAGGCTGGATTCTTCCGCCAGAGACAGCCCCACTTTTCAACCAAGTAATGCTATCGGCTCTAGCCCAACTCTCGAGGGCTTGTCGATCATCATCAAAAGCATCGCGCTCTGCCATAATTCCGCCTTTTGATTGGCTATTGAGCAAATGCATTACTTGACTAAAATATTTGTTTGCCCACCGTTGCGGATCTTTTGTTGGCTTAACAATTCCGTAAAATTGCCGACTTAACTTATCAAAAGTACCGGTAATACACTCCCATCCCAATTGATTGGGTGGAACCAAGGGCTTATCAGGCGCTTCAAGCAGCTTTCTACCTAAAAATGCCCGTTTGACAATTTTTCTGTTCAACCTTGTTGCCTGGACATGAGGAAAGGTTTTGCTTAAATTTTGGAAATCCTGCTCTGAATAATCGACAAACTTTCCACTTAGAGGCTCGAGGACTTTATAAACCACCTCGCGTTCAAACCAGCGACATTCTACCAATGTCACCATTTTAGGACGTTGATAGCCGCTCCCCTCTTCTCCTTGATACCCCCTCTCGGACTGATAACTTTGTGTCATCCCATCGCTGGTTGAATGTAAAAAACTCTGATGTTTAACCCAATCAGCATTAAGATCGCTCCAATGAACATTGGGAAACATTTCCTGCGCCACAGCAAGGGGTTTTTCATCAATATACCATAAGCGTTGTGCATCAATAAGATTAGGCTTGACAGAACTTGCATCCCACACCATTTTCATAGGGTCTAAGCGCGCAATAATTGGTTTTCCTTGTGGATCTTCTTCATAATCAAGGCGTGTATCTGTCCACCCCATTCCGCAAATAATTGCATCTTGAAAGGCATCAGAATCTTCGTATTCCCCATCGGCTTCATCACGAAACCACTCAGCCGCCCCTGTCAGAATCTGGTTCGCAAAGGCAGCCCCTTCTTGTCGTGGGATAAATTGCACTTGCCTTTTATTATTGCGCTCAGCCCCAATCACGGCATTAATTAAAGGCGCAATACGGTTAAAAGTCATCACGGGTCTGTTTTGTTCGTGCAAGACAGCCAAGTCTTGCTCATTCCATTGCCGTCCATTATAAAAATCGTAATCTTCCTGGGCATTTTTTCGCCATTTTTCGACATGATCAATATCATCCTGATACCAACCCACGAGTTTTTTAAAGAGAGCTTGATTTTCAAGCGTTTCGATTTGATTAAAAGAAGAATCTGTAGACATATTCATTAAAAAGCCATCCATGAAGTTTGAGAATGGTGAAACGAGCGATAAGGTTTTTTTCGCGCTTTAGCATTTGGCTGTTCATAAGCCACACACATCAGTCCAAAGGCATCGGCCCCATGGCTTGCCCAATCATGTTCAGCGCCTAGTCCGATATTGCGCTGTTCGTCGCGCTTTTCATGATACCAAGCAAGCGCTTTTCTGCCCGCACATGTCGTTTCACGATTAAACCATAGTGCAGGAAACAACCGCCGTACGGCTTCGATACGCATTTTCACAGCGCCAGTTCCTTGATTAGGAATTATTTTGGTTTGAAAACCGGCTTGTTGAAGGGCACTTTCAAAACTCACATTATAGACACGATCTTTTGTTGCGCCATCATGAGGCAAGACCATAAGAGCCTTTTCATATCCCCTTTGAAAGACCCAGCCCACATGCTCTGAGAGAGGTTGTCCTTGGGCTTCATAATAATCGAGCACTCGGATTTCCCGTCCAACGAATTGCGCCACCCACAATGCGGTAGCATCGGCCTTTGCTCCTGTTCCCCCGATATCCCAAAAGATTCTCACCTGCATCAAAGGATCACGTGGAACAGTTGTAATCCGCCCTTCCATTTCGGCTTCGAGAAGACATTTCTGATAATAAGCCCCTTGGACAGCTTGGAGATATTCGCCTTCCCAAATATGGTTATACTGCTCTGGTCTTTGCTGCAAATCGTCCATTCGATCACGATTAAGTTTTTCAGGAAATTGCGGATTATCACGCCAATTGATTTCCACCCCTTTGATATGAGGATTATCGACATTTCGGAAACGCTTTTCCACGGCTGCATTTTCATGGCACGGGTTCCATGTCACCCATAATTCTGCATTCCAATCTTTTCCTTCTTCGCGCAAAGTTGGAATAAGGGTTTGCCAAGCAGTTTCGGTCACGGGCTCGGCTTCATCGACCCAACAAAGGAAAACGCGCCCCATTGATTTAATACTTGCGATATTGCGATCAAGCCCAGCAAACACATAGACGATCCGTCCATCTTTTGACTTAATATATTTATCGCCGATTTCATAATAGTCTTGTAAAAAAGGATAAGATTCGATAGCGCGTTTAATTTCCTCCAAAGAACTTTCATTAAGAGAATTTTGAAATTGCCGTGCACAAAGAATAATCCCGCGTTCTCCAGCCATTCCATGGCGATATCCCACCACAGCAGACATCAAAGCAAAAGAACGTGTTTTTCCAGAACCGCGTCCTCCCCAAGCGGCTCGCACATCGGCATTTCCAGTAAAGACAGGAATAAGCTTTGGAATAAGAGCCACTTGAGCCGTTTTCTGCTCAATTTTTTGAGAAATTTTCTGAACAGTTGTCATTATAAATTTTCATACTTTAGCAATAATTGCGCTGCACCCTTTTGCTTATCCCAAGTTTAATGATCCCAGAGCAATTGAACGAAAAGAGCAATTGAACGAAAAACGCCCTTCTCAAAAGCAGCGCTTTATCTTTTCTTCATCCTAATATTCAATAAATTTCACTTTTTTGCATGAGATCCCCTTGACCCCACCTATGCGCCCCAAGCCCCCAAGGCACAAAAGCCCCACCCCCTCAAACACCGCGCCTGTCATCCCCCAACCACAAGCACGGCATCCCCCAACCAAATCATAGCCTCAGCACATGGCTCTCAGGCATATCCAAAGCCCAACATCCTCCAATATCATGCCTCTCAAGCATCACCAATCCTCACACTTTATCCCCCAAGATACCCCCACCAAAACACATGCATCAGGCAAGCATAACACTTCTCTCAAGTTTCATGCCCCTCACCCATCAAAACACTGTTCCATATCCACCACACAAATACCTTGCACCAAACCCTCCAGCACACGGGCCCTTACGGCATCATTCACCAAAGCCCCTTCTCAATATCACGAGCGCCCACAAACACGATAGCCTCCGCTTCAAGCCCCTCAAGATAGGTAATCACCAAAGCAGCCCCCTTGCAAGACATCACCCCACATCATCCACCTCAGCCTAACATTTTTCAATATCATAAGCCTCAGTTATCGAGGTATCATGCTTCTCCGGTTCACTATTTTTTGCATTCACTGGTACAATCTCAATACGCGAAACTGTTTTAACCTGCCCTTCTCCAGCCTCCTGAAGAGGCAACACTTTTGCAAGAAGCGAAAAAAACGGTACGGGATTATTGAGAGCATGATACTGAAGATAAGACACCAGCCCATCTTCACCATAGTGATATCCAGCCTGCTCCGCCGCTGTCAAAAGAGCTTCATTAAATCGCTTTGTTGTTTTATTTAAAGTCCCTTTTTTCCGCCCTCTTCGACGTAAGGGAAGACAATGTTCATCTACCATCATCATGTTCCTTCCAACTAAAGAGAAACCAAAACCTCAAACACAAAAAATGACATAAAAATCAGCAACAAAATTTGACAAGCATTCAAAAATTAAAAAAATGGGACACACCCAAAAAGATAAGAGCCCACATAAAGCCCAAATCCTCCGCTTCATTTTACAGATTCACATTTTTACGCTTTTACATCATTACAGAAAAAAGCCAAATGAAACTCAAAAACCGCCATCCCCACGCCCCTCTGTAAACACGGGTCTGCAACAAGCTGATTTCTCGTCTATCAGATTTCCCTGCTGATTATTTCATATGGCTATCCCACACTTCAAAGAATGGTGTTTCATCAAACACGCCAGATAAGCTCTGATCTACAATTCGACTTCAAAAAGCAAATTTTCCTCTGCTGAATAAAGCTTCCACCCCGCACCGGTTTTAAACTATCATCCAACCTCTTCCCCAGTAAATTCCCCTACTAACATCAGATTACCACCCCCCCAAACATCCCTATTTTACAATATAACAGACTAGAAAATCTTTTAATTGTTCTTGCCAATCCCTTGAAATTACTTTATCACTCAAAGGATATATTGATCGTCCACGCAACGATCAATAAGGGATAGTAAAGCCCTAAGCTCTAGCGTAAGAATGAACCCACTTTGTGGGTGTCCCGGGATTCCGGGAGTTTTTGCTATGTCCAGGTGTGATAAGCACTAAAAGCAAAAATGCTGACTAGAGCTCAGTACTTTACTACTCCCGGAATACCAATGCGAGGGCGCTCGCAACCGGAGGGGGGCTTGAAGTGCAAACTAAAAATTCACATTTCAACGACATTTCAATAGGTAAAAAGATCCGTCATAGAAGAATTTCAATGGGACTTTCTCAAAAGGAATTAGGAAGCTATTTAGGTGTCAGTTTTCAACAAATCCAGAAATACGAAAAAGGATCTAATCGTGTA
>NZ_JBHIOQ010000104.1:0-118432 GCF_042195565.1 Bartonella sp. AP88XZML | reverse complement strand
TATTAATTGTTTGATTTGCGTAAGCACATCATAAGAAACTAACTTCGTTTGTACGTTATGGTTTGTTTCATTGATACGTTTAGCTTCATCTTCTTCATAAATACCGGAAAGACCGAAAGCGTAACGAGCACATTGTATAGTGGCTTTATGACGCAACATACGTGCGGGGTATTTTTTCCAAGGGTCACTGTGGCCTTGTTCGCATTCTTTGCGATATTCGGTGACTTCGATAGGGTCTTTAATGCCTTTGAGACGAATAGCACATTTGATAGCAATGATATTCCCATCATCATTGAGTTGATCTTGAAAGGTCATGCCATCAAAGTCAGGATTTGATTTGATGATCTTTATCCAACCGTCGATAGAAACAACGGGTATGATGCCGCCGCCTTTTTTAGGGAGAGCATAGATTTCTTTTGTTAAAGGGTTAAGTCCATAAGTATTGGCAACAAAAAGAAAAACGGCAAATTCTGCATCAGTGATGACACTAGCATTTTTATATCCAATACAAGTTTTTATGATTGTTTCTCGAAATTCTTCAGCAGAAAATCCATATTTTTCTGCCATTTCGTTTAAAAAAGTAGAATTTTTCATCTTGATTTCCTACATTGCGCGCAATTCACCCGTGGCGTGAATCACGCTGGTGTTTAAAAATTGGTTTTTCGGTGTTAGAAACGGCTTATGTAGCTTATATCCTTGCTGAATAGTCACTTTCGTAGATGATTGAATTGCGTCCACGAATTTCAAGATTACCAGAAATATTTACATTATCGAAAATATATACTCCATCTAGAATTTTTATATTTCCGGAAATGTGTGCTTTATCACTTATATAAGCATCTCCATAGACACGGGCATTGCCATAAACATGGCCCAAAACTCGAGCCTCACCATAAATTTGTGCATTGCCGTAAATTTGCGCATCATATTCAACATATGCTCCACCGCAAACTTTTGCATTTTCATAAACACGCGCCCTGCCTGTAATTTTTGCGCGTTCAAATACTTGTGCATTGCCGAAAATCTTAGCGTCACCATAAACTATAGCTTTATGCCAAACACAACAATCGCCTTCATGCGATAGGTTGTCTTCTTTTTGTATATAGCCGCCTAAGTAACCTTTTTTAATATTTCTAAAATCTCTTAATGCACGTATGCGATAAAGTTTTTTACTTTTATCGGTTCTTGTATCATGAAATTCTTTTATTTCATCAGTGAGCTCGTATTTTTTCATCTGGTCTTTTCTCCAGTTGAGATTCTTCTATTGTCATTAATCCTTTCTTATACAAATTTGATCCACACACTCATCCCACTTGTTATGTGCAAATGAGTGGTTTTGATTGATTCAAGATAAACAGCTTTGAAATGAGAGAATCCTACGTTATTCGAGACTCTCATTCAACATACAAAACAGTGAATTATCATTATAATTCAATGCATTGTCACAATCAGAGACAGCGGTAAGCACATCAGAAGAGGCAAAGGCTCTTTCAGAACAGACAAAGGATGCGTGTGATGAAGTTAAAGCCTCCATTTCCTNAACAGAGAAAGTAGATCAAGCACTAAGAGAGGCTAGCGATGCAAAATCTAAAGCAGAAGGCTTAGAAACAATAGCCAATGAAGCAAAATCCACGAGTGATCATGCAAGCCAAACCGCTTTGAGTGCAAAAAGTTTATCAGAAGAAGCCAAGGAAGTAGCCGAGACTGCGAAGTCGACAGCAGAAGAAGCGAAGAGTGTTGCGGAGCAAGCAAAAGAAGAAGCTGATACGACGAAGCAAGGGCTTGGAGAGGTCAAGAGTTCATTAGACATGGTTACAGCAACGACAAATTCTGCGAATACAGCCGCCTCTGAGGCAAAAGCTTTAGCGGAAGAAGAAAAAAGTGCATTGACAGAAGTTCAAGAGAAGGCACAGAGGAACAGTGACAGTCTTTCTTTTCTTGAAGGTAGTGTAAATTCTTTTTCTACTTATTTTTTAGAGAATGTGCGTTTTGTTCAACCACAAAGAATTCGGGAAGCGGATTTGCAAAAAAGAAGAGGTATTATAATCAACAGCGGCGCATTTTTTCGCTGTTATCATGGTGGAGAGCATGGGAATAGGTACACCTTGCACCGTCTTACAAAGGGTGTGAGTTTTCTTATTACAAAACCTCTTGAAGCAGGCAAGGATTATTATATTTATCTTATACTAACCCTCACTAATAATAATGAGATCGGCTTTAATGTTTCGGACAATCCGACGGTTCATAAGAGCCATTTTTTAATCCTTTCTTATACAAATTTGATCCACACATTCATCCCGCTTTTGACGTGCAAGGGAATGATTTTGATTGATTCAAGATAAGCAGGTTTGAAATGAGAGAATCTTACGTTATTCGAGACTCTCAATCAACATACAAAACAGTAAATTATCATTATAAATCAATTTCTTGTCATCTAGCTACCGTGGATCACGATGAAAATGGCAATGTGATCTATGCAACCGATGAAAATGGAAATCCTATAAGAGACAGTCATGGAAACCCACAGCTGCAATATCATTATTTAACGGATGAAAAACAACAGAATTTACAAAAAGGTTCTGATGGCAAGGTTCATGTCTCCTTTAATGGCATCTTTACTCCACCAGAGGAAGCTGCTGTTTATGCGGTTCAATATGCGAAGGATAAAAATGCACCGCTTTATTTTGTTGTGTTCCCAGAAGCCAATTCTGCTATCTCAGAACTTCTGGTCGCGGGCTATCAGAAGCTTCTGGAAGGCAGACTTTTTTGGGATTGACCAATTCAACACAAGAAGCAAAAGATCTAATGTCTCGCTATGGTAACACAGGATTGCATTTTGATGCCCATAGTTGTGGCAGTTTGACAGGCTTTAATTATGATGAATTCTTTCAAACAAGAAGGTGTAAATGATGTAGCTGGCAATACAACGATCAATTTCCATGGACCAGCGGCTAATGTTTTAGTTGCATCCGGTCTGTTAGGTTATGTGAGTGATGGCAAACAAACCACTATTGGTTTTGATGGGAATAGATATGACTTTGTAAGCAGAATTATTAGCGGCAATGGCTATACTTATGAGACAATACCTGCTGGCAGTAACTGGTGGAAAGAAACATGGAACATGTTCACAAATACTTACAATCCCCATACTTGCCTTGGAGATGCGAGCCAAGCATGTCGGTATGTTTATGGCTCATCCAATCGAGTACAAAATAAGAAAAAAATCTTGGTATTGGTTTTCAGGAAGATATTGTTGATTGTGATGACAACGATGCTGTTAAGCAGCGTATAGGATTGATCAATGGTTATTTGAAGTCAGTAGTGAAGGAAGGTTGGGTGGATATTACTGAAGGGAAGAGCCTTTTTGATGATTGTATAATAGAAAAATCTAATAGTGGTTTTGTAGATTATTGTTTACAAATTAAAGCAAATAACCTCTTTTTTTATTTACATGAGAGAAGTAAAGGGTTTAGTTGTTTTTTTTGTTTTAAAGTCCTTACAGAAGTTCGCAGGCATAGAAGCAAAAATGGAATAATTTTTTTATTGGATGAGCCAGCAAATAATTTACATATTCACCCACAGAGAAAAATATTAAGCTCTTTACAAACTTTATCGAGCATAAAGGGCAATAAAGTAATTTATTCGACGCATTCCCCTTATCTTATTAACGACGATAATTTGGATAATTTGTTTACCGTACGTAATGAAGCAAATGATTTTGAAGCGCCTCGAATTGTTTGTGAAAGATTTCTGGAATTAACTACATCTACTGAAGAAACTGTGAGGGCTGTTGAGCCTATTGTTCAAAAAACATGGATTACACACCTTGGAACAGGAGATGATTGGATTATAAAAAAATTTAATGGAGTTGCTGCTAATGCAAAGAAAGTAAATCACATTGCTGATTGCGTGAAACATATTATTGGTGGATAATTTTCTCAGTTTATGCCGTAAAGCTTATACTCTTACGAGTTTTATTTAAATGCTAACACCCTTTTGTAAAACTTTACGCAAACTTCGTATTGATCACTCCGAACGTCTCTTAGATATGGCTAAGAAATTAGACATATCTGTATCATTTTTATCTTCTGTAGAGATTAGCAAAAAATCTCTACCTATTGGCATGGAAGAAAAGATCATTGAACTCTATGATTTAGATCAAGAGGTAGCAGAAATTTTGAAAAGAGAATCGGATTCTTGTTGTAAAAGTTTCACTATAAAGTCTTCTGATACATTTAGATGTGAAGCTGTTGATATGTTTGCTAGACTGATAAACATTATTTCACAAGAAGATTTAGAACTATTAAAAAATTGTTAGAGAAAGCTGGCAAAAAGAATGCGCTTTGTAAAGGAAAGAGTAAAAACCATATTCCCCTAACTTTATTTAGGCATCCCTTAATCTTTAAAAAATATATGAAGAATCAATAACTGAATAGGAATATAAAGCTATATGGTGGGCGATGAGAGACTCGAACTCCCGACATCCTCGGTGTAAACGAGGCGCTCTACCAGCTGAGCTAATCGCCCAATGCAATGATCAGCAATTGAATGGAAACTCTTTAAGGAAAAATTTTTCTAAACGCAAGAATAAAGATAGGATTTGATAATTTTTTTTAAAAATGCATAATCCTTCTTGACATAAACGCATGAACCCCTTACACGACCGCTTGTACCCAATTAAATTGGTTCGAAAAAAAATGCGCGGGTGTAGCTCAGTTGGTTAGAGTGCTGGCCTGTCACGCCGGAGGTCGCGGGTTCGAGCCCCGTCACTCGCGCCATTTCGTGATTCCTTATAAAATTTCCTTTTTAAAATATCCATATGCTATGAGTAATGTGGTGGAGTGTTTGATTGGGGAATAAATATTTTCTTTCTTTTTATATGGTTTATAAGAATAGGGCTTGCGTCTTTCTTTGCTCTGCGTTACCTATGCCGATAAGAAAAGTATCGCTCTGTATGCCTTTGAAGCAGTATGAATAGAGTTAATAGAGCGATTGTTAAATTTGTCTGTTTGGTCACGCAATATTGAATCATTGTGTTAAACTCAGGCATTTCGTTACGATGGAAGAGGGTTATGGCTTATTTATTGAGCTCTTATTTGCCAGTCTTAATTTTCATTATTGTGTCAGCGGTTATTGCTGGAGTTTTGTTGATTACACCTTATATTGTAGCATATCGTTCCCCCGATCCTGAAAAATTATCGGCTTATGAATGTGGGTTTAATTCATTTAGTGATGCACGCATGAAGTTTGATATTCGTTTCTATTTGGTATCAATTTTATTTATTATTTTTGATCTTGAAGTTGCATTTCTTTTTCCTTGGGCTGTTTCATTCGAATCAATAGGTATGTTTGGCTTTTGGTCGATGATTGTGTTTTTAGCGATTTTGACTATTGGATTTATATATGAATGGAAAAAAGGAGCCCTTGAATGGAATTAAGATCTAATAATTCAACGATTGAGGCTCCAAAACCAAAAGGAATCATTGATCCAAATACTGGTGGGCTGATAGGATCTGACGATGAGTTTTTTCGTGATATCAATGCTGAATTGTCAGATAAGGGTTTTTTAGTTACCTCGGCAGATGCTTTGATTACTTGGGCACGTACCGGTTCTTTAATGTGGATGAGTTTTGGTTTGGCTTGTTGTGCTATCGAAATGATGCAATGTTCAATGCCTCATTATGATAATGAGCGTTTTGGATATGCACCACGAGCTTCACCCCGCCAGTCAGATGTGATGGTGGTGGCAGGTACTCTAACAAATAAGATGGCTCCTGCTTTAAGAAAAGTGTACGATCAGATGCCAGAGCCACGTTATGTGATTTCTATGGGATCATGTGCAAACGGTGGGGGATATTATCATTATTCCTATTCAGTAGTGCGGGGATGTGATCGTATCGTGCCTGTCGATATATATGTCCCAGGGTGTCCACCTACAGCAGAGGCATTATTATACGGCATATTGTTGCTACAGAAAAAAATCCGTCGTACCGGATCCATAGAGCGATAGAGAGTTTTCTTGTCATGGTGGATGAAACATTGGTTGAGCTTGCTGCTTATTTGGAAAACAAATTAAAAAATAAGCTTGAAGAGACTGTTCTTGCTTTTGGTGAATTGACCATTGTGGCACGTCTTGATGCAATTATCGATGTTTTAATGTTTGTTCGTGATGATTCTTGCTGTCAATTTATTAATCTTACAGACATTAGTGGTGTGGATTATCCTTCTCGCGATAAGCGCTTTGATGTTTCTTACCAATTGTTATCTCCTCGTGAGAATTTACGCTTACGTGTAAAAGTTCGTACAGATGAAAATACTCCTGTTGCTTCAGCTTGCACGGTTTATCCTGGCGCAGAGTGGTATGAACGTGAAACGTATGATATGTATGGGATTTTATTTTCAGGACATCCGGATTTGAGGCGGATTTTAACAGATTATGGGTTTGAAGGATATCCTTTACGCAAAGACTTTCCTGTGACAGGATTTGTTGAATGCCGTTATGATAATGAAGCAAAGAGGGTGATTTATGAGCCTGTTGTTTTTCGCCAAGAGATGCGTAATTTTGATTTTCTTTCTCCTTGGGAAGGAGGAGGACAGTATACTTTGCCATGTGATGGGAAAGCAGATGAAAAAAAATAATATTGGTTTTGATAAGGCATTATATTAGAGTACTGTATTTCTTAAATAATTAAATATTTTTTAGCGTGATAGATTTTTTGATATTTGATATGAAGTTTTTTAAAAAGCAAGGGGTTGATTGTGGCTGAGGTCAATGTTCGAAACTTTAATATCAATTTTGGTCCGCAGCACCCTGCCGCGCATGGGGTTTTGCGCATGGTTCTGGAGCTGGACGGTGAAGTTGTTGAGCGTGTAGATCCACATATTGGGTTGTTGCATCGCGGTACTGAAAAATTAATGGAAACAAAGACTTATATCCAAGCTGGTCCTTATTTAGATCGTTTGGATTATGTTGCTCCTATGAATCAGGAACATGCTTTTGTTCTTGCTATTGAAAAGTTATTAGATATAAAAGTTCCTAAAAGAGGGCAATTAATACGTGTTTTGTTTTCTGAAATTGGGCGTATTCTTAATCATTTGCTTAATGTAACGACACAGGCAATGGATGTTGGTGCTTTAACACCACCGCTTTGGGGATTTGAGCAACGTGAAAGATTGATGATTTTTTATGAGCGTGCCTGTGGTGCTCGTCTTCATGCAAATTATTTTCGTCCTGGTGGCGTGCATCAAGATTTACCAGAATCTTTAGTTGAGGATATTGGTGATTTTATTGATCCATTTCTTGTTTCTCTCGGAAAACTTGATGCGCTTGTGACCCCAAATCGGATTTTTAAGCAGCGTAATGTGGATATTGGCGTTGTAAGTATTGATGAAGCTTGGGCACGCGGTTTTTCTGGGGTTATGATTCGTGGAGCTGGTGTTCCATGGGATTTGCGTAAAAGTCAGCCTTATGAATGTTACGATGAAATGGAATTCGATATTCCTATAGGTAAAAATAGCGATTGTTATGATCGCTATCTTATTCGTATGGAAGAAATGCGTCAATCAGCGAAAATTATGCACCAATGTGTGGAGCGTTTACTGAGTACTGAAAAAAATGGACCGGTTTCGAGCTTGGATCGCAAAATTGTACCACCGACGCGGAGTGAAATGAAAAGCTCGATGGAAGCACTGATTCATCACTTTAAACTCTATACGGAAGGTTTTCATACACCTCCTGGAGAAGTATATGTTGCTGTGGAAGCTCCGAAGGGTGAGTTTGGTGTTTATCTTGTTTCTGATGGAACCAATAAGCCTTATCGTGTCAAGTTGCGTGCTCCTGGGTTTGCTCATCTCCAAGCTATGGATTTTTTAACCAGAGGTCATATGTTAGCAGATGCTACAGCTATTTTGGGTTCGATTGATATTGTTTTTGGGGAGGTTGATCGCTAATGTCCGTACGCCGTCTTGCAGATGATGTTTATCAGCCTGCGGAGTTTTCTTTTACAAAAGAAAATCAGATATGGGTAAAAAATACCATAAAAAAATATCCTGCAGGGCGTCAGCAGTCTGCTGTAATTCCATTATTAATGCGTGCTCAAGAGCAAGATGGTTGGGTGACACGTGCTGCAATTGAGCATATTGCTCAGATTCTTTCCATGGCTTATATCCGTGTCTTAGAAGTTGCGACTTTTTATACTCAGTTTCAGCTTAAGCCTGTTGGAACAAAAGCGCATATTCAAGTTTGTGGTACAACGCCTTGTATGTTACGTGGTTCTGATGAATTGATTAAAGTTTGTCAGAAAAAAATTCATCATGAACCTTTTGCGACCAATCAGGATGGAACCTTATCATGGGAAGAGGTAGAGTGTCTTGGTGCTTGTGTGAATGCTCCGATGGTTATGATTTTTAAAGATACTTATGAAGATCTTACAGCTGAACGCCTTGAAGAAATTATTGATGCATTTGAAGCAGGGAAGGGTTCTGAGATAGCGGTTGGTCCGCAAAATAGTCGTAAATCGTCGGAACCGATTAGTGGTTTAACTTCTCTTATTGATGATGAGAAAGAAAAAAAGATCTCTCAAGTCTTCACCAAAAAAGGATAAGGAAAGAATGGGGAACATAATTAAGTATTTTTCTTGAGAAAATATTTTATTATTCTACCCATGATGGCAACATTTAACGAAAAGTAAGAAGTCTTGAAAAGATATTTAAAAATTGCATTTGAGGAAAAGCGGAAAATGCTATGGGTAATAGAAAAAAAGGTGGGGTATGCTAGCTGATAAAGATCGTATCTTCACCAATATTTATGGTTTAAAAGACAAATCATTAAAGGCTGCGATGTTGCGTGGGCATTGGAATGGTCTGAAAGAAATGATTGACAAAGGTCGTGATTGGATCATTGATGAAGTGAAGGCATCGGGTTTACGCGGTCGTGGTGGTGCTGGTTTTCCTACTGGAATGAAGTGGTCCTTTATGCCAAAGCAGAGTGATGGGCGTCCTCATTATTTGGTTGTCAATGCCGATGAATCTGAACCTGGAACTTGTAAAGACCGTGATATTTTACGTCATGACCCCCATACTTTGATTGAAGGATGTGCAATCGCTACTTTTGCTATGGGAGCCAATGTTGCTTTTATTTATATTCGTGGTGAATATATTCGTGAACGTGAAGCGCTTCAAGCTGCCGTTGATGAATGCTATGATGCGGGTTTACTTGGTAAAAAAACGAAATATGGGCATGCTTGTGATATTGTTATTCATCATGGAGCTGGTGCTTATATTTGTGGTGAAGAAACGGCTCTTCTTGAAAGTCTTGAGGGGAAAAAGGGACAACCTCGGCTTAAACCGCCATTTCCTGCCAATATGGGGATTTATGGCTGTCCAACAACAGTAAATAATGTAGAGTCTATTGCCGTTGTTCCAACGATTTTGCGGCGGGGGGCTTCGTGGTTTTCATCAATCGGACGAGCAAATAATGTTGGAACGAAATTATTTATGGTTTCAGGGCATGTTAATGCACCTTGTACATTTGAAGACGCTCTTGGTGTTTCATTCCGTGAATTAATTGAAAAACATACGAGTGGTGTTCGTGGTGGATGGAATAATCTTTTAGCAGTTATTCCAGGGGGGGCTTCTTGTCCAGTCGTTCGTGGTGAGGATATGATCGATGCGATCATGGATTTTGATGGGATGCGAGATGTCGGGTCTTCTTTTGGCACAGGGGGAATGATTGTTATGGATAAATCAACCGATATTATCAAGGCAATTTGGCGTATAGCTGCTTTTTTCAAGCACGAGAGTTGTGGTCAGTGTACACCGTGTCGTGAGGGGACGGGATGGATGATGCGTCTTTTAGGGCGTATGGTTGAGGGAAGAGCGCAAAAACGCGAGATTGATCTTTTGTTTGAAGTGTCTAAACAGGTTGAAGGACACACTATTTGTGCGCTTGGTGATGCTGCCGCATGGCCTGTACAGGGGTTGATACGTAATTTTCGTCCGGAAATCGAGCGTAGAATTGATGAATACACGCGAAATGTAGTCCAAAGCAAAAATATTGCTTTAGAAGCGGTTTAATAAAGGATTTTGTTTTAAGAGCAACCGAATGCAAATTTTAAGTGGGTTATCTGCAGGTTGGATGGGTGATGATAAATATCAAAGTTGATGGCAAAGAGATTGAAGTTCCTGATTACTACACGTTGCTTCAGGCTGCTGAGGCGGCTGGGGTAGAAATTCCACGTTTTTGTTTTCATGAATCTTTGTCAATTGCTGGAAATTGTCGTATGTGTTTAGTTGAGGTTAAAGGTGGTCCTCCAAAACCTCAGGCTTCTTGTGCTATGGGGGTTCGTGATTTACGATTAGGGACTAACGGTGAGGTACCTGAGATTTTTACCAATACGGAGATGGTAAAAAAAGCACGTGAAGGTGTTATGGAATTTCTTCTCATTAATCATCCTTTGGATTGTCCAGTGTGTGATCAAGGGGGAGAGTGTGATCTTCAAGATCAAGCAATGCTTTATGGACGAGATTGTTCTCGTTATACAGAAAATAAACGTGCTGTAGAAGATAAATATATTGGACCTCTTGTCAAAACTGTTATGACACGATGTATTCATTGTACACGGTGTGTTCGTTTTACAACGGAAGTTGCAGGTATTTCTGAGCTTGGTTTGATCGGTCGTGGTGAAGATGCTGAAATTACGACGTATCTTGAAAAAGCTATGACATCTGAATTACAGGGAAATGTTATTGATCTTTGTCCAGTGGGAGCTTTAACTTCAAAACCTTATGCGTTTCATGCCCGTCCATGGGAATTGGTAAAAACGGAATCGATTGATGTGATGGATGCGCTTGGTAGTGCTATCCGTATTGATAGCCGCGGCCGTGAAGTTATGCGGATTATGCCGCGTACAAATGAAGATGTAAATGAGGAATGGATCTCTGATAAAACGCGTTTTATTTGGGATGGATTACGGAATCAGCGGCTTGATAAGCCATATGTACGCAAAGATGGAAAGCTTCAACCTGTCAGTTGGACAGAAGCTTTTGCAAAAATCAAAATGGTAATCTCTAAAATTTTTCCAGAAAAAATTGGAGCCATTGCGGGGGATCTTGCTTCTGTTGAAGAAATGTATGCCCTTAAAGCATTATTGAGCTCTTTGGGCTCAACGCTTTTTGATTGTCGTCAAAGAGGGGGGGCTTTATCGCCAGAGTTTGGGCGCTCGAGTTATATTTTTAATCCTACAATTGTAGGTATTGAACAGGCTGATGCACTGCTTATTGTGGGATCTAATCCACGTCATGAAGCAGCTGTTTTAAATGCGCGTATTTTAAAGCGCCAACGGATGGGCAATTTTCCTATTGCATTAATTGGAGAGAAAGTCGATTTACGTTATCCTTATTCTTACCTTGGATCTGGGAGTGATACATTAACGACACTTATTCGTGGAGAGGATGTTTTTTTTAATGTCTTAAAAGAAGCGAAGAGGCCCCTTATTCTTATCGGAGAGGGAGCGGTTTCAGGAAATGAAGGTTTATCTGTTTTAAAAAGTCTTGCTAAATTAGCTGATAATATTGGTGCTCTTAGTGAGACATGGAATGGGTTTGGGGTTCTTCATAATGCAGCATCAATTGTTGGAGGGTTGGACATAGGCTTTACTTCTAAGCTTGGGGTTGCAAATATACTTAAAACCTGTGAAGTTCTATTTTTGCTTGGTGCTGATGAACTAGAATTAGCCAATACAAAAGCTTTTACAGTTTATATTGGGAGCCATGGTGATAATGGTGCACATGCTGCTGACGTTATTTTGCCTGCATCTGCTTACACTGAAAAATCAGGGCTTTATGTGAATACAGAAGGACGTGTTCAAATGACAAATCGGGCTGGTTTTGCTCCAGGTGAAGCAAAAGAAGATTGGGCTATTTTGCGTGCTTTATCGGATATTTTAGGACAAAAGCTCCCTTTTGATTCTCTCTCTCAATTAAGGCAATGCTTGTTTAACGATTATCCACACCTTTGTGCTGTTGATGATATAGTGCCTTCTGATATAAGTGGTCTTAAGGCGCTTGGTTCAAAAATGGTTTCTCTCGAGAGTCAAGCATTTACTTCTATGGTTAAAGATTTTTATTTAACAAATCCGATAGCACGTGCTTCTGCTGTTATGGCTGAATGTTCATCTCTTGCAAAAAACCATGCTACACAAACAGTAAAGTAAGGGCAAAGGAAAAGGAATAATGATGTATGATTTCTTTATGACTTGGCTGTTGCCATTACTCATTATAATCGGAAAAACACTTCTTCTTTTGGTCGTTCTTTTGGTCTTAGTTGCTTATCTTCTTTATGCAGATAGAAAAATTTGGGCAGCGGTACAATTGCGTCGTGGACCAAACGTTGTTGGACCATGGGGTTTGTTACAGTCTTTTGCAGATTTAATTAAATTTGTTGTTAAGGAGCCTATTATCCCTGCAGGTGCAAATAAGGGTGTTTTTCTTTTAGCTCCTTTTGTTTCAGCGACACTTGCTTTATCAACTTGGGCTGTTATTCCTGTCAATGAGGGTTGGGAGGTTGCAAAGATTAATGTTGGCTTGCTTTATATTTTAGCCATTTCATCTCTTGAAGTTTATGGTGTTATTATGGGGGGATGGGCATCAAATTCAAAATATCCTTTCTTAGGAGCTCTTCGTTCGGCGGCACAAATGGTTTCTTATGAAGTTTCCATTGGTTTTGTGCTTGTGACTGTCATTTTAATAAGTGGTTCGTTGGATCTCACAACAATTGTTCATAAACAAAGTTCTGGAATTGGTACAACTCTTGGTCTTCCTTTTAACAGCTTTCTCGATTGGAATTGGTTGGTCCTTTTTCCAATGTTTATTATATTTTTTATTTCTGCGCTCGCAGAGACAAACCGTCCTCCATTCGATTTGGTGGAAGCAGAATCTGAACTTGTTGCTGGTCATATGGTTGAATATTCTTCAACGCCTTACATGCTCTTTTTTCTTGGTGAATATGTTGCGATTGTTTTAATGTGCGCATTAACAACTATTCTATTTTTAGGCGGTTGGCTGCCTCCTTTAGATGTTTGGTGGCTTAATTGGGTTCCTGGTATCATTTGGTTTGTTTTAAAAGTCTGTTTTGTATTTTTTTGGTTTGCTATGGTCAAAGCATTTGTTCCACGTTATCGCTATGATCAGCTTATGCGGCTTGGTTGGAAGGTTTTTCTTCCTCTCTCACTAGCAATGGTTGTGATAACTGCTGCTTTTTTAAAGTTTACGGATTTCGTTTAAGAGGAGATGTTACGATGTCAGGTTTTATTCAGGCGGCAAAGTCACTTCTTCTATTGGAATTTGTGAGTGCTTTTTTCTTAGCTATGCGTCAATTTTTTTCACCAAAACCCACGATTAATTATCCTTATGAAAAAGGTTTTGTATCTCAGCGTTTTCGCGGTGAGCATGCATTGCGTCGCTATCCAAATGGTGAAGAACGGTGTATTGCTTGTAAATTATGTGAAGCGATTTGTCCTGCTCAAGCGATTACAATTGAAGCTGGGCCACGGCGCAATGATGGTACACGTAGAACTATCCGTTATGATATAGACATGGTTAAATGTATTTACTGTGGTTTTTGTCAAGAAGCCTGTCCGGTTGAGGCTATTGTCGAAGGTCCAAATTTTGAGTTTGCGACGGAAACACGTGAAGAACTTTATTATGATAAAGAAAAACTTTTATTGAATGGAGATCGATGGGAGCGAGAAATTGCTCGAAATATATTGATGGATGCGCCTTATCGTTAAGTGTATCGTTAAATGAGGTGTCGGATATTTTTCCGATAAATTGTAATCTGGTATGAAGTTTATACCAATTGTTTGAATAATTAAGGAGAAGCCTATGCTAACAGATCTAGCGGCGGCATTTTTCTATTTGTTTGCTTTTATTATGCTAACAAGTGCAGTTATTGTTATTACAGCACGCAATCCAGTGCATTCTGTTTTGTTTTTAATCCTCGCATTTTTTAATGCAGCAGCTTTGTTTTTACTTGCAGGAGCAGAGTTTTTAGGGCTTATTCTGCTTGTTGTGTATGTTGGAGCTGTCGCTGTTTTATTTTTATTTGTCGTTATGATGCTTGACGTTGATTTTGCTGAGTTAAAGAGTGGAACTCTTCGGTATGCTCCTATTGGAGCTCTTATTGGTGTTATTATCGCTGTAGAATTGATTGTTGTTTTTATGAGTAGCTATTTTTCTCCAGTCTTGAGAACGCATGTTACGCAACCAATGCCAGATTTAGCGCAGCGAACAAATACACAAGCATTAGGTGATATTCTCTATACGGATTATGTTTTCTATTTTCAAATTGCTGGAATGATTTTATTGGTTGCAATGATTGGAGCTATTGTTTTAACACTTCGTCATAAATTAGGAGTAAAGCGGCAATCTATTGCGGAGCAAGTTTCTAGAACGGTAGAAAGTGCCATTGAAATCAAACAAGTTGAATCAGGCAAAGGTATGTAAGGGGGGCTATGCAGATGTATATTGATATTACACATTATCTCACTGTTTCTGCTTTAATGTTTACAATTGGTATTGCTGGAATTTTTCTCAACAGAAAAAATGTGATTATTATCTTGATGTCCATTGAGCTTATATTGCTTTCAGTTAATCTCAATTTTGTTGCATTTTCAGCATTTCTTCATGATCTCGTTGGTCAGGTATTCGCTTTATTTGTCTTAACCGTAGCAGCTGCTGAAGCTGCCATTGGTTTAGCAATTCTGGTCGTTTTTTTCCGTAATCGTGGTTCCATTGCGGTTGAAGATGTTAATGTAATGAAAGGCTAACCAGTGATGTATTATACGATTGTCTTTCTTCCGCTTTTGGGTTTTTTAATTGCTGCACTAGGTGGAAAAACGATAGGAGATCGTGCGAGTGAATTGATAACATGTAGCTTTATGGTTGTTGTTGCCATATTATCGTGGATAGTATTTTTCAGTACTGCACTTGGTCATATTCCAGCGATTGATGTATTGGTATTACATTGGATGACTGTTGGTGACTTAAGCTTTAATTGGGCTTTACATGTTGATGCATTAACAGCTGTCATGCTTATTGTTGTGAATAGTGTTTCGGCATTAGTGCATATTTATTCAATTGGTTATATGCACCATGACCCTTCAAGGTCTCGTTTTTTTTCTTATCTTTCTTTGTTTACATTTATGATGCTTATGTTGGTCACATCCAATAATTTGATTCAGATGTTTTTTGGATGGGAAGGTGTCGGACTTGCTTCTTATTTACTCATTGGTTTTTGGTTTCAGCGCGATTCTGCTAATAAGGCCGCAATGAAAGCTTTTGTAGTTAACCGTGTTGGAGACTTTGGTTTTCTCTTAGGAATCTTTAGTATTTTTGTTTTGTTCCAATCGGTTGATTTTGCCTCTATTTTTGCAAAAGCTGCCGACAAGAGCTTTATACAAAATATGACATTTTTAGATTGGCAATTTGATGGGCAGACGGCAATTACCATTACATGTCTTTTATTATTTATTGGTGCGATGGGAAAATCCGCACAATTTCTTTTACATACTTGGCTGCCTGATGCAATGGAAGGGCCAACTCCTGTATCAGCGCTTATTCATGCCGCTACAATGGTAACGGCTGGTGTTTTTATGATTGCGCGTATGTCGCCAATTTTTGAACTTTCTTCAACTGCTTTGACCGTGATTATTATTGTTGGTGCAACAACAGCGTTTTTTGCAGCAACTGTGGGGTTGGTGCAGAATGATATTAAGCGTGTTATTGCTTATTCTACATGCTCTCAACTTGGTTATATGTTTGTGGCATTAGGTGTTGGAGCTTATGGCGCTGCTGTCTTTCATCTTTTTACGCATGCTTTTTTTAAAGCCTTATTGTTTCTTGGTGCAGGTTCTGTGATTCATGCTGTGTCTGATGAACAAGATATGCGAAAAATGGGTGGGTTACGCAAACATATAAAGATCACCTATTGGATGATGATGGTCGGGACCATTGCCTTGACCGGAGTTGGAATTCCAGGAACACTTTTCGGGACTGCAGGTTTTTTCTCAAAAGATGCGATTATAGAGTCTGCTTTTGCATCTCATAATATTGCTTCAGGATATGCTTTTTATCTTCTTGTTTTTGCTGCCTTTTTAACAAGTTTCTATTCATGGCGACTTATCTTTATGACATTCCATGGTAAACCACGGGCAACAGTTGATGTGATGCATCATGTTCATGAATCGCCTCCAGTTATGTTGATTCCACTCTTTCTTTTATCTATTGGAGCAATATTTTCTGGTGTCGTTTTCCAACCTTACTTTTTTGGTGACTTGTATAATGCTTTTTGGAAGGGAGCATTGTTTACAAGCAGCCATAATCATATTCTTCATGATGCTCACCATGTTTTTAATTGGGTAAAATGGTCGCCTTTTATAGCAATGATTCTTGGGTTTATGTTGGCTTATTTATTTTATATTGTGGCTCCCTCTCTTCCCAAGAAAATGGCGCGTATTATGCCAGGAGTGTATCACTTTCTTTACCAAAAGTGGTATTTCGATCAATTATATAACTTTTTATTTGTTCGTCCTACCTTTAGAATTGGTTCTTTTTTTTGGAAAGTGGGAGACGGTAAGATTATTGATGGTCTAGGTCCCAATGGTATTGCAGCGCGTGTTGTTGATATTACAAATAGAGTTGTTCGAATGCAAACAGGCTATCTTTACCACTATGCATTTGCAATGCTTATCGGCGTTGCATTGCTCATTACATGGATGATGATCGGGGGCGTAAACTAATGACCGATTGGCCTATTCTTTCTACGGTTACATTTTTGCCGCTTGTTGGTGTTCTTCTGATTTTGTTTATCAAAGATGATAGTGAAGTAGCACGCCATAATATACGTAATGTCGCATTTTTTACGACTCTATTTGTTTTTATTATTTCTTTAATTATTTGGATAGGATTTGATTCTAGCAACCAAAATTTTCAAATGGTTGAAAAATCCAGTTGGTTAGGGGGTGGTATTAGCTATCATATGGGGGTCGATGGTATTTCTATTCTTTTTGTTGTTCTCTCGGCTTTTCTTTTGCCTTTCTGTATTTTAGCAAGTTGGGAGAATGTTAAAGAGAGATTAAAAGCCTATATGATTGCGTTTCTTCTTCTAGAAGTTGCGATTATTGGTGTTTTTTGTGCTCTTGATGCAATGCTATTCTATGTTTTTTTTGAAGGCAGCCTCATTCCAATGTTTATCATTATAGGTGTATGGGGAGGAGCACGTCGTGTTTATGCAAGTATAAAGTTTTTCTTATATACTTTACTTGGTTCAGTGCTTATGCTGGTTGCTCTTATGGTTATGTATTGGGAGGCTGGGACACTTGATATACCAACTTTACTCAATTATCAGTTTCCTGCTCATATGCAAATATGGTTATGGCTTGCATTTTTTGCTTCTTTCGCAGTTAAAATGCCAATGTGGCCAGTTCATACATGGCTCCCTGATGCTCACGTAGAAGCACCGACAGCGGGTTCTGTTATTTTAGCTGGTGTCTTACTTAAATTAGGTGGGTATGGTTTTCTTCGTTTTTCTTTGCCTATGTTTCCTATCGCTTCAGCAGATTTTGCGCCTTTTGTTTTCACATTATCGCTTATCGCTATTATTTATACATCACTGGTTGCACTTGTTCAAAGTGACATCAAAAAACTTATTGCTTATTCTTCAATAGCGCATATGGGGTATGTGACAATGGGTATTTTTGCTGCGAATGAACAGGGGATACAAGGGGCTATTTATCAGATGTTATCCCATGGAATTGTTTCAGCAGCATTGTTTCTTTGTGTTGGGGTTATCTATGATCGCTTGCATACACGTGAAATTTCAGCGTTTGGTGGTTTAGTGAATAATATGCCTAAATATGCTGTTGTTTTCTTAATTTTCACTATGGCAAATGTTGGTTTGCCTGGAAGCTCAGGATTTTTGGGTGAATTTTTAACCTTAATAGGTGTTTTTCAAGTAAATAAATTGGTTGTTGTTTTAGCAACAACAGGTGTTATCTTATCGGCAGCCTATGCCCTTTATCTTTATCGGCGTGTGGTTTTTGGTTCCTTGGATAAAGAGAATTTAAAAGTATTAATAGATCTTTCTTTAAGAGAAAAATTCCTTCTTTATCCAATGGTTATTCTTACAATATTCTTTGGTATCTATCCAACGCCTATTCTTAAGGCAACGGCGTTTTCCGTAGAAACCCTCATCAATAAACTGCACTAGATAAGGGAAGAATGCACATGCAAACTGAAATAATAGCGCAATTAGTCTTAATTCTTCCAGAGCTTTTAATTGCATTAGGAGCTGTCGTGCTGCTTATGATTGGTGTTTATTCCAATACACGTGCTTCTTTAACAGTGACAGGTTTAGCCATAGCACTTCTTGTGGCAACCATTATTATTCTTATAATTTTTCCTAAAAATGGTTCATTTCAAACCAATGCGCTCGTTATCGATTCCTTTAGTCGTTATATGAAAATTTTAATGCTTATTGGTGCACTCTTTTCTCTTATCATGTCTGTTGGTTTTGCCAATGCACAAAAGTTTAATATATTTGAGTTTCCAGTACTTGTTCTTTTAGCAACCCTTGGAATGATGTTTATGATTTCAGCGGGTAATATGCTGTCGCTTTATATGGGGTTAGAGCTGCAATCTTTAGCTTTATATGTTTTAGCAGCGATTAATCGTAATAATGTAAAATCTTCTGAAGCCGGTATAAAATACTTTGTTTTAGGAGCATTATCTTCAGGGTTGCTTCTTTATGGTATTTCTTTGCTTTATGGTTTTACCGGTCAAATTGGTTTTCACGAAATTGCTCTTGCTTTAAAAGATAAAAATGTACAATTGGGGGTTATTTTTGGAATTGTCTTTATTTTAGCTGGTTTGGCTTTCAAAATTTCTGCTGTTCCGTTTCATATGTGGACACCTGATGTTTATGAAGGAGCGCCCACACCGATTACAGCATTTTTTGCTGGTGCCCCTAAAGTTGCTGCAATGGCTTTAATCATCCGTATTATTGTGGTGACCTTTATTCCCCTAGGGCGTGTTGATAACGTGATGCCTGCATGGCAACAAATTTTGGTGTTCATGGCGATTGCATCAATGATACTGGGTGCTTTTGCTGCAATCGGTCAGAATAATATTAAGCGCTTAATGGCTTATTCGTCGATCAGTCATATGGGTTATGCACTTGTTGGTTTATCTGCTGGAGATATGCTTGGGATAAAAAGCGTTATCCTTTATATGACTATTTATCTTGGAATGACGATTGGTTCATTTGCCTTTATTCTTGGAATGCGCTCTCAGAATGGAAATGTTGAAAATATTTATGATCTTTCAGGGTTAGCAAAGACGAATCCGTTTATGGCTGTTGTGATGACAATACAGCTTTTTTCTTTAGCAAGCATACCTCCTATGGCTGGTTTTTTTGGAAAGTGGTATACATTTTCTGCTGCTGTCCACGCTGGACTTACGCCACTTGCTGTCGTTGGGATGATAGCGTCTGTCGTTGGGGCTTTTTACTATTTGAGAGTCATTAAAATTATGTGGTTTGATGATGCAAAAGCGCATTTTGTTGCTTTATCGAAAGAGCTTCAATTTTGTCTTGGTCTTTCTGTATTCTTTATTTTATTTTACGCGCTTTTTGGAGTTTGGTTCGCTGAACTAGCAGAAAAAGCAGCAACAGTATTGTTTTAATGAATATGGTTTATACTTTATCAGATTTTGCACAAAAACAGGGATACACTATTGAAGCGTACGATAGTGTTGATTCAACAAATCTCATTGCGCAACGAAAAGCGCAAACTGGTCATCAAGGTAATCTTTGGATTGTTGCACAAGAACAAACACAGGGAAGAGCAAGAAGAGGGAGGACTTGGTCTAGTCCAAAAGGGAACCTTTATTCTAGTCTTTTATTAATTGATGATATTGTTCATCAAACTGCGGCTCAACTTGGTTTTGTTGCTGGAGTAAGTGTGGCAGAGGCAATAAAACAATTAATAAAAGAGGAAAAACAGACAAACAATATTGTGAGCTTAAAATGGCCAAACGATATTTTGCTCAGAGGAGAAAAAAGCTCTGGAGTTTTGCTTGAGATTTTAAAATTGTCATCACAACAATATGCCTTGGTTATTGGTATTGGAATAAATGTGAAATATAATTATGAAGATGCACCCTATTCCACTTCAAGCTTAAAGAATATCGGTTTGCGTATTGATGCAGAACAATTATTTACGGTTTTGACGGAGTGTTTTTCTAAAAATTACCTTCTTTGGAAACAACCAAAAGGATGTGAAATAATCCGAAAAAAATGGCTTTTATATTCCGCTCATCTTGGGAAACATGTCAAAGTGGTGAATGATGAAAAAGTCATTGAGGGTGTTTTTGATGGTCTTGATAGTGATTTTAACTGCATCATAAAGCAAAAAAATGGTCAGACAGCCATTATAACAGCTGGAGATGTTCATTTTGGTTCGGCTGCTTCTATTAATGCAGGTCGTTATTAAAAAATTATTTTATCATCAGATACCTTAATGATTTGGGAGATGTTTATGGTTGCAGCCAATAGATGTGAATTTGTTTTTTTACCTCTGGGAGGTGTAGGTGAAATAGGGATGAATTTAGCTGCTTACGGATTTGGTCCCCAAAATCTTCGTGAATGGCTGCTGGTTGATATGGGGATTAGTTTTGCTGGTTCTGAATTACCAGGTGTCGATCTTGTTTTGCCTGATATTCGTTTTCTAGAAAGTGAAAAACATAATATACGGGGTCTTGTTTTAACACATGCACATGAAGATCATTATGGGGCCGTTCTTGATTTATGTCCAAAGTTACAAGTGCCGATTTACTGTACGCCTTTTACGGCAGGATTATTGGAAACTAAAAAACAATTAGATTTTGAATCTCAAAAAATTTTACTCAATATTTTTCAAGCTGGTGATTGTTTTCAGGTAGGTTCCTTTGCTATAGAGGCTATAGCCGTTAACCATTCAATACCAGAATCTGTATCTTTAGCAATTACAACCTCTTTGGGGACTGTGATTCATACTGGTGATTGGAAAATTGATCATACCCCTTCACTCGGGGCTGTAACCGATGAAAAAAGATTTCGTGCTTTAGGCAAAAAAGGTGTTTTAGCATTACTTTGTGATTCCACAAATGCATGTCGGGATGGTATTTCTCCTTCAGAACAGCAAGTTCAAGCCAGTCTTTCAGAGATTATTTCTAAAGCTGAAGGGCGTGTTGCGATAGCGACTTTTTCTTCTAATATTGGTCGGATACGTTCTATTGCTCTTGCAGCTGAAGCTGCTGGACGTAAGGTGCTTGTCATTGGGCGTTCCCTTAAGCGAAGTATTATGGTTGCACAAGAGCTTGGTTATATGAATGGTTTAGCACCATTTGTAACGGAAGATGATTATGGCTACATCTCGCGAAAAGATCTTGTTTTAATTGTCACAGGGAGCCAAGGTGAGCCATGTGCTGCTTTAGCTAAACTGTCACGTGATGGAATGAAAAGTATTGCACTTTCCGCTGGTGATACCGTTATTTATTCATCACGAAGTATTCCAGGAAACGAAAAAGCGATTATTGAGGTACAAAATTGTTTCATTGATTTGGGTATTAAAATTATTACGAATGAAGATGCACTTGTTCATGTTTCAGGTCATCCCCGTCGTTCAGAACTTTTACAGATGTATGATTGGATAAAGCCACAAATACTTGTCCCTGTACATGGGGAAGCAATGCATCTTAAGGCTCAGGCAACTTTAGCACGTCAAGCGGGTATTAAAACTGTTATGGATATCAGAAATGGCCATATGTTACGTCTTGCACCAGAGTCTGTGAAGGTTGTTGATCAAGTTCCTGTTGGCCGCATCTATAAGGATGGTTGCCTAATTGGAGATGAAGATGAATTAGGGATTCGTGAACGCCGCAAACTAAGTTATGCTGGTCATGTTACTATTTCTCTCCATATAAATAGTAAGCATGAATTATTAGGGGATATAGGTCTAACAACATTCGGGTTACCTGAAAGTAATGGAAAGGGGGAAAGTTTAAAAGATATTCTTTTAGATATCGTAGAAAATACAGTTTATAATATCCCACGCATGAAACAGAAAAATAATGAACTTATTCGAGAGGCAACACGACGTGCAGTAAGAGCGGCTGTTCATGAAATTTGGCAAAAAAAACCTATCTGTACAGTTTTTTTACATCGGTCAAAATAAAAAACTTTCCTATTACGTTATTTAAAAAGAGAAGAGCATTTTTATTTTATTGCTAAATAAGAAAAATAGAGAATAAAGCACAATAAATTTTTAAATGATAAGATCGTTATATTTGCAAGTATTCAGAATGCGGCTATAGATGAATAGAGGGTGTGATAAATTGTTCCGATATGATAGGTCTGATTAGGAGTTAATTATTTCAATGCGTCTTTCTCAATATTTCCTTCCACTTTTAAAAGAGAATCCTAAAGAAGCAGAAATTGTTTCTCATCGCTTCATGTTGCGCGCTGGAATGATTCGACAACAAACATCAGGGATTTATTCTTGGCTTCCTTTGGGAAAAAAAGTGCTTGATAAAGTTTGTAAAATTATTCGTGAAGAGCAAGAACGTGCGGGTGCAATAGAAATATTGATGCCTACAATTCAGTCTGCTGATCTTTGGCGTGAAAGCGGTCGTTATGATGATTATGGTTTGGAAATGCTCCGCATTAAAGATCGTCAAAAGCGTGATTTACTTTATGGTCCAACCAATGAAGAGATGGTAACAGATATTTTTCGCTCTTATGTTCGTTCTTATAAAGATCTTCCGCTTAATTTATATCATATTCAATGGAAATTTCGTGATGAAATTCGTCCACGTTTTGGTGTGATGCGAGCACGAGAATTTTTAATGAAAGATGCTTATTCTTTTGATCTTGATTATGAAGGCTCTGAAACATCTTATAATCGTATGTTTGTTGCTTATTTACGCACTTTTTCTCGCCTTGGCTTAAAAGCAATTCCTATGCGTGCAGATACAGGTCCAATAGGGGGGGAACTCAGTCATGAATTTATCATTTTGGCTGAAACAGGAGAGAGTGCTATCTTTTGTGATAAACAATTTCTTGAACTTACCGTTCCTGATAGTTCAATCGATTTTAGTGATAAAGCTGTTTTAGATGATATTGTTAAGCAATGGACATCTTTTTATGCAGCAACGGAAGAAATGCATAATGAAGAGGAGTGGGCTAAAGTTTCTGATCATAATCGTCTTTCAGCGCGTGGTATTGAAGTAGGGCATATTTTCCACTTTGGTACTAAATATTCCGCTCCAATGGGAGCAAAAGTTATGGGAAAAGATGGAAAAGAGCATGTGGTCTCTATGGGATCTTATGGTATTGGTCCTTCGCGTTTTGTTGCGGCCGCTATTGAGGCTTCTCATGATGAAAATGGTATTATTTGGCCAAAGTCGATGGCACCGTTTGATTTTGGGATTATCAATATGAAGCCCGATGATGAAAAATGCACACAGGCATGTGAGTTTCTCTATCAGGGATTAAAGAAGGTTGGTTTTGATCCGTTATTAGATGATAGAAATGAACGTCCTGGATCAAAATTTGCAACAATGGATTTGATTGGTTTGCCAACGCAAATCATTGTTGGTCCTAACAGCATTGCACAAAATGAAGTTGAAATTAAAGATCGAAAAACAGGAATAAAAAAATCTCTAAAGGTTGAAGATGTGCTCAGCCAACTTTCTATAATTTAATAGGAAATATTATGAAGAGGCTGAAAAACAAATGCTTTTCATCTTATGAGTGGATGATCGCTTTTCGTTATATGATTCCCAATAAAAAACATGTCGTTGCATCTGTTATTTCAATTATTTCTCTTATTGGGATTATGTTGGGCGTATTTGCTCTGGTTGTTGTTATGGCGGTGATGAATGGCTTTCGTACAGAACTTCTCAATCGTATTCTTGGTATGAATGGGCATCTTATTATTCAAACAGTTGATTCTGGTTTTTCTGATTATAAGACTCTTATTTCTTCTTTAGAAACTACAAATGGTGTGAAGTTTGCTTTACCTGTTATTGAAGGTCAAGCGCTTGTTCAAGGTGAAGTTCAAGGTGGCTCTGGCGCGTTAGTTCGTGGTATGCGCAAACAAGATCTAGAAAAGCTTAAAACAGTCTCTCAAAACATTAAATTAGGATCGATTTCTCGGTTTGATCAAGAAGAAGGTGTTGCAATTGGAAGTGGCTTAGCAGAAAAATTAGGACTGACAGTTGGAAGAGATATTCGTATTATTACTCCAGATGGTGATGAGACTCCTTTTGGCGTTACCCCACGTGTGAAAGCTTATAAAGTCGTTGCTATTTTTGAAGTTGGTATGTCTGAATATGATTCAATATTTATCTTTATGCCTCTCCATGAAGCACAAATGTTTTTTAATTTGGGAGATAAGGTTCAGTCTTTAGAATTATTTCTAAATGATCCTGATGCTGTTGATCAAATAAAACCTGTTGTAGAAAAAGCAGTTGATCAACAGGTCTATTTAATTGATTGGCGTACACGCAATCAGGCTTTTTTTTCAGCCTTACAGATTGAACGAAATGTTATGTTTTTCATTCTTTCTCTGATCGTTCTTGTTGCTGCTTTAAATATTATTTCAGGGCTGATTATGCTTGTAAAAGATAAAAGTCATGATATTGCAATTTTACGCACGATGGGGGCTCAACAGAGTGCGATTTTGCGTATATTTATCATTACAGGAATGATGATTGGTTTTATTGGAACTATATTGGGTTTAGTTTTAGGTGTTATCGCGACTGCGAATATTAATCATATCCAAGATTTTATATCTTGGTTATTTAATGTCGACGTTTTTAATCCTCAACTTTATTTTTTAACAAAATTGCCTGCACAAATTGAGTGGAAACAGACCGTCTTGGTTGCTATGATGGCTTTATTCTTGTCGTTTCTTGCTGCTCTCATTCCGGCATGGCGTGCTGCTAAGCTAGATCCCGTACAAGCTTTGAGGTATGAATAATGACAGCTATTTTAGAGCTTGTAGAGATTGAAAGACACTTTTTCGAGAGTCATAAGCCTCTCATTGTTTTAGATAAAGCCAATTTTATTCTTAATCGTGGAGAGCTTGTCGCACTTGTTGCACCATCTGGTGCTGGAAAATCAACACTTCTTCATATTGCTGGATTATTAGAAAAACCAACAGCTGGTGATGTGATGTTACGGGGTGTTTCTTGTGCAAAGCGCTCTGATAGTGAGCGAACAGCTATAAGACGAAATGATATTGGTTTTGTTTATCAATTTCATCATTTACTTCCAGAGTTTACGGCGTTAGAAAATGTCATGATACCGCAAATGATAGCAGGATTAAAAAAATCCATAGCAGAAGATCGTGCGCGCAAATTATTAACGTATCTGCGTATTTCTCATCGTGCGAACCATCGTCCCTCAGAGTTATCGGGAGGAGAACAACAACGTGTTGCTATTGCACGTGCAGTAGCAAATGGTCCTTCGGTTCTTTTGGCTGATGAACCTACAGGAAATCTTGATCCAGTAACTTCAGCTTATGTCTTTCAAGCTTTATCTATCCTTGTTCGTCAGTCTGGTCTTTCTGCTCTTATTGCAACACATAATTACGCTTTGGCTAAGCAAATGCATCGTCGAATTACACTTAAAGAACAAAAGATTATAGAACTTCCTTAAAGCAAGGTACAAATTTTTACGACTAATTGAATAGTTTATATTACTTTATTCAAGGAGATTTTTTATGACAGTTTTTGTCGTTGACAAAAATCAATTAGATGCTCGTCGTCGTCGATTGATTTTTCGTGCATGGCATCGCGGTATTCGTGAAATGGATCTCATTTTTGGACATTATGTCGATGCTCATATCACTGAGATGAATGATAGAACGCTCTCTGAGCTTGAGTATATTATGTCTTTTGATGATCGTGATTTACTCACATGGATTACTGGAGAAATTTTGCCCCCCTCTGAAGTTGATAGTCCACTTTTCCGTGATATTGCCAATTATCGTACTTGCTTAAGTTATTAATCCCGATGCCTATATTTAAAAAAATTGTTATTCCCAAAAATAATTCTGTTCGTATGATTTTAGATGGCGTTACTGATGGATTTGAAGCCTTTGCGCTTGCTAAATTAAGTTCAGAAATTGCACAAGGTAAACCGCTCATCTATGTTGTCCGTGACGGAACAAAAATTGCGTATTTACAACAAGTTTTAAATTTTATTGAACCCAATTTACCCGTACTTCAATTTCCTGCATGGGATTGTTTGCCTTATGATCGCGTATCACCAGGAATTGCTGTTATGGCACGTCGACTATCAACATTGGCACACATAGCAAATTTACGGAAAGATCCACATCCTGCAATTATATTAACTACAGCAAATGCAATTATGCAAAAGTTGCCTCCTCGTGAAATGATAGAAGCTCAGCTTATTCACGCACGTGTTGGCCAGCGTAATAACATGGGAAATCTTATTCAATTTCTAGAAACCAATGGTTTTGAACGTGTTACGGTTGTCCGTGATGTTGGTGAGTTTGCTGTAAGAGGAGGAATACTTGATATCTTTTCTCCGATGGATGTTGAACCTTTACGTCTTGATTTTTTTGGAGATACCCTAGAAAGTATCCGCGTATTTGATCCAGAAAGTCAAAGGACAACAGGCCAAAAAACTGAACTTTTATTACAGGCAATGAGTGAGGTTGTTCTTACACCAGAACGCATCAGCCGTTTTAAAAGCAATTATACCCGTACATTTGGTGTATCACAAAAAAATAACATGCTTTATGAAGCAATTTCTCAAGGTCGGCGTTTTGTTGGTATGGAACATTGGCTTCCATTTTTTTATGAAAACCTTGATAGCTTGTTTGACCATTGTGGCAACTTAGCGATAGTTTTTGAACATCTCATAGAAGAAGTCTTCATTGAGCGCTATCATCTTATTGAAGACTATTATAATGCGCGCAAAGAGCGCGAAAATGATAAAGAAAATTCTACTTCTTATCATCCAATAGACCCTAGTCTTCTCTATTTAACGCCAGAGCGTGTTTTAGAATGTGTGCAACAATCTTCACAGCGTATTGATTTTTCGCCTTTTAATATTCCACAAAGTTTGGAACAAACTGTTATTCACGCACATGTTAAACAGGGATATGATTTTGTAAAAGAGCGTAATGCGCAGGAAAAAAACGTTTTTTCAAGTGTTATTGATCACATCGCATCTTTACGCGCTGCGGGCAAAAAAGTACTTTTAGCGTGTTGGAGTGAAGGATCTCTGAATCGTTTAGTACAAGTTCTCGACGAGCATGGATTGAAAAAAATAGATGTTGCAAAATCTTTGCAAACTGTCAAAGCAACACCTCGAGATCGCATATTAGCAGCTGTTATCATGATAGAACATGGTTTTGTGGCTGAAGATTTGGCTATTATAGCAGAGCAAGATATCCTTGGCGATCGTTTTATAAGATCGCCAAAGCGGCGTAAGAATAATACAAATTTTATTTCTGAAGTTTCTGCTTTAAATTCTGGTGATATTGTTGTGCATATCGACCACGGTATTGGCCAATTTGTTGGTCTTAAAACCATCACAACCACTGGAATTTTACGAGATTGCCTTGAAATTAAATATGCTGGAGGTGATCTCCTCTTTTTACCTGTTGAAAATATTGAGCTTCTCTCACGTTATGGCTCAGAAGGAACAGAGGTAACGTTAGATAAATTAGGAGGTGTTGCTTGGCAAGCACGTAAAGCTCGGCTTAAAAAACATTTATTGGAAATGGCAGGGCAATTAATCCGTATAGCTGCAGAGCGTATGACTCGTGCTGCGCCTGCTTTACTTCCACCAATTGGATCTTTTGATGAGTTCGTTGCTTGCTTTCCCTATGAAGAAACGGAAGATCAAATGAATGCAATTGATGCTGTTTTGGATGATCTAGCCTCAGGCAAGCCGATGGATCGCTTGATATGCGGTGATGTTGGTTTTGGAAAAACTGAAGTAGCCATTCGAAGTGCTTTTGTTGCAGCATTAAATGGATATCAGGTTGCGGTTGTTGTACCAACAACTTTGCTTTCACGTCAACATTACAAAACATTTATTTCGCGTTTTCAAGGATTACCGGTTAAAATTGGACATGCTTCAAGGCTTGTAAAAGCGAAAGAACTTGCACGAGTAAAAAAAGGTGTTTCAGATGGTACAATCGATATTGTCATTGGAACCCATGCATTATTAAGTGGTGCAGTTAATTTTTTACGATTAGGCCTTCTTATCATTGATGAGGAACAACATTTTGGTGTTAAACATAAAGAGCGTTTAAAAGAGCTTAAAAGTGATATTCATGTTCTCACACTTTCAGCAACTCCCATACCACGCACTTTAGGGTTAGCTTTATCGGGTGTACGTGAACTTTCATTGATAACAACACCCCCCATTGATAGAATGGCGGTTCGTACTTTTATTTCACCCTTTGATGCACTTGTTATACGAGAGACCCTGCTTCGAGAATATTATCGTGGTGGACAAAGTTTCTATGTTTGTCCTCGTATTTCTGATCTGGCTTTTGTAGAAGAATATCTCAAAACACATGTGCCAGAACTGAAATTCGTTGTGGCTCATGGACAAATGCCGGCTGGACAACTTGATGATATCATGAATGCATTTTATGATGGACAATATGATGTGCTGCTCTCAACAACCATTATTGAATCGGGGCTTGATATTCCAACAGCCAATACCCTAATTGTGCATCGTGCTGAGATGTTTGGCCTTTCTGCCCTTTATCAGTTACGTGGTAGGGTAGGGCGTTCAAAACAACGTGCTTATGCTCTCTTTACATTTCCTGCTGGTAAAGTCTTAACAGCTGCTGCCGATCGCCGTCTTAAAGTTTTACAATCTCTTGATACCTTAGGGGCCGGGTTTCAATTGGCAAGCCATGACATGGATATCCGCGGTTCAGGCAATTTTTTAGGTGAACAGCAATCGGGGCATATCAAAGAAGTTGGATTTGAACTCTATCAAAAAATGCTTGAAGAAGCTGTTGCTGAATTAAAAGATGGAGAGCTAAATGAAGATAATCAATGGTCTCCTCAAATTTCACTTGGTACAACAGTGATGATACCAGAAAGTTTCGTGCCTGACTTATCATTACGTATGGGACTTTATCGTCGTTTAACAGAACTTGATGATTTAGAACAAATTGATGAATTTGCAGCGGAGTTAATTGATCGCTTTGGTCCTTTACCCCTTGAGGTTCAACACCTTCTTAAAGTCTTTTATATCAAAACATTATGTCGAAAAGCGCATGTAGAGAAATTAGATACAGGACCAAAGGGGATTGTTATACAGTTTCGTAATAACTATTTCGCAAATAGTGTTGCTCTTGTTCAGTGGGTTGGAAAACAAGGTTCGATGGCAAAAATTCGTCCAGATCAAAGTATCGCTCTTATTCGTAATTGGTCCACAGCGGATGAAAGGCTTGTTGGAGCAGCGAATATTATGACACAGCTTGTCGAAATGGCAGAACAACATTCTGTTTAAAAAATATCTTTATTATTTCAGAACTATTACTTATTTTTATAAAATTATTCTATAAAAACAAAAAGTTATTGATTTTGTATAAGAATAAAATTTAAGTTTATAATAAAGAGCCATTATATATTTATTTGGTTTTTATTATATACGTATTGATATAATGAAGGAAATAGATTAGACGGTTTAACCGCATTAAATAGCACTTTCAATATAATAAGCTAATAAGCTCCTGTAAATTTTTTAGAAAGAATTTAGGTAAAGATAGCATGCTTTCTTCATTACAAAAGTGTCTAACTATCGTTTTTTTGTTACTCACTTTAATATATGGCGTAAAAAACGCTTATGCTGAGTTATCTTCTGATGAACAATACCAACATTTAAAAAACAAAAGAAAGAATATTAAAGAGAGCATACAATTTATTGAAGAAAGTATATCTCATTTGGATATTTGGGAAAAAAATATTTCTAAAGCAGAATACTATGAGCGTTTACAGGAACGGAATAAGTTATATAAAAAACTGAAAACTCTGAAGGATGAATATTATAATCTTGGTTCGAAATTACAGGATCTAGCTGAAAAAAAACAAAAAATTATCTCTAGAATACATATAGCGAGAGAGTATGAAGTAGGGGAGTATGAAGAAAAGTTGATTAAAGCAAAAGATTATTTAAAAAAAACTCAAACGTTTAATGAATGGGGAATGAATGAGAAAAGTGGAGGTGATGATGAGATAATGAAAAATTATCTCATATTTATTATTGCTTGCAATACGTTAGCGGATATATTGCAAAGTGATATAGGTGCTATTTTGCGCAAAGATTTTGATTGGAAAGATAAAGATTTTAGTTGGGCTAAAGGCGCAAATAATTCAATAAGTCCTAGTTTAGTCAGGGATATTAAAGAATTACTAACAGATGGCTCTTATAGTTATGAAAAACAAATATTTGACGATATAAAAAATAGTCTTACAGAAGATAATTGGTTTGTAAAAAGTGCACCTAAGCTTTGTAATACCATTAAAGAAGTACATAATATAATGCTTCCAAACAAGAAAAAGAATATTATAGATCGTATGCGTTCTCATGTTGAAGAATTATTCAATTAAAAAATTAATTATACAAATACAGAGAAATTAAGATAATATACTAAATAATAGTTTAAATATGTTAGTAAAATATATTTTAATTTTTTGTTTTTATCATTATTTATAATAAAGTAATTTATACACATAAGATATTATCTATTATTCTTATCATATAAGCTTTAATATATATATTAAATAATAAACTCATATATCTTTTTTATGTTTTCTTTTTATGCATGATTTTTTGTGCTTGTAGTTTTTTATTTTTATCTGTTTAATTATTTTAATGACGATACATTTCATATCTTAAATCTTGTTTTATTAATACGATAAGAGAGATGTTTTATAGCTCTAAGTTGTGTTATATAGGAAAACAAAATGATATTTTGAATTCATTTTTTCTTAAAACTTAAATCATTAACGATTTATATCTTTGATGTTGTAAAAGATGAAAAGAATTTATCATTTTAGTAAATTATTTTATTTGAGAAATAACTTAAAATAAATTGATAAAAGCTATATTTTTTATTCATGTTATAAAGCTGAGAGATGATATTTGTACAGAAGTGCAATAATAGATGTATAATATATGAGCATAAATTTATTATGGCTTTAGGCACGTGAGATGATTCATAGGGGGAATCCCTTTGTTCAGTAGTTTTATCTATAAAACTAACTCTGCTTGTGATGTACAAGTGGATAAATTTTATTGATTCAATATAAGAGAGGTTTGCGCTATTAGGATCTTTCATACAATATAGAAATAGAAAAAAGATAAATTATTATTATAAATTAATATGTTATTATATTTTAAGAAAGTTTATTATAAATAAAATATTTTCAGCAGTTATAGATTTTCTCTCTAAGAAAATGTGTTGTTTAATTAAGAAAAAAGCACTTCTTTAGTAGCGTATTTTTAAACTAAACTGTTTAGTTAAACGCTATAGAATATAAAATTTTTATTACAAAAGCGTATCACCATTGTTTTGTAAACAAGGGCAGAAATTTTAGACAATCAATGGTTTTAATTCATCAAATGTTTCAATAATACCGTAGATGATTTTGTTTTTGTGTATCACACGAGGCACATAAGGAAAACTGTAAAACTTATCTGATATTTTGGAGCTTAATGCATTGCAACACCTGTTGCTAATGTTCTATAAGCTTAACATGAAGAGTAATAAATGTAAAAATTTTAATTAGTAAGTTTTTTAGAGTAGTATCAGAGTTTATTTTAATTAACATTGCAATATTGATTCGTTTGTGTAATCTTAGTTTAAATGCACAGAGGTGTTTTATGGATAGATTGCATCAAATACCAATGTGATGAAGAGGGGAAATGATATGAGTGTATAAAAATTAGAATGGCTCGTCGTATTTTTTCTCTAAATTTAACTTTTTTTTTATATTGAAGTAAAAATAGTAAAATTAATTGTTATTTCATTATAATTTAATAAATTAAGTTGGAATTATATTTAATATTTTTTTGAAGTTACTTAAGAGCGCGTTGAAAGGATTAACTTAATCATGTCGCATAAAAATGTTTATTCTGCTGTTTCAGTATTAGTTGGAGCTGCTGCCCTTTTTCTTATAGCTGGTATTTCTGCAAATGCGCAAACTTTATCACAAGGTTGGTACAAAGTTTGCAGTAAGCAGCATGATGTTGATATTTGTAATACAATGAATACTGTATTATCGAATACGGGACAACCTTTAACGGCTTTTAATCTTGTTGAAATAAAAGGGAAGCAAAATGAGAAACGTATAGGTATTCAAGTACCTACAGGTCGTTTTTTGCCAGAAGGTGTTCACATTAAAATTGGTGACGAGTTCTCTAAAAAAATTCCTTATATTATTTGTAATGGACCAAGTTGTATTGCTAATGATGTCTTAGATGATAAGCTTATAGCAGCTATGAAAAGTGGTACAAAAATGGTTGTAACCACAGTTAATTTCCGTGGTTCAGCTAATCCTATTGAGTTTTCTCTTAATGGGTTTACAGCAGCCTATACCGGTCCTGGTATGGAGGAAAAAGATTTTCAACAAGAACAAATAAAGCTGCAGCAAGCCATTCAATCAAAGCAAAAAGAAATTGAAGAGCGTATGCGGGATGAGCAAGAAAAAGCAAAACAAAAGTAATAAACCCACACCATAGAAGTTGGTCAAAACGTCTTCTATAATTGTTTATTTGAACCGCCACAATTTTCTGTGGCGGTTTTTTTAATCCTTAATTTTTCGAAAGAATTCTGCGTTTCCACCAACCAATACGTTCAGTTTTGGAAGAATCATTAGGCGTTGATGAAATAACAACGGGTTGATTAATTGTTTCTTCAATTTGGGAAGGAGAGGTTTCGATAACTTTCTCCATCTCGATTACAGTTTCTTGCTCTAATATTTTTTGTATTTGCGTTGTCTCTTTAGAAGATGATTTTTTACGTGTTCCACGTGTTGATTTTTTACTCTTTTCAAGAGCTTTATCTTCTACCTCATGAACAGCTTTGTCTGCTTTTTTTGTTTTAGTTTTATGCACCGAACTGGTTGTAGGTTTTTCTTCAAGAGATTTTTGTTCTGCAATATTTTGATCATTCTCTAAAAAAAGTTGATTTTCTACTACTTTTGAAGAACGTGTTTTACGTTTTTTAGGTTTAATACTTGTATCATTTTTTTCAGATTCACTCTGTTGTTGTATATCTAGAGCTTGTGTATTATTCTTTGTTTCTTCAAGTTCAAAAGATTTAGCAGGTGAAACACGACGTTTGCGATGCGCTGCTTTAATTTCTGCTAAAGCTTGCTTAGCAAAATCTCCCACTGGTTCTGCATAAGGAACGCGAATCTGATGAAAACTATTATCTTGATTGCGTCGACCACCACGACGTCCTCGACGACGTCCTCGACGATAAGAATCATCATTCAAGGTATCTTCTTTTTTATGAACGTTGGAGAGAGAATGATCAGTAATTTCACCGTGACGATTTTTGCGCCGACGCTTTTGGTTTGTTTCAATGGGAGAAGGATTTTCAATAGATTCACTTTTTATGAAAACAGAATCTTCAATTTCTTGCTTATTGTCATCTTCCAATGAAGATTGAAAAATTCTCTCTGCTATTGAGCCTTTAGAAATAACAAGATGTTGTGTTCCAATACTATCATCTGCTTCAATACTAATATTAAGTTTAAAGCGAGCTTCTAAATTAACAAGAATATTGCGTTTATGATTTAATACATAAAGCGCTGTTGCTACGGGGGTGCGCACGATAATATTATGTTGCGAATTATGAAGAAGATATTCTTCAATTGAGCGCATGACATGTAACGCAATTGATGATTCAGAACGTATATTTCCTGTTCCTGCGCAATGTGGGCAGGGCTGTGTCGTACTTTCTAAAACCGATATGCGAATACGTTGACGACTCATTTCTAAAAGGCCGAAGTGTGAAATATGACCTACTTGAATACGAGCACGATCATTTTTTAAACAATCTTTTAATTTTTTTTCGACCAGCTTCACATTGCGTTCTTCAAGCATATCAATAAAATCAATCACAATTAAACCAGCAAGGTCACGCAAGCGTAATTGACGCGCTACTTCTTCAGCAGCTTCAAGGTTAGTTTGTAAGGCTGTCTTTTCGACAGAGAATTCTTTCGTAGAGCGGCCAGAATTTACGTCAATAGCAACAAGTGCTTCTGTTTGATTAATAACAAGATAACCACCAGATTTTAAAGAAACCTGTGGTTGCAACATTTTATCAAGTTGAATTTCAATATTATTTCTTGCGAAAATGGGCGTAGGATCACGGTAAGGTTGCACAACTTTTGCATGACTTGGCATGAGCATACGCATAAAGTCTTTCGCTTCACGATATCCTTGGTCTCCAGAGACAAGAATTTCACTAATGTTCTTATTGTAAAGATCTCGTATAGAACGCTTGATGAGATTGCTTTCTTCATGGACAAGGCATGGCGCCGTTGACTCGAGTGTCAAAGTGCGAATAGTATCCCATAACCGCATAAGATATTCATAATCACGTTTAATTTCAGCTTTTGTTCTATTGGCACCAGCGGTTCGTAAGATAACGCCCATACCTTTTGGAACGGCTAATTCTTTTACGATTTCTTTAAGACGCTTACGGTCTTGTACGTTCGTAATTTTTCGTGAAATACCACCACCACGTGCTGTGTTGGGCATTAGAACAGAGTAACGACCAGCTAGAGATAGATATGTTGTAAGGGCAGCACCTTTATTACCACGCTCTTCTTTGATAACTTGTACCAACAAAATTTGACGTCGTTTAATGACTTCTTGAATTTTATACTGGCGCCCTTGTTTTCTTTGATAAATCGGGAGCTCTTCACGGATGTCCTCAGCACCGACCATTTCAATCTCATCATAAGAGATATTGGCATTTAATGATTCTTCTGTATTATCAATTATTATCGCTTCAGATGTGATATCATTTTCAATATCGGCTGCTATAACATTGTTTTTTTCACTTTTTTTTGTTCTTCTGGAGCGTTTTTTATTTTTAGTTGCTTCTTCCGTAAAGGTATCTACAGAATTTTCTCCTACAGCTTCTTTTTCTTCTTCTTCAAGAAGAGCAAGGCGATCAGCAATAGGAATTTGATAATAATCAGGATGAATTTCAGAAAATGTTAAAAAACCATGCCGGTTTCCACCATATTCAACAAAAGCCGCTTGGAGAGACGGTTCTACACGCGTAATACGTGCGAGATAAATATTCCCCTTGAGCTGTTTTCTATGTTCTGATTCAAAATCAAGTTCTTCAATTTTGTTGCCGTGAACAACAACAACACGTGTTTCCTCCGGATGGGAGGCATCTATAAGCATTTTGTTTGACATAAGTTAATATCCTGAAGGCGACATGCACAATTTTATTCAAACGAATGCTATAACTATTCGTAAATATAAAAGGCTGTCTGCCATAAAAGGGAGGTACCAGAAAAACAGGACGGAACACCACGTGCAAAGGCATGACTGCATTTACACCATTTCTCATCATTATTTCCATCTGTTTTTTATGACTCATATTTCTTAAAAGTCTCCGGTAAAATAATCTTTAAAACAGTTCGGATATCCGAACCAACGAATCTTAAGTAATGCAATCCTAATGTTACAACATAGAAATTTTTCATCCATAAAAAAGTCTCAACGCATAATAGACAAAAAACTTCTAAAGACAACTTAATATGAGTTACAGATAATTTAGATGACTATTATCAGCTAGGAAGCATAAATATTCTTTTATGTTGATATCATGCGTTTGGCAAGTAACAATGTAAATCATGTATAATTATAATATCTTTATGACCTTAATTTCGTTTTGAGGTGTTTATTTAGCTTTTATTGAAAAATAGATAATAAATTGGTGTATCGTTTTATGTAACCAAGATAAATTATTACAAAGGTAATGTAGAGTATTTTGCTTATGATAAGAGTTTTTTTTACCAAAAAGCTGAAAACAGCTTATGGGGATGTTATTGTGTTCGTCACATACTTTTTATTATCTTTTTTGCTACTCCAAACCAGTCTTCAAGCCGCAGATCCTCTGAGACTTATTAATTTTCGAACCATTGGTGATAGTGTTCATACGCGTATTATTGCGGTTTTTAATTCAAAACCAAATGTTCGTTTACAGATTTTGGACAGGCCAGCACGTTTGGTTATCAATTTACCTACAATTGACTTTTCGATGCAAAATACGCCTTTAAAGAAAAGGAATACATTATCCGTTATGCTTTCAGATGTGCGTTATGCTTTCTCTGACATACAGACTTCACGCATTGTTTTGACAAGTAAAACGGCTTTTGTAGTTGAAAAAAATGTCGTAAAAAATTTAAATAATGGTTTATGGCAGTTGCTGATTGATATTCGTAAAAGTACACAAGAAAAATTTGATGAGATATTAAAAAAACAGCAAAGGATCAATTTTGATACAAAAACACAGTTAATGCCAGCATATAATTTCCGTGTTGTTCTTGATCCTGGTCATGGTGGTATTGATGGTGGTGCGCGGGGGGGTACTGGAATTTTAGAAAAAGATGTGACTTTAGACTTTGCGCGTGCATTGCGAGACGAATTACAAAAGGATTCTCATATTACCGTTGCTTTAACACGAGATTCCAATATTTTTTTAAGACTAAGTGAAAGAGTTAAAAAAGCGCAAGAGTTTGATGCTGATCTTTTTATATCTATTCACGCGGATACGATTGATCTACATTCTCTTCGCGGTGCCACAGTGTATACCATATCAGACAAAGCCTCTGATGCCATTGCAAAATCTTTAGCTGAAAATGAAAATAAAGTTGATTTGCTTGATGGTTTGCCTGCAGATGAAACGCTCGAAGTTACAGATATTTTGATGGATCTTACACGACGTGAGACACATACATTTTCGGTTAATTTTGCAAATAGTGTTATTTCAAGTTTATCAAAGAATCATATTAACTTGATTAATAACCCACATCGTTATGCTAATTTTCAAGTTTTAAGAGCTTCAGATATACCCTCAGTCTTGATAGAGATAGGTTATTTATCCAATAAAGAGGATGAAAAGTTATTAAATGATCCTCATTGGAGAAAACAAATGGCAGCCTCTATTGCTCATTCTATTCGTCAATTTGCTGATTATAGGCAGAAAATGATACAGCCTCTTTAAATTTGTGAGAAAATAGAGTATCTATATGGGCTTCTAGTGTACCCTAGTATAAATAAAAGATAGAAAACGATTTCTCTTGATCTCAATCTTGTGGTGATATCCACTTGGTGTGTTTGAAGTAACGTATTTTTTCTTTAATTAATTCTTAAGAAAGCGATAGCCGTTTTTATGATGATTTTTTTAAGATATCTTCTTCGTTTTTTTATTGCTATTGGACTTTGTGGTGCAATAACGTGGGGTGTTATGACCAGTGGTCAAGCAAATGCACTCCCTGATTATGAAGTTCTTTCACTTTATGAGCCGCCGGTAATGACCCGCGTCCATGCTTCTGATGGCCGTCTTATGGCAGAGTTTGCAACAAAACATCGCCTCTATTTACCGATTCAATCAATACCAAAGCTTGTTATAAATGCTTTTATTTCGGCTGAAGACAAAAACTTTTATCATCATTTTGGTTTAGATCCTGAAGGACTTTCTCGAGCTTTGATCAATAATATTCGTAATATTGCTTCTGGAAGACGTCCAGAGGGTGCATCAACTATAACGCAACAAGTCGCTAAAAACTTCCTTTTAAGTTCAGAAACAACGTTAGAACGTAAATTTAAGGAAGCTATTTTAGCAATGCGTATTGAGAAAACTTATTCAAAAGATCATATTCTCGAACTTTATCTCAATGAAATTTATCTGGGGCGTGGCACTTATGGTATAGCAGCTGCTTCTTTGACCTATTTCAATAAATCCGTCAATGATCTGACGCTAGAACAATGTGCTTATTTGGCTGCTCTTCCAAAAGGACCAGCAAATTATGATCCATTTAAGAATACACAACGTGCTATTGATCGGCGTAATTGGGTTATAGACCGGATGATTGCAAATGGATATGTAACGCGTGAACAAGGTGAAAAAGCGAAAGCTAAACCTTTAGGAGCGACAATCCGTGGGAGTGATAGCTATGTTTTTGCGGCTGATTATTTTACTGAAGAAGTGCGGCGTCGTTTAATACATCGCTATGGGGCTAAAACACTTTATGAAGGTGGGCTTTCCATTCGTACAACGCTTGATCCGCATTTACAACTTATTGCGCGACGTGCTTTACACGATGGATTAATTAGATTTGATCATGCGCAAGGATGGCGTGGAGCTTATGCGCATATTGATGAGAAAGGGGATTGGGGGACAGAACTTGCAGATATCACAGGGCTAAGTGATGTTCCTGAATGGCGTTTAGCTGTTGTTCTTTCTACTAATCCCAACAAAGTAGAGATTGGTTTACAGCCACAGCGCGAAGCTTCAGGTATATTATCAAAAAAACGGGAAATTGCTGTTTTATCTGAAGCTGATTCAAAATGGGCACTCCATGTTGTAAAAGAAAATGGTTATCGAAAAACTGTTCAGAGCTTATCTCATGTTCTGCAAGTTGGGGATGTCATTTTTGTTGAAAAACTATCCAATACAAATAACACTTATCGTTTACAACAAATTCCAAAGGTTGAAGGTGCAATTGTTGCTATGGAACCTCATACAGGGCGCGTTCTTGCTATGGTGGGAGGATTTTCTTTTGCCGCATCTGAATTCAATCGTGCAACCCAAGCTTATCGCCAACCGGGATCTGCTTTTAAGCCTTTTGTTTATGCAGCAGCTCTTGATAACGGATATACACCAGCATCCGTTGTTTTAGATGGTCCCATTGAAGTTCGTCAATATAATGGTGAAGTTTGGCAACCCAAAAATTATGGAGGTACCTTTGCAGGACCTTCAACGTTGCGTTATGGTATTGAGCGTTCTCGTAATCTTATGACAATACGGCTTGCCAATGATATGGGAATGCCTCTTGTCGCTGAATATGCAGAACGCTTTGGGATCGTAGATAAATTGCAGCCTTATCTTCCCATGGCTTTAGGGGCTGGTGAAACAACAGTATTACGAATGGTTACAGCTTATTCAGTTATTGCCAATGGGGGACGCTCTATTAAGCCTTCTCTGATAGACAGAATTCAAGATCGTTATGGAAAGACAATTTATCGTCATGATGATCGTATTTGTGAAAATTGTAATACGAATTCATGGAATAATCAACGTGAACCCACATTGATTGATGAGCGAGATCAAGTTCTTGACCCTATGACAGCTTATCAGATTACCTCCATGATGGAAGGGGTTGTTCAGCGTGGTACTGCAGCACGTTTACGTTATCTTAATCGACATATTGCCGCTAAGACAGGAACAACCAATGACTCTAAGGATGTCTGGTTTATGGGATTTACTCCTGACATTGTCGTTGGTATTTTTGTCGGTTATGATCAACCAGCTCCGTTAGGATATAATGGAACAGGAAGTTCATTAGCTGCACCTATTTTTGGTGAGTTTATGGCAGATGCTCTTAAAGGAAAGCCAGATGTTCCCTTTAAGATGCCAAAGGGTATGATTTTAATGCCAATTAATCGGAAAACAGGAATGCTTGCGGAAAGAGGAGATCAAGATGTCATTATAGAAGCATTTAAACCAGGGACTGGTCCTGCTGATATATATCAAGTTATTGGGAGTACAAATTCTTTTCAAGAAGGTGTTCCTGCAGTAACGACTTCTCCACAAGTCAATAAAGCCCTTGAAAGTGGGACAGGTGGGCTGTATTAATCAACAAAATCTCCTTTCACCATGAGTCATGGTTTTTATCTCTTTTTTACAATGTCAGTTCTGTAAATAGAGTGATAGAATTGTACCATTTTCTGATAGCAGCTATTAAATTTGTATAAAATGCTAAGAGACACAACCAAAAAGAGTTTTTTAAAATACGGTGTTAAATTATGCGAGCAGAAATAGAAACATTAGTTGATGAAATCCAGAAAGCAATACAATTGCTAAGGGGGCATCTTTGACTGGGATCAATCACTAAAGCGTCTTGAATATCTTAATCAAAAAGCGGAAGATCCATCATTATGGGATGATGCACAACGAGCACAGGATATGATGCGTGAGCGTCAACGTCTCGATGATTCAATCAATGGTCTTTTATCATTTACAAAAACACTTGAAGAATGCATTGAGCTTATTGCGATGGGCGAAGAAGAAAGTGATATTGAAATTATCGCTGATGCAGAAAGATCAATACGTAATCTTAAAAATGAGATAGATAAAAGGCAAATTGACGTACTTCTTTCAGGAGAGGCAGATCCGAATGATACCTATTTAGAAGTTCATGCTGGAGCAGGGGGAACAGAAAGCCAAGATTGGGCTTCTATGCTCTTACGTATGTATATGCGATGGGCTGAACAGCATGAAATGAAGGTTGAAATTTTAGAAATTCATGATGGAGAAGAAGCAGGAATAAAGTCAGCGACTATTCTTGTAAAAGGGCATAATGCTTATGGAATGTTAAAAACAGAATCAGGCGTTCATCGCTTAGTGCGGATTTCTCCATTTGATTCGAATGCAAAGCGCCATACTTCTTTTGCGAGCATTTGGGTTTATCCAGTTATTGATAACAATATTGAAGTTGATGTTTCAGAGGCAGATGTGCGTATTGATACATATCGTGCATCTGGAGCAGGAGGACAACATGTTAACACGACAGATTCTGCTGTTCGCATCACACATATAAAAACGGGTATTGTTGTTCAATGTCAAACAGAACGTTCTCAACATAAAAATCGTGCTACGGCTTGGTCGATGTTGCGTGCACGGCTTTATGAAGAAGAGCTTAAAAAAAGAGAAGAAGAAACCAATGCTGCTGAATCTTCTAAAACAGAAATCGGATGGGGACATCAAATTAGATCTTATGTTCTTCAACCCTATCAGCTTGTCAAAGATTTGCGTACAGGAATTGAAAATACGGATCCACAATCCGTACTTAATGGTAATTTAGATGCATTTATAGAGGCAGCACTCGCACGGCGCATTTATGGACAAGACAAAAAAATTGAGGATATTCGTTAATTATATATCCTTCCTTCAAGCCATATAGATTTTTTCTTAAGCTGTTCGTTTTATTGATGCTGTGATGTTATATAGCCTTTGATACTTTAAAGGTTTAAAGGAGGATTTTCTTGTTTCTTTCTTCAATTTTTTCTCACACGCTAATTCTGCTTATGATATTGCAAGTGATAGGAAGAAGCTGAAATAAGAAAATTTTGCGATATTCAGGGGACTAATATAAATGTAAAACAATTCATTATCCTTATAAATCAATATATTGTAAAAATTGAATCCATTGAAAAACTAAAATCAATTAGGGGGAATAACTTTTGCTTTTGAAGGTAAATCAAACACTCAATTTACAAGTTACCATTATGATATAAAAGTGTTGCAGTAGCTAAAACATTTTCAGCATGCCCAGATACGCTTACTTTGCGCCATTCTTCTACTATTATTCCATTTACATCAATTAAAAAAGTGCTCCGTTCAACTCCCATATATTTGCGTCCATACATGCTTTTCTCAACCCAAACACCATAAGCTTCGAGGGTCGTTTTTTCTTCATCAGAAACCAAGATGACATCAAGTTCATGTTTTATTTTAAATTTATCATGTTTTTTTACATTATCTGGAGAGATTCCAATAACAGCAACACCGATTTCATCAAATTTCATCTTTAATTTTGTGAAATCAAGTGCTTCACTTGTGCAACCACTGGTGTCATCTTTTGGATAAAAATATAAAACAACAGGCTTTCCTTTAAAGTCAGAAAGACACACTGTCTCTCCTCCATCGCGCAGCAAAGTAAAATCAGGAGCAAGAGCACCTTTCATTGGTCTTGTCATTGTTTTCATCTTTCTTTTTTGTGTAACAGGTATAAGATATCAGAGTACACAGAAGAAAAGAACTATTCAACTCTCTAGAAATATTATTGTTTTGAAGAGACCTTTATTTTCCTAACAAAACTCGCCCTATCACAACGATTGAATTGAAAGAACAAGCTCGACGTGAACAACATAAACAAAACAGCAAAAGATTATACTGGTTTCATCACAACATGTTTTTTCTTACCAAAAGAAAGTTTAATGGTTCCTTCTGCACTGACATCCCCTTCAATAATAAGATGTGTTTCATCCTCAATAATTTGATCATTTACACGGACACCTCCACCTTGAACGTATCGGCGTGCCTCACTATTAGATCTAGCGAGTTCTGCTTGTACTAAAAGAGTGAGCAATCCAACACCTTTTTTTAATTCTGAGGCATTAATTTCAACAGTTGGAAGATTTTCTCCCAGAGTTTTTTCTTCAAACGTCTTGCGAGCCGTTTCTGCTGCTGCATCAGCAAGAACACGTCCATGCAACATTGCTGTAATTTCTGTTGCAAGAATTTTTTTTGCTTCGTTAATTTCAGTTCCTTGTAATAGAGAAAGTTTAAGAATCTCATCCATCGGCAATGGAGTATAGAGCTTTAGAAATCGTGTTACATCAGCATCTTCTGTATTGCGCCAGTATTGCCAAAATTGATAAGGTGAAAGCTTATCCGCATTCAGCCATACAGCCCCATTCAATGATTTACCCATTTTGGCACCGGAAGAGGTTGTCAGCAATGGTGATGTTAACGCATATAATTGCGGTGTTCCTAAACGATGTCCTAATTCGATTCCGTTAATAATGTTGCCCCACTGATCAGAGCCCCCCATTTGCATACGCAACCCATAACGTTTATAAAGTTCAACAAAGTCATAAGCTTGCAGAATCATATAATTAAACTCTAAGAATGACAAAGAGTGCTCACGCTCAAGTCTGAGTCTGACAGAATCAAATGACAACATACGGTTGACAGAAAAATGCTTTCCTACATCACGCAAAAATTCTAAGTAGTTTAAATTGCATAACCATTCAGCATTATTCACAATACAAGCATCGGTTTCTCGGTCACCGAATGTCAAATAGTTAGCAAATACCTTTTTAATACCATCAATATTTGCAGCAATATCATCTTGTGTCAGAAGGCGTCGCGCTTCGTCTTTGAAGGAAGGATCACCAATCAATCCGGTCCCTCCGCCCATTAAAGCAATGGGGCGATGACCCGTTTTTTGTAACCAATAAAGCATCATAATCTGAAGAAGACTTCCAGCATGTAAACTCGATGCTGTTGGGTCAAATCCAGTATAAGCGCTTACAGTTTCTTTTGAAAAAAGATCATCTAAGCCTTTTTCATCTGAAATTTGGTGGATAAAACCACGTTCGCTCATAATGTGTAAAAAATCAGATTTAAAGGCAAACACAGATTTAATTTCCTAATTATAAGAGTGCATTATTTTATATAATAGGCGATTATATAATGAATTATTAATGCGTTATCTATCATAACTGACACACACCTCACAAGAGAAAGAGACATATTGGTAATATAAGATAATAATACAGGTATTATTTCCTTTTTACGCTAAAAAAGAGACTTTTCAGTGATAGAAAACAGGTATGCTGTTATTCTCATTTCTATCCTGAAATAAAATTTAGAAAAATTTTAAATGCAAACTGAAAAAATTACTTTGTTATGATCAGAAACGGCTTTTGCTAATTTTTTATAAATCTATCGTATTTTCCTAAGTTAGTGAAAGTATTTCAGGAGGAGGAGCGAGAAGTTCATTGGAGATATGGTTATCCAAATAGTGGGCACATCGTTCAATAAGTTTTTCATGACATCCACTGAAAAAGTGATTAGCCTCTTCCAATATTTCTTGTGTAATGATGATACCTTTTTGTGTTTTTAATTTATCGACAAGTATTTGAACATCTTTTGGAGGGGCAACTTTATCGATACCGCCATGAATGATAAGTCCAGAAGAGGGACAAGGTGCAAGAAATGAAAAGTCATAAACATTAGGCTGAGGGGCAACTGAGATAAATCCCTCAATTTCCGGTCGGCGCATTAAAAGCTGCATACCAATCCATGCTCCAAATGAGTATCCTGCTACCCAACAATTTTTAGAGTCTGGATGTTGTGTTTGCACCCAATCGAGAGCAGCAGCAGCATCTGAAAGTTCTCCTATTCCATAATCAAATTCACCCTGACTACGACCAATACCACGAAAGTTAAAACGTAAAGTTGTAAAGCCACGTTGTTGGAACATATAAAAGAGGTCATAGACAATTTTATGATTCATAGTTCCACCAAATTGGGGATGAGGATGCAAAATGATCGCAATGGGTGCATTTTTTTGTTGTGAAGGTTGATAACGCCCTTCGAGCCGACCCGCGGGACCGTTAAAAATAATTTCTGGCATAAAATGCTCCTTAATGCAATAAAAGGCTCTCTTTGACCCTGGTCGACTTTTACCATAGAATCTCTTAAATAATTATTAGATATTCTTTTTTTAGTGCACTTTTCAAGAAAAATGCGCTATTTTTTCAATCAATTCATAAGATTAATGATTGCGATGTAAAATGGTTATAAAACGCCGATATTTTGATCATAACGCAACAACACCGCTCAAAAAAGTGGCACGGATAGCGTTACTGGAATCTTTAGAGATATTTGGTAATCCATCATCGGTTCATAAGGAAGGGCGTGCCGCTAAAACTTTGTTGCAAAAGTCCCGTCGGCAAATCGCTGAAAATCTTAAAACAGATCCAGATCACGTGGTATTTACCTCTGGTGCGAGTGAAGCCGCAATGACTTTGTTAACACCTTTTTACAATATGGGGAAAGCAAAAGTTAAATTTTCTCATCTTTACCTTGGAGCGACTGAACATCCCTCTGTTGCAGAGGGAGGACGTTTTTCTAAAGAATTGATAAGCGTCATTGATGTTGATCAAGATGGGCTCATACAACAAGATAAATTAACATCACTCTTAACGGTTCACGATAAAACAAAAGGTTTACCTCTTGTTGCTATTCAAGCTGCAAATAGTGAAACGGGTGTTATTCAACCGTTAACAGAAATCGCCGCTATTGTTCGGGATTTAGGAGGCACTCTTATAGTTGATTTGACACAATATGTAGATAAAAATTTTGTGGATATTCATCAGTTAGGAGGAGACTTTTTTATACTGTCTGCCCATAAAATTGGCGGTCCTAAAGGAATTGGTGCTTTTGTTTCATGTGGTAATCTTCTCATGCCACACCCTCTTATTATTGGAGGAGGACAAGAAAAAGGTCTCCGTGGAGGAACAGAAGCATTGCCCCTTATTGCTGCTTTTGGGGCAGCAATGGCTGATTGCTTCACACAGGAGGAAATAAAACAGTTAATATATTTACGCAATAAATTAGAAGATGGACTACAAAAAATAAGTAAAAATGTTGAGATTTTTGGCAAAAGAGTTCAACGTTTGCCAAATACAACTTACTTTACCGTGAAAAATCTAAAAGCTGAAACGATGCAAATTGCTTTTGATTTAGAAGGGTTTTCTTTATCATCCGGCTCTGCCTGTTCTTCGGGAAAAGTAAAACAAAGCAAAGTGTTGGAGGCAATGGGGTATCATGTTCCAAATGGTGCCATTCGCATTTCGCTAGGGCGTGGCACAACTTCTGAAGATATTGATGATTTTCTGTCGTTTTTTTCTCAAATTATAAGCAGGAAAAAAGGGGAAGATTTATCATCAGAAAGTTATAAAAATTAGAATTATTTTAAAAATAAAATAAGTTTGATTGAAATTTTTGCACTTTACCTATAGCCTAGGAGATAACTTGCTTACTTTAATCTTGTAAAAAACAAGACTTTAGTTACCGGTTTTTGACGCCAAAAAATGGAGAAAATTTATGCCGGCAGTACAAGAAACGATACGCCAAGTACGTGAAATAGATGTTGACCAATATAAATATGGTTTTGAAACCAATATTGAAACCGATAAAGCTCCAAAAGGCTTAAATGAGGATATTATCAAATTTATTTCCGCTAAAAAAAATGAGCCTGAATGGATGCTAACATGGCGCTTAAAAGCTTACCGCCGTTGGCTGACAATGCAAGAGCCTCATTGGGCGCGTCTTGAATATCCTAAAATTGATTTTCAGGAGCTTTATTATTATGCTGCTCCAAAAAATCATACAGGACCAAAATCTTTGGATGAAGTGGATCCTGAGTTATTAGCAACGTACGAAAAACTTGGCATTCCCCTTAAAGAACAAGAGATTTTGGCAGGAGTAAGAAAACAGTCTGATCCCTCCACTTTTGATGACAGTATGTCTGTATCGGGGCAGGTGGCTGTTGATGCAGTCTTTGATTCTGTTTCTGTTGTAACAACATTCAAAAAAGAGCTGGCACGTGCTGGTGTGATTTTTTGTTCTATTTCAGAGGCGATTATTGAACATTCTGAGCTTATTAAAGAATATTTAGGAACAGTTGTACCTATAAGTGATAATTATTATGCGGCCTTAAATGCAGCTGTCTTTACAGATGGTTCATTTGTTTATATTCCCAAAGGGGTTCGTTGTCCTATGGAGCTTTCAACTTATTTTAGGATTAATGAACGCAACACTGGCCAATTTGAACGAACATTGATTATCGCCGCTGAAGATTCCTATGTTTCTTATCTTGAAGGGTGTACAGCACCCCAACGTGATGAAAACCAACTTCATGCTGCTGTTGTTGAGCTTATTGCCCTTGAAAATGCAGAGATTAAATATTCTACAGTACAAAACTGGTATCCTGGCGATAAAGATGGAAAGGGTGGTATTTATAATTTTGTGACGAAGCGTGGAGATTGTCGAGGTGATAGCTCTAAAATTTCATGGACACAAGTTGAGACTGGTTCTGCGATTACTTGGAAATATCCATCCTGCTTACTCCGTGGTGATAATGCGCGTGGAGAATTTTATTCTATTGCTGTTGCAAACGGTTATCAACAAATTGATTCTGGTACAAAAATGATTCATTTGGGAAAGAATACATCCAGTCGCATTATTTCCAAAGGTATTTCTGCAGGTTTTTCAAATAACACTTATCGGGGACAAGTCACAGCTCATCGAAAAGCACAAAATGCGCGTAACTTTACGCAATGTGATAGTTTGTTAATCGGAAATGATTGTGGTGCGCATACAGTTCCTTATATTGAAGCAAAAAATGCAACAGCTCAGTTTGAACATGAAGCCACAACATCAAAAATTTCTGATGACCAACTTTTTTATGTTATGCAAAGAGGAATTCCCGAAGAAGAAGCTATCGCATTAATTGTAAATGGTTTTGTAAAAGAGGTCATTCAAAAACTTCCCATGGAATTTGCTGTCGAAGCACAAAAGCTTATTAGTATTAGCCTTGAAGGTAGTGTTGGATAATTTTATTTAATTAGATAAATAGAAGACTTTATGTAAAAAGGCTGTAACGGTAGCACATAATGCTAAAAATGACCTCTATGGTAATTACAAAAGTAGATGGATGCTAAGGTAAAATAATACGCATTGATATCTGAAAAACAGCCAAAACAGGATTAAATTATGTTAGAGATCAAAAATTTGCACGCCCGTATTGCTGAAACCGATACAGAAATTATTCGTGGTTTAAACTTGACAGTTCAAGATGGAGAAGTTGCTGCTATCATGGGACAAAATGGAGCCGGAAAATCAACTTTATCTTATTTGCTTGCTGGTCGTGATGATTATGAAATAACAGAAGGAGATATTCTCTATAATGGACAATCACTTTTAGAAATGGATCCAGCAGAACGTGCTGCATATGGTGTTTTTCTTGCATTTCAATACCCAATGGAAATACCAGGGGTAGCAACAATGGAATTTTTAAAAGTTGCGATGAATTCTCAACGCAAAGCGCGAGGTGACGAAGAACTTAAAATTCCTGAATTTATAAAATGTGTTAAAGAAGTTTCAGCCAAACTTGAAATAGATATGGATATGCTAAAGCGTCCATTAAATGTAGGTTTTTCAGGTGGAGAAAAAAAACGCGCTGAAATTTTACAAATGGCACTTCTTGAACCTACACTTTGCATTTTAGATGAAACGGATTCTGGTTTAGATATTGATGCACTAAAAATTGTTGCAGATGGTGTTAATAAGCTTCGGGATTCAAAACGTTCATTTTTGGTGATTACCCATTATCAACGGCTGCTTAATTATATTATTCCTGATACGGTACATGTTCTTTATAAAGGACAAATTATCAAAAGCGGTGATAAATCCTTAGCGCTTTATTTAGAGCAAAATGGGTATGCTGATCTTATTAGAGAAGCGGTTTGAGGTTATTAAATATGAATGCACAGCAAAACTTGTTAACGGTTGAAGAAAATATACTCAGTAATTTTAATCAGTATGTAAACCATTTACCTGGTGATAAAGCTGTACAGGAAATCCGCAAGAAAACTATTGAGCAGTTTCAAACGACACGGCTTCCTTCCCGTAAAATAGAAAGTTGGCATTATACCAATCTGCGTACCTTACTGAAGTCTATTAGCAATTTTTCAAAAGTTCAAGACAATCAATTGGTTGATGCATTGCTTTCAGAAAGTGCTGTTTTCTCCATAAACAATGGAAAAACATCGATAGAGTCAAAGGTAGACAACATTGCAGTAAAACGCCTTTCAGACGCATTAGAAGATAATTCTGTACAGATAAATCAAAACATTTCTGATGAAGATTTTATTGGACAGTTAAATACAGCTTTTGTTACAGATGGTTGGCTTTTTCACATCCCTGAAAATACAAAGTTAAATATCCCCATTGAATTACAAAATATACAAATGGGGGGACAATCTCATATTTTTTCGGATATAAAAGTTGATAAAAATAGTCAAGTTATGTTTATTGAACATCAGGTTGGCAATGATAAAGATACCTTTGTCAGTTCAATATTTTCATTAAATGTTGCTGCTGATAGTGATGTTACGTGGATTCTCATTCGCAATCGTGATTTTAATTCTACACAAATTGGTCGATTTTGTGCTGTTCTTGATCAAAGAGCGAAGTTATCACTTTATGTCATTAATATAGGGAGCCAATTAAATCGCCAAGAAATCAATATTGAATTACAGGGAGAAGAATCTGATTTTCAATTACGCGTCATAAATTTATTATCAGGACAAACACATAGTGATCTTACAATGACTGTTCGTCACGTGGAAGAAAAATCAACATCAACCGAAATTATACGCAATGTGGTTACAGATAAGGCTGTTGGTGTTTTCCAAGGAATAATACGTGTTTCTCAAAAAGCGCAAAAAACAGATGCACGCATGGCTTGTAATAGCCTTATTCTTTCAGATGATGCAGAATTTAATGCAAAGCCTGAACTGGAGATTTTTGCTGATGATGTTGCATGTGGTCATGGTGCAACAGTTGCTAATATTAATCATGATTATCTTTTTTATCTTATGACACGTGGTATCCCTTTTAAAACGGCTCGTGCGCTTTTGATTAAAGGATTTATCTCTGAGCTCATTGATGACATCAAGCAAGATAATATTCAAATCGTTTTAGAGAATATCATTAGTAAATGGCTTGAAAAAAATGTTTAAGGTAGAAAAAATGGAAAATAACGTACAAACATTTACTTATAATGTCGAAGAAATTCGGCGTGATTTTCCTATTTTGCACCATCAAGTTTATGGAAAGCGATTAGCATATCTTGATAGTAGTGCTTCTGCCCAAAAACCAATGTCAGTACTCAATGCAATGAATAATTATTATCACTATAGTTATGCTAATGTGCATAGGGGAATGTATTTTTTAGCCAATATAGCAACACAATCCTATGAAAATTCTCGTGAAACCGTTCGTGTTTTTCTAAATGCTCAAAAAGCTGAAGAAATTGTTTTTACGAAAAATGCAACAGAAGCTATTAATACTGTTGCTTATGGTTGGGCGATGCCAAAACTCAAAGAAGGTGATGAGATTGTTCTAACGATCATGGAACATCATTCAAATATTATTCCTTGGCATTTTCTCCGTGAACAAAAAGGTGTTAAACTTATTTTTGTTCCTGTCGATGAAAATGGTGTTCTGCACATTGAAGATTTCCAAAAGGCTTTAAGCGAAAAAACGCGGCTTGTTGCTATAACGCATATGTCCAATATATTAGGAACTGTGCCTCCTGTTAAAGAGATTATTAAGCTAGCACATCAAAATTCTATTCCTGTTCTTGTTGATGGTTCTCAAGGAGCAGTACATTTAACCGTTGATGTACAAGATCTCGATTGTGATTGGTATGTCTTTACAGGTCATAAGCTTTATGGTCCCACTGGTATTGGTGTTTTGTATGGTAAAGAAGATAGATTAGAAGAAATGCGTCCTTTTCAAGGGGGAGGGGAAATGATCGAGGAGGTAACAACCGATAAGGTTTTTTATAATGCTCCTCCTTACCGTTTTGAAGCAGGCACTCCTCCTATCGTTGAAGCTATTGGATTAACTGCGGCTATTGATTATATACAAGAGAAAGGTCGTAGCACAATTCATGCCCATGAGAGGTCCCTTTTAGCTTATGCACAGGAAAAACTTAAAATGGTTGAGTCATTGCGTATTTATGGTCATTCTCCCAATAAAGGAGCTATTATATCATTTACAATTGAAGGGATTCACGCCCATGATATCGCTATGTTTATTGATAGAAAAGGGGTTGCGATACGTGCGGGAACTCATTGTGCACAGCCTTTATTACAACGCTTTGGTCTAACATCTATTTGCCGCGCATCGTTAGCCATGTATAACACTCAAGAGGATATAGATCAATTAGTAGAAGCATTGCAAGAAACAAGGACATTTTTTAATGGCTGAATCAATTGAAGAGCGTCATTCTACAGAATCCGTTGAAACTGTAAGCGAAAATAAAAAATCTTACATATCAGCAATTCCAGCAGACGAAATTGATCGTATGACAAATGATATTATTTCTGCTCTCAAAACAGTTTATGACCCAGAGATTCCTGCTGATATTTATGAGCTAGGACTGATTTATCGTATTGATATTGAAGATGATCGTTCAGTAAAAATTGAAATGACTCTTACAGCACCGGGATGTCCTGTTGCGGGTGAAATGCCAGGGTGGGTAGAAAATGCAGTCAGTGCAGTTGAAGGGGTTTCGTATGTTGAAGTCACTATGACTTTTGATCCACCATGGACACCTGATTGTATGTCAGAAGAAGCTCAAATTGCTGTCGGATGGTACTAAAAGTATTGTTAAGAGACTCTAATTTAGCCATTCATGAATAAGCTGTTTACTTTTCACAAGCATTTAAATTTAAGGACGATCGCATGAGTTATAATAAACAAAAACTAGAACTCACTTGGATTGGAAAAGAAAAACGCCCAAAACTAGAACCTCGTATCTTATTAGAAGATCTTGAAAAATCTTATCACGCTTCGCATCGAATATCATCCCAAGATATTTTTGATAATAAACTTATTTTTGGTGACAATTTGCTCGCACTCAAAGCGCTTGAACAAGAATATATGGGGAAGGTAAAATGTATCTATATCGATCCGCCTTATAATACAGGCAATGCCTTTGAACATTATGAAGATGGTTTAGAGCATTCCATATGGCTCAGCCTTATGAGAGACAGGCTAGAATTGTTACATCATTTACTGGCGGATGATGGAAGTATCTGGATATCAATTGATGATGATGAACAAGCCTATCTTAAAGTGATGATGGATGAAATTTTTGGTCGCCAAAATTTCATCAACAATATTATTTGGCAAAAGAAATATGCTCCACAAAATGATACAAAATGGCTTTCTGATAATCATGATTTTATAATGGTTTATGCTAAAGATAAAACGATTTGGCGCCCTCAATTGCTTCCTCGTTCAAGCGATATGGATGCGCGCTATAAAAATCCTGATAATGATCCTCGCGGTCCTTGGAAATCAGATAATCTTTCAGTTAAGACTATGAATTTAAAAGATGTTTATGAAATTATTACGCCTTCTGGGCGCAGTGTGATGCCTCCTGCTGGAACGAGTTGGCGCGTTAGTAAACAAAAATTTGCTAAGCTATTAGAAGATAATCGTGTTTGGTTTGGTCCAACAGGAAGTAATGTTCCTTCTATGAAACGTTTTTTATCAGAGGTAAAAAATGGTATGGTTTCAATGACCATTTGGCCTTATCAGGAAGTTGGCCATAATCAAGATGCAAAAAAAGAAGCCAAAGTCTTCAATTCTGATAGTGTCTTTACAACTCCTAAACCGGAACGTTTAATGGAACGCATTATTCAACTTGCCACTAATCCCGGTGATCTTGTACTGGATTCTTTTGCTGGTTCTGGCACAACCGGTGCTGTTGCCCATAAAATGGGAAGGAAGTGGATTATGATTGAACTTGGTGAGCATTGTCACACCCACATTATCCCTCGTTTAAAACAAGTCATTGATGGAACTGATCAAGGGGGAATTTCCAAAAGTGTCAATTGGCAAGGTGGCGGTGGATTCCGTTATTATCGCCTTGCACCTTCTCTGTTGCAAAAAGATCCATGGGGACAATGGATTATTCGTCGCGAATATAATGCTGCCATGCTATCAGAAGCCATGTGCAAACATATGGGATTTACCTATGCACCGGATGAAAATCATTATTGGATGCAAGGGTATTCAACCGAAACAGATTATATTTATGTCACAACGAGCGCCATGACCCATGAACAACTCTGTATAATGAGTGAAGAGGTAGGCTCTCATCGCACGTTGCTGATTTGTGGTACAGCCTTTGATACAAAATCAGCATCCTTTGAAAATCTGACACTCACTAAAATCCCCCGTGCAATATTAGAAAAATGCGAATGGGGAAGGGACGATTACAGTTTAAATGTAGCCAATCTTGAACCAGTGATTGTGGTAAAAGAAAACAGCAAAAATAAAGATATTGCGCAAGCAGAATTAGATCTATTTGAATAATATATAAAAAGCGGAGTTTTTCATGAACACTGTTGAAAAAAGGATTTCTGCTCGCTTATCGTTGCGTGATCCTCAACGTGAATCTTTAAATATTTTGGTAAAAATCTTAGAAAATATAGAGCTTTCTAAAAATGCTGATTTGATTGCAGAGTTAGAAGTGATAAAAAATCTTTATCCTTCTGTACAAGATTTTGAACGAAACTTTCCCTCTTTTTGTTTTACCTTAGCAACGGGTGTTGGGAAAACGCGACTTATGGGGGCTTTTATCAGCTATCTTTATTTAACAGGTCGTAGTCGCCATTTTTTTGTTTTAGCGCCAAATTTGACTATTTATGAAAAGTTAAAACAGGATTTTAGTCCCAAAAGTCCGAAGTATGTTTTCAGTGGAATGAGTGAATTTATTGCCAATAGACCCGTTATTATTACAGGTGAAGATTATGAAAGTGGTAAAGGTATTCGCGTTGATGAACACCATATTCAAGGACAAAAGCGTTTGTTTGAGAATAGAGATACGGCCTTTATCAATATTTTTAATATTTCTAAAATTAATACAACGGATAATAAAAAAGGCGCACTAAAATCTAGTATTCCGCGAATTAAACGCTTACAAGAAACGATTGGTGAAAGTTATTTTGATTATCTCGCAAATCTTCCTGATTTAGTTTTGTTAATGGATGAAGCACATCGTTATCGAGCTTCTGCTGGTGCGGCAGCAATTAATGAGTTAAAACCTGTTTTAGGAATAGAGCTTACAGCGACACCAAAAACAATAGGTGCAAAACCCGTAGATTTTAAAAATGTTGTCTATAGTTATTCACTTGCAGAGGCTATGAGAGATGGTTTTGTAAAAGAGCCTGCTGTTGCTACACGTAAAGATTTTCAACCTCAAAATTATACATCTGAACAATTAGAACATATCAAATTACAAGATGCAATTCATGCTCATGAAAACGTGAAAGCAGATTTAATTGTCTATGCAAAAGATTATAACAAAAAGTTCGTTAAGCCTTTTATTTTAGTTGTCGCTCAAGATACAAATCATGCACAGAAATTGCGTGATTTATTGGAATCAGATGATTTTTTTGCAGGAGCTTATAAGGGAAAAGTTATAGAGATTCATACAAAACAGTCGAATATAGAAGAAGATCAAAATATTCAAAAGCTGATTGCAATTGAAGATTCTCATGACCCAACAGAAATTGTTATTCACGTTAATAAATTAAAGGAGGGGTGGGATGTTACGAATCTCTATACTATTGTACCGTTGCGTGCATCGGCTTCAGAAATTTTAACAGAGCAAACAATTGGGCGTGGATTGCGTTTGCCTTATGGGTATAGAACAGGCGTGGAAGCTATTGATCGTTTAACAATTATTGCGCATGATCGTTTTCAAGATATTATTGATCGTGCAAACGATCCAAACTCAATTATAAAAAAGCATATTGAGATTGGAACAGGAGGGAATATCCCCTTTGAAAAGACCGATATAGTGACAGTTCCAAGTCAAGTAGAAGCTTTATTGATGCAAACGATGGTAATACGTAATTCCGATATAAATGGAGCATCTTCTGATTTACAAGGTATCATATTACGTCATACAGATTCCCCTACATTAACACCTGAAGAGCAAGATATTGCAGCGATCGCGTGGGATCTTATCAAAGAGAATGATAAATTGCCAAGTTCTCAAATGCTTTGTTCTGCACAGATACAAGAAAAAATTGCTAATAAAGTTATGAATATTAAGCCTTCATCACAAAAGTCTCTTGTATCAAAAGTGGTGACAATTCTGACAAAACAATTAACAGAACTGATAATAGATATTCCAAATATTATACTCATACCTTTGCGTGATGTTACTTATGGTTTTTATGACTTTGATTTAAAAAATCTAGAAAGCTTAAATTTTCAACCTGTTAGTAAAGAACTTTTAATTCGAGAATTGCGTACCCATAAAAGCATTTTTCTCACATCTAAGAATGAATATGTCAAAGAGCCTTATCTTGAAAACTACATCATTCGTGGTTTGATTGATAATGACTTTGTCGATTATGATAACCATACGCTCTTATTACGAAAATTAGCTAGTCAGATGGTAGAACATTTCCGATCTTATTTACCCAATGATACAGCTGTTGAGAACGTATTAATTCACTATCAGCACAAGCTTACTAGTTTTATTGTTGCGCAATTAAGAGAACATCAATGGGAAACGCAAAAAGATTATGCGGTTAAAGTTACACGGGGTTTTACAGCTTTATCACCTATCCATTATGTGTTACCGCAAGGGATGTCTCCTCTTGATTTTCGTAATATTCCTGCCATTAAAAGTGATATTAAAAAACTTGTATTCAGCGGCTTTAGAAAATGCTGTTATCCTTTACAAAAGTTTGATTCAGTAGAAGGGGAATTACGATTTGCTCAAATATTAGAGGATGATGCACAAGTCTTGAAATGGATGAAACCCGCTCGAGGTTTTTTCAAGATAGAATATGATAAAGGATCAATCTATGAACCAGACTTTGTTGTAGAAACGAAGGATGCCAAATATCTTTGTGAGCCTAAAAAAGCCTCTGAAATGCAAAATCCTATTGTTTTAAAAAAGAGAGAAGCTGCAGTTCAATGGTGTTGTCATGCAACGCGCTATGCGGCGACTTATGGCGATAAAAAATGGTATTATGTTCTTATTCCCCATGATGTTATTAAAGCAAATAGTAGTTTTGAAGGTTTGTGTGCGGAGTTTACCATTTCAGAATCTATACTTGAGAGCTCTTAACTTTTTTCTAACGACGTTAAAATAAAAGGAAAAATGTATAGAAAAGTTACACAAGATTATGCTTTTTTATGGTGATTTGTAGTACATTTACAATTTTTTATAAAAGTACAATCTTATTTTCGTTATGTGAAAAGATCTTTGAGTTATAGTTATAAATTAAAAAAATATTTTAATTTTATTGAGTAATTTAATAAATGTTCTTTTTTTAAAAAACTTAAACAGTTTATTGTTCTTTCATTTAAAACGCCTGAATATAATGAAATACCCAGAGGATAAAAGGGGGAGTTTTTCATATGACTTTAAATTTAACAAACACTGTTTTTAATTTTTTAAAGAAAAACCCGACAAAAAAGTTTACAGCTCGAGAAATTGCTCAATGGATATTTGAAAATTACCCAGAAAAATGCCGTCAAAAACAAAAGCATTCAACGGCGATAATCAATCCCCTTAATAGTGATGCAGCTCTTATTCAGCAAATTGTTGCTGAAATAGGATCGCAGCGCCCTCAATTACAAAAGCGTTATCCAGAAATTAAAACCACTGAAGGACGACCGCGACAATATTATTTTACTAAACAAACAGATAGTGCTGAAATTGATGCAATAGAGGACAATGCAAAGAGTAGAACAGAAGATGGCTCTGTTAAAGAGCATGATCTTTATCCGTTATTATCTAAATTTTTATGGTCAGAACTTGCAGTTTATAGCAAACGCATTAATGAGAAATGTTCTCGTAATAAACATGGTGCAGGCGGAAATAAATGGCTTTATCCAGATCTCGTAGGGATGCAAGATTTAAGCAAGGAATGGAATCGTGAAATCAAAGACTGTGTTTTGCAATATTTTGATAAAAAGACAAAGCTTTGGTCTTTTGAAGTAAAAATTCTCATCAATCGTTCAAATTTACGAAAAGCATTTTTTCAAACAGTTAGTAATTCTTCATGGGCTAATTTGAGTTATTTAGTTGCTAGTGAAATTGAAGGAGTTGATACATTAAAAGAGCTTCGGATGCTTTCAAGTTTGCATGGAATTGGATTTATAAGACTTAATAAGGAAAACTCTTCCGAGAGTGAGATCTTAATTCCTGCCAAAGAACGTAGTGATATTGATTGGGATACTGCTAATAGATTAGTGGAGGAAAACAAAGATTTTCTTGATTATATTAAGCTCATTCGTCAATTTTATCAAACTGGTGAGATACGTCCACTAGATTGGGATCATATGTATCTATAAGGGGTATTTTTAAAAAGACTCTATTGTTTAAAAGCCTTTTTTCAGAGTGATGAAAAATTACTCTAACTATTTTGTTTGACTTATTATATTGATATTGTATCAATTAAAATTTTTCTCACGTACCTCATGAGTAGGGTTGAGTAGGGGAAGAGTAAAAATTCTGTTTTAGTCCTGTTCTATTTTGTGCATTGAGCGTGATTCCATTAGATACTAGACTTAATGATTATAATTTATTATAAATTTGCTATTATAGAGGGTGAAATTCGACTTTTTTGCTTTGTTTACATCAAGCATGGAAAATATTACTTCCTCATATTGAAGTCTTCTTACGGAGAATTTACACTACTATTTCTTTAATTTCCATTACTGTTCATTTTGATGATTATTAAGCTTTTTGTTATCCGAAGTAAACATTCAAAAAAACATTAATTTTATAAAATATTCACATAGTTTACTCAATTTCTTGAAATAGATTAAAAAAATAAATTTCTCTCACACCTTATGGTAAAGGGAGTGTGTACTGTCGCAGTCTGCCACAATACTCTCTTTATTTTTCAATAATACCGCACGCTAAACGTGCTCCACCTCCGCCAAGCGGTAATGGTTTATCTGATTGATTATCAGCCCCTAAATGAATGACTAAAGAGCGCCCTTTAATTTCAGAGATTTTTTTTAATCGTGGAGCAAGAACGCTCATTATGGCATATCCCTGCTTATCAACATAAAGTGCTGGTAAATCACCAAGATGACCATTGACATTATAAGGTCCTAAATGTTTTCCGGTATGTTCCGGATCATAATGTCCACCTGCGCTTCCACCAATTATACCATCTTTTGTATCACATAAAGGATTTACATGTACATGAAAACCATGCATTCCTTCTGATAAAGTAGATAAATTAGGGATGAAAATCAAACCGTATGTGGTTTCTTCAATTTTAATGCTACCAATAGCCTTTTTGGAATTGTTATCTTCTAATTTATAAATATTTACTTGTTTTGATAGTGCTAATGCAGAATTTTTATGAATTAAAAATGCCATAAAAAACAATAATGATAATAATATTTTTTTCATGAAGTACCTTTATACTTATCTTTAAATAGATTATTATCTATAAATAATAATCTATACTAATTATATGTTATATAAGTGTCTTAAATTGAACTTTAAGAAAAATAATTTACATAGAAATATTAGTTTTTATAAAGAGCAAATAAATTAAAGTATGTTTATATATATTTCTGAACATAAATTTTATTTTTTGATCTATAAAAAATACAGCTTTTATGGATGGATAATTATATCTCACTTACATTTCTTCAAGAGATGTTTTTAAAAAATCTACTTTTTGAGGTATAATAAGAAATTAAATAAGGAATTTTAGTAAGTTAGATGTTATTTCATTTATAATATGATAATCGTTTCATCAAAAAAAGAACATATAATTTGTTGATGATTTAATTGTTTTTCATAGAAAAAATGACGAGAAATTTCTATGCATTATGTAATTTATAAGAGAAAAAATTATTATGATTCATATAAATTTCCCAATAAAATACAGCATATACCGACACTCCCTCCCATTCCTGATCCTATCAGTGCTCCTATTATTATTCCGGAAGAAAGTGCTACTCCTATACCCATTGCGATAACTGGACCAAATCCAGGAAGAGCAATATAACCATAAGCTGCAAGAATTGCCGCGATAGCTCCTGATATGCTACCATTTAAACCGCCAATGAAAGCAAATTCTTTAATAGAATGGCAGTACTTTTTTAATTTTTTTTTCTTACAGCTGTGAAAAGAAACGTTGCTGTAAGTTTTTAAATCAATCATATTCTTTTCTTTCATTTTGAATGCTAACTGTTCCTGAATAGTCAACGGATACGAAAAAATGGGACTTTTTAAATTTTACTAAAGCACGCCAGATACCATTGTCATCTAAGCGCAATCGTTTAATATTCTCAAAACCATTTTGCATAAGACAATTTTTAACTTGTGAGGCAGTAAATGAGTTCTGACCTATTTTAGTGACCTTTTGAGTAGAGCTATAGGTAAAGGTTTGACAATAAGGAAGGTGAAAAACTTCACTTATTGAAGTCGTGACTATCAACGAGACACATGCAATCATTATAAAAAAAGTACTTAATTTCAAAAAATTATTTAGTGTCATCTTGTTACCATTTGTTGAAACAACACTTCATTAACCTCTGTGTTACTAACAGGTTCCAAAGATGATTTTATTTTTAATATTATACTTAACAATAAAAATTTTTGAAAATATATTGATTAAATAAAACCGTTTTTTTTATTTATTTTCTTATTAAAATTAATTTTATAAAATAACTTTTTCAAAACGGTATTATTTTTCATTTTCTTTATAGTGCTAAATTTAACAGCTATGATTTAGCAAGATATCTTTATAATTTAATTTGTAGTATATAATTCAGTTTTCTCTTATTTCATATCAACATACTAAATATATATAATAATTTTTAATAAAAAATAATTTACAGTTATATTAATTATAACATGTTATTATTATAAATAAATCAAATAAATATAATTAATTATTTTAATATAATTTGTTACTTCTTATAAAGAACAAAAATATTTTTTATATCAGTAATAGATATGATTGCAAAATGCAATTTATTATTTATTATTTTACGTTATTATCCATTATTGCTTAGTAGAGCTGTTTTGATGTTTTTGTTGGAAATATTTGCATAATTTCCTTAAATCCATAACCGGGATACATTCCTTCGCGCATAAATAAATTACGTAATGGTGGGAAACTATGCAACAAACCAAGCCCAATGCTTCGTATGATATGAACAGGCAACATATGAGAAAGTAGGGCAGAGTTCAGTGTATGAACAGCTCCACTTCGGATTAATATATCTGGTTTGCGGCATTTGTTATAATGTGCAACAATCATTTCAGAGTTAGAATTGGATATTTTATTGGGTAAAATATCAATTAAAGTTTGGACATCACGGAATCCTAAATTCAATCCCTGTGCTCCAATAGGGGGAAAAACATGAGCGGCTTCACCCACTAAAATTGTTCGATTAGCAGCAAAATGATGAGAAAGAAGTCCGAAAATCGGCCATGCTTGAATTAATGTTTCTAAGCTTAGCTTTCCAAGCATTGATTGCATTTGGTTTTCGATCATTTTTGCAATTGTTTTTGGTTCTATATTTAATAATTCCTCAGCGCGGGAAGGATGAACAACCCATACAAGACTAGATCTTCGTCCTGGTAGTGGAACCTGTGTAAATGGACCGTGTTCTGTATGAAATTCAGTTGATGTATTTTGATGAGAAAACTCATGAGAAAAGTTGAGAACAAGTGCTTTTTGTGGATAATTCCACTGTTTCACACTTATCCCTGCTGCGGCACGTGTAAGAGAGTGACGTCCATCAGCTGCAACAACAAGTGGTGCTTGAATAATTCTATGATCAGCAAGAGTAATGCATACATGGTTTTTTGTGTGATGAACAGATTTGGCAGCAGAAACAAATCTTATAATATTGGGCGTATGTGTAACAGCGTCGACTAAAGCACTGTTCAATTTTACATTAGGTATATTATAGCCAAAAGCTTTTTCGCCAATTTCAGTAGAAGAAAAATGCACCGTAGGAGCATGCACAATTCTAGAAGTTATATCTATAATTCTCATGGACGATAAAGCAGCTGCATGTTTTTGAAGATTATCCCAAATATTGAGTTTTTGAAGCGTGCGTATTGCGGGCATCATAAGAGCCGTTGTCCGTAACTCATCTGTATGAGCAGGGGGCCCAACAAGAAAAACAGAAAACCCCTTCTGTGCAAGACTCAGCGCGGCTAACATTCCGACAGGACCTGCACCAATAACAGCAATATCTTTATGCTCTTCCTTTTCAAATATCACAACGATTTGAACCTTTATTCATTGAGAAAATATTTTAACATTTCCAAATGATCTCTCTCTTTTTATTATATGAAGCTCTTCTATTATTATAGTATGTAATAAATAATGCGATATAAAAAAGTAACCTTTTTATGATTTTTTTAAATGCTGAGTTATATCATCGTTAAAAAATGGCGTATTGATAGATGGTTGAAGACTTTAAAAACGAGGATAAGAAAACCTTGAAACGTAAATTAACAAAGAAAATCAAAACAAATGCTAAATTATTACGCCATAAAAAAGTAACAATGCCACAAGCAAAGGCCTTTTCCGTTCATTTACTGACAGCTTCGGGATCATTTTTAGCGTTTCTTTCTCTTATATCAGCCTCTCAAAAAGAATGGACAGCTATGTTCTGTTGGCTTGGGCTTGCTCTTCTCGTTGATGGTATAGATGGACCAATTGCACGCAAACTTGATGTTAAATACGTTCTTCCAACATGGTCTGGAGAGCTGTTAGATAATATTATTGATTACGTGACTTATGTCTTAATTCCTGCCTTTGCACTCTATCAAAGTGGTTTCATGGGGGTAGGGTTATCATTTTCATTGAGTGCAATTATTGTTATTTCATCTGCTATTTATTATGCAGATACTAGTATGAAAACCAAAGAAAACTTTTTTAAAGGATTTCCTGTTGTTTGGAATATGATGATTTTTACGCTTTTTGTCGTCAGACCAGGAGAGTGGATTACTTTTATCATTATTGTTTTATCGGCGATTATATCTTTTTTGCCAATTTATTTTATTCATCCAGTAAGAGTCCTTCGTTTACGTAGAATTAATTTTCCCATTTTTCTCTTATGGTGTTTTTTTGGTGTTTCTGCCTTCTTTTATCAACTAGAGGCTCCCTATTGGGTTAAAATAGGAATTTCGGTAACAGGAATTTATATATATTGTATTGGCGCAATCATGCAAACATTTCCTAAACTTGGGGAAAAAAGTATAAAAAAAACAATGAAATAATTGTTTTAAGAAGGGTGTGAGATGCAAATTAATTTTGGAGCAGATGATGATATTTCTTTTACGAAAGAAGGGCGTGCTGGTATTATAAAGCTCACACGTCCTTCAGCATTAAACGCTCTTAATCAACGAATGGTTTCAGCTTTAAAAAAAGCTCTCAGAACATGGGAAATAGATGATAATGTTTTTTGTGTCTTAATTGAAGGGGAGGGGCGTGCTTTTTGTGCTGGTGGAGATGTTGTAGAAATCTATCATATGGGGAAAAGTACTGCTTCTTGTCAATACTTTAGGAATGAATATAGTTTAAATGCTTATATCAAACATTTTTCAAAGCCCTACATTTCTTTCTTAAACGGTATTTGGATGGGAGGAGGGGTAGGTATTTCTCTCTATGGCTCGCATCGAATTGTTACAGAAAATACAGTTTTTGCTATGCCAGAAGGTGCGATTGGATTTTTCCCAGATGTAGGTGCAAGTTTTTTCTTACCATCTCTTCCCAATCATTTTGGTATCTATCTTGCATTAACGGGCGCACGTATAAAGTGGGGAGATTGCTTAAATTTAGGATTAGCAACACACGCCGTTGCTGAAACTGAATTCGATATGATTAGAAAAGCTGTTATTGAGCAAGGAGATCCTACTTTAGCTTTAAACGAGCGAGCAATTACAAAAGACTATGAAACAAGTCATGAAATACGTTGTATTATTAACACTTGTTTTAGTGCACATACCTTAGAAGAATGTCTTGAGTTGCTACATAAAAAAAGCAATGAAGATGTTTTATTTGCTAAAGAATGTTATGATATTTTGCAGTCACGTTCTCCGACAAGTTTAAAAGTTATCTGGAAACAAATGAAACAAAATTCATCTCAAACGTTGGAAGATTGTATGAAAATTGAAAACCGCATAGCGTATCATATGATTCATTCACATGATTTTTATGAAGGTATACGTGCTATGTTAATCGATAAGGATAAAAGACCTCAATGGCAACCAGATAAACTTTCAAATGTGACAGATGAAATGGTAGATTCTTACTTCCAACCTGTTGAACAAGAGTTATTATTGTGAAAAATAATTCTCACAAACAGATTTCAAAAATCAATTTAATCTATAACTGTTACTTACGGTTTTTGGCACTTATTTGCTTAGTTCTAGGTATTTGTTATTGGATACGCCTTGTTGGTGTTTTTCCAGGTATTCTATGGCGTTTTGATCTTATGCCTTGGCAGTGGCAATTTGCATCAGCTATATTGGCTATTCTCTATCCTATTGCCTTAGTTGGACTTTGGATGTATTCACTATGGGGTATCATTGTGTGGTGTATTGCAGCATTGATTGAAGCAATAACAATATATTATTCCGATTTTATTTATCAGCCATTTGTACCATTATTTCATGGAATATTGTTTTTAGCTTTTATAGTACTACAAATTGTAATTATTTTTTTTAAAAGAGTAAAAAATAAAAAAACATTGTGATTGAAATTTTCGAGCCAGAATAACAGGCTCGATTTTCGATCTTAGTTAACTTAAGTAGCTCATTTTAAAGCTTCGTTCCTCAAAACGCTGATGCTAGTTATACTTCCTCATAAAGTTCCATAATATATATTATGCGATAATATGATACAGAAAACCCTACTTTAAAACATCATCATAATATTTATATCATACAATTTACTTTTAAAATAAAATTTGGTCTTTAAGGTATATACCTTAAAGACCAAAAATTAAGAAAAATTACTGTACTATTTTACAACGCTTCATACGTGCAAGATCACTTAAAACAGCATTACGATTATTTAAAGCCGAAATTTCATTACTTTCACTGGATTTAGTATCCATAAAAAACAAAGCAGGTACAAATACAACACTTACCGCTGCTAAAGCCACGTTTTTATTTCTTGCTTTAGAACGCTCTGCAATTGTATCATTAATCTGACGTTTATTAGCAAAAAACTCCCGTTGAATATCGGCACAACTCATTGATCCGTCATGTAATGTTGTCGTTGCAATATTTTTTTCTAAACGCCCCCCACATGCTGTCAAGGAAACCGCTAAAACCACAATACATACACCCCGCTTAAAATTCTTATACATAAAAGCCTCATTTTTGACATAAAAACACTAAATATGTCAAAAATGAAATAAAATAAAGGATAAATTTAAAAGTGTTTTATTTAACTTAAAATATTGCGCATAATAAGCTTACGCATCTGTTTCAAAAGTAAGACCTTGATATGCAGGTTTTACATAGGATGGAACGTAATTTATTACCTTATTGTAATCCAGCGATCTGTCCATATGTGTGAGTATTGCTTGTTTTGGCTTTAAATATTCTATCCACTGTAATGCTTGATCAACAGAAAAATGACTCGGATGGGATTTAAATTGAAGAGCTTCAATGATGAGAACATCTAAATCCATTAATTTGGATAAAGTTTTTTCAGGAAATTTACTAACATCCGTACAATAGGCAACATTCCCAATCCGAAAACCTAAGGAATGAATGTTTCCGTGGTGTTGTAAATGTGTATTGACACTTATTTCTCCGCCCTGCCCCTGAATAATAAATTGGCTATCTTCATTGATAAGATGTTCTTTTAAAATGGGAGAATAAGATGAATCTTTTAGAGTTTGAAAACAATATCCAAAAGCACTTTTGAGATGCTCTAGTGTAAATCTGTCGGCATAGATATCTATTAAACGTTTTTGTGCAAGTGCATAGCTGCGTAAATCATCAATACCGTGGATATGGTCTGCATGAGAATGCGTGTAAAGAGCAGCATCAAGATGGCTTACACGCGCATCGATCATTTGTGAGCGAAAATCTGGACCTGTATCAATAACGATCGTTGTTTTGTCTCCAGAAGGTTTAATACGTTCAACTAATAAAGAACTTCTGTAGCGTTTATTTTTAGGGTTATTCGGATCACATGTTCCCCAATCACCATTAGGTCTTGGCACTCCTGGAGAAGGACCACAACCTAATATTGTAAATCGGTATTGATCACACATATCTTTTGCCTTATTTCATTTTGCTAAATAAACGAAAAGCATTACGCGTTGTTATTTGAGCTATTTCTTCAATGCTTAAGCCAATTGTTTCAGCCAAAACAGCTGCTGTATAACATACAAAAGATGGTTCATTTGTTTTGCCCCGATGGGGATTAGGTGCTAAGAATGGAGCATCTGTTTCCACTAACAAATGCTCATGGGGCACAATTTTTGCTATTTCACGGATTTCAAGTGCGTTTTTAAAAGTAAGAATACCCGAAAAAGAAATATAACCACCAAGTTCAATTCCAGCACGAGCAAGTTGCATTCCAGACGAATAACAATGAAGGATAAAGGGAAAAGCTCCTTCTTTTATCTGTTCACGTAATATTTTCTCCATATCGATATCGGCATTGCGTGAATGTATAACAAGAGGAATCTGTGTTTCTCGAGAAGCAATGATATGTTCTTGAAAAACTTTCTTTTGCTCTTCTGGTGTAGAGTAATCATAATGATAATCAAGGCCCCCTTCCCCAAACGCAACAATTTTAGGGTGATTCGAGAGCTGTATAAGCTTTTCCGCTGTAATATTTTGTTCTTCATGCGCGTGATTGGGGTGTGTTCCAACGGAACAAAAGACTTGATCATAGCTTTGCGCAATGGCTAACAGTTTATCTAACTTATGAACATGGGTTGAAATTGTTATCATACGTTTAACGTCAGCATCTAAAGCCCGTTGGATAACATTATCCAAATCTTGTGAAAAGTCTTCAAAATCAAGATGACAATGTGTATCAATCAACATGATGAGTGTCTTCTTTCTTCAAGATATAACGAGGAAAAATTGGTTCTGGTGGTGGAAGATTAAGCCCTTCTTGAATTTTTGAATGACTTATATGATACAATAACCGATCATCTTCAGCAACCGCAAGGCTATCAAGAAGTTTCGCTGCTGATTGGGGGATGAAAGGCAAAAGCATAATTCCTATTCTCCGCAAGATTTCTACAGTTATATAAAGAACTGTAGAAAATCGCTCTCGATCGTTTTTACGTAAACTCCAAGGTTGTTCGTTGGCAAAATAGCGATTGGCATCTGCTACAATTGAAAAAATAGCTGAAAGTGCTAAATGCATACTATAAGAAGACATAGCTTGGTGTACAGTTTCAAGTACTTGAAGAGATTGTTCTAAAAGCTGTTTATCTTGAGCTAAAAATGAAGCTGGTTTCGGGACTTGTGCATTACAATTTTTGGCAATCATAGACAAACAGCGCTGTGCTAAATTACCAAGATCGTTAGCAAGATCAGCATTAATACGGTTCACAAGGCTTTCATAACTATAACTACCATCTTGTCCGAATGGCACTTCACGGAGAAGGAAATAACGGACCTGATCAAGACCATAGTGATCAACCATTTCAAAAGGATCAACGACATTTCCAATAGATTTTGACATTTTTGCGCCACGATTAAGTAAAAAACCATGTGCAAAAATATTTTTAGGCAATTCAATTCCAGCAGACATTAAAAATGCCGGCCAATAGACTGCATGAAAACGAATAATATCCTTACCAATAATATGCGTATTTGCAGGCCAAAAATCACGTTTTTTTGAATTTTCATTGAAAAAACCTATTGCTGATAGATAATTTGTAAGCGCATCAACCCAGACATACATCACGTGCTTTGGATTCTCAGGAACAGCAATTCCCCAGTTAAAACTTGCGCGTGAAATAGAGATATCTTTTAAACCTGATTTGATAAAACTTATAATTTCATTACGCCGCTCAAACGGAGCAATAAAATCAGGATGTTTTTCATAATATTCAAGAAGAGCCTTTTCATAATGAGAAAGTCTAAAAAAATAACTTTCTTCTTCATTCCATTCAACTGGAGAGCCTAATTCTTTTTCACGACGGATGTTGTCTGCTCCAATTTCCGTATCTTTTTCTTCATAATAGGCTTCTTGGCGAATCGAATACCATCCCGTATAACGACCGAGATAAATATCGCCATTTGCTTCCATCTTTTTCCAAATTTCTTGACAAGCTTGATAATGGCGTTCTTCTGTCGTACGGATAAAATCATCGTTAGAACAATTTAATACCGCAAGCATTTTTTGAAACACCGCACTATTACGATCTGCAAGTTGCTGAGGTGATATGCCTAATGCTGCTGCGGTTTGTTGCATCTTGAGACCATGCTCATCTGTACCAGAAAGAAAAAATACATTTTTTCCGTTTAACCGTTGAAAGCGGGCTAAAACATCGCTTGCAATGGCACTATAAGCATGTCCAATATGTGGAGCACCATTAGGATAAAAAATGGGAGTTGTTATGTAATATGTGTCACGCATGTCATACTCGTTGTAAAACGCTATAAATAGAAGATATTATGACATAACGTTTGTTCATCGCATTGTCACGGAAAAACTAATTCTCATGAATGATCTTATGAACTTTAAAAAGTAAGTTAATAACAAACTGCTTCTTATCGAGATTAAACAGTTGTATTTCCTCTATTTCTTGATGAATCTCCTGCCATTTTTCCGCATATTTTTTTGAGAGAAATAAGTCTCCCTTTTCAACGAGCATGATAGCTTTTTTTTGAATTTTATTAAGAATTTCATCACAAAATTGTTGAAATTGAAATGTAGAGGAAGCAGATGAAAATGTTTGTGCAAGAGTATGTACAATTGTTGCGTTACAAACAGGTTTCTCTAGGAGAACATCAATTGTTTTAATAATTTCAAGACCGCCATGGCAAATAAGTAAAGCGGCTTTTCGAGGGCTTCCTTTAGATTTTTTAATAATCATTTCAATTGTTTTTTCATCAGGTAAATCCTGAAGGGCGAAAATATGTGTAATAACTTTTTTCATTTCATCGTTATTCAACGGACGAAAAGAAATTTTTTGACACCGTGAATGGATTGTTGGAAGCAATTTTCCTGAAGAATGTGCGATAATAACAAATAACGTTTTTGTAGGTGGTTCTTCAAGTATTTTGAGAATTGCATTCGCTGCATTTCTATTCATATCATCTGCAGAATCAATAATAACAATACGCCATCCATTATCTTGTGATGTTCGGCTTAAAAAATGCATAATATCACGGATATCATCAACGAGTATTCCTGTTTTAAACTTTTGCGTTTTCACATCAAATCGACGTGAAATATACAAAAGACCAGGGTGACTTCCTTGTGTAATTTGGCGCCATGGGGTAGAATAAAGATCGGGTTTCAAGAAAGCACTCTGTTGAAAACTTAAAATGTTCCAAGCAAGATGAAAGGCTAATGTAGCCTTTCCAATCCCATATTCTCCTTCAAATAATAATGCATGATGCAAACGCTCTTCTTTAAGCATTTGTGTCAAAAAATGACGCACATCCTCATGACCAAAGATAACATTGTTCTGGGATGGTGATAAAATTGTATCAATATCATCATATTGGCGTAAGGTATTTAAATTACTCATGAAAGCTGATCCAACAATACCTTATGACAAATATTTTTTATTTGATGAGCAATAGCTTCTACTGAGCCAGTGGCATCAATGACTCGAAATCTATGGGGTTCTTGTTTGGCCAATTGAAGAAAAGCCTGACGCCTTTGTTCTTGAATTTCCAACTGATCTTTTTCAAAATAATCAATTTCTTCTGTTTTTTTTCTTCGCAAATTTGCACGCTTCATACCACACATTGCTGGCATATCTAATAAAAATGTTAAATGAGGCAAAATACCATTGAGCGCAATACACTCTAAAACAGAAAGAAAAGAAGAACTGACTCTATTATTGAGTCCTTGATAAACGCGTGTAGAATCAATAAAGCGGTCACATAAAACGATTTTACCTTTTTGCAAAGAAGGTGCGATAACCTCAGTAACATGGTCGACACGTGCAGCTGTAAACAAAACAGCTTCAATCAACGGTCCATACTGTCGCGCCTGCCCCGACAACAAAATATGCCGGATTGCTTCTGCTCCTGGCGTTCCTCCTGGTTCTCGTGTTGTGACAACATCATAACCTTGGTGAGAGAGAGACTCAGCAAGTAAAGAAATCTGCACCGTTTTCCCTACCCCGTCCCCTCCTTCGAATGTAATAAAATAACCTGACACGTATGATCTTAACCTTATTAGCGCGTAACTATAAATATTTCCGTAACCATCCAATTGTTATTTCATAGAATGCATTTTTTACTTTTGCAAAGAAACTTCCTTCCCAAACATTCATTCCGGCAAAAACTGGTTTTTCCAGAAGAACCTTTTTATCTTCTAAAATTTGAATAACGCCAACTGATTGCCCAGAAACGATGGGAGCTTTCAATGGACCATGATATTTAATTTTTGCTTTAACATTTACTTTTTTTTCATTCGAAAGCATAAAACTTATTGGTGTTTTAACAATGAGTGGAACAAAATTTTTCTTACCACCATAAACAGCAGCACGACCAACTATTTCTCCTTTTCTGAAAATCGTTTTGAGATCAAAAGCCGTCATTCCCCATTGAAGAATGCGTTCTATTTCTTTTGTATATTTTTTACCATCTTGCAAACCATTGATTGCTAAAAAAAGACGTCGATGATTTTTAGAAATAGTGGCAACCATTGAAAAACCTTCTTTTTCACTGTAACCAAAACCAAATCCTTCTACACCAATTTCCTTAGAAATAAGAGGGTTTTTGTTACGTTGAAAAATATTATTCCATGTAAAATGAGACTCACAATAAAGTGCATAATAATCCGGATATTCCTGAACAATATGACGTGCTAATATAATCATATCACGCACAGTTACAAATTGTCCCTCTTCGGGTAGCCCTGTTGCATTAACAAAATGACTCTGAGATAATCCAATCATTTTTGCGCGCTGATTCATCAGTTTTACAAAATGATCTTCATGTCCTGATATTCCTTCAGCAAGAATAATAGCAGCATCATTTCCATTGACAATAATTAAACCACGCAACAGATCAGAAACACTGATTTCTGTTTTTATCTTTGCAAACATAGTGGTTGTACCAGAAGGTGCTCCACCCTTGCGCCAAGCATTTTCACTGACCTTAAATTTCTGCGTACTTTTTAATAATCCTTTTTTTAATTGATGAAATACAACTTCTGCTGTCATCAATTTTACTAATGAAGCAGGAAAAAAAGGAATAGCACTTTGTTTTTCATAGAGTACTGTCTCTGTATCATCATCGAGTAATAACAATTGGTATGCGGGAGTTTGAAAATCTTGTGCTCTCCCCCACGTATCAAATGCCAATACTCCCCATAATATCAATAAGATCCTTAATGCTGTATACATAGCTGCTCCTCCCATCCCAAAGATCAACATAAAGAATCTTATATAGGAAAAAACTTTTTGATTTCTGAAAATTGAGGAATTATTTACAACTCATAAAAAGATTTTATTTTCATTTAGCTTTAGAAAAAATAATATGACACGTTTTTTATCTTCTATATAGGTTCAGTTTAACATTTTAAATGTATGAGAGACAAAAGATTTTTTCCTATTTTTATTGATAGTATTTTGATTTGTTATGATAAATTATCATTTTAAAATTGAAGCTAACTCAAAGATACTGTAAGATTCTCTCATCCCCTCTTCTCATATTGAATTCATTAAAAATCGCTTACTTACGGGTCATAAGTAGGGTTCGTATATGGATAAAAATTATTAAAAAAGAGAGTAAAAATACTTCTTATCAACCTCTCAAGTGTTAAGAATTATCGCACAAAACATTGGGGACTTGCAAAGTGTATGATGGTGTCGATTTATATCTTCATAAGTGTAAAGATGCTGATATCTAAAGGCGTTAACAGTTATACCATTCACAGGCGCTGTCGTAAAATAGGCTTGTAGCGTGTTAAAGTATGTCTCTTTTAAATAAGTCCATGAATTGGCAATGTAAGTGTATTTTGTTTGAGACGCTCTGTTTTTCGTGAGGGAACTTACTCCATTAAAGAACATGATAAACAAAAGCATGAGATAATGCATAATCTTTTCATAAGATATTACCGTAGATACTTTAGAAAGATACAAGGACGAATCAAAAGAAAATATTTTTTTACTTGTTAAGCTTTTTATTCCTCTCAAATCGATTGTACAAGTTGTTTTAGAGATTACAAAAACAGACTTATACAATAATCTACCTTCGTCCAGCAAAAGCTATTACAGCAAGAAAAGTACACGCTTTATTAAGCAAGCAATATCATAAAACGACGAATAGGCCAGCAATGGAGTGGAAAGTCCGTACTAAACTTATAATGATAGAACCCAACCACGCTTTTTGAAAAGGACAACGCGCTTTAAGATAAAAATCCTACACTAAATCCGTAATTTCTTACCTTTTTTACTAAAAAATTATATAGATAAAAAATCAATGCATTTTTTCTTAAAATAGTTGTAGCCAATTAACCTTTGTTTTTTTGTTTAGCTTATTTATAGAAGCAACTTGATCGAATGGTATCGGCTTATCAACCATGATAGGACCAATTTCTGGCAATTTAACTGCAACAGTTTTATTACGTTGTTCTTGTTCAACAGCAGCTGCTTTAGCTAATTCTTTTTTGTTCCCTGTATTGCGCTGCTCTTTTAACAAAACAGTTTCTCTTTTTTTCGCAACATTTTCCGACGCTAATGAATATGGGGCAGCATTTCCAGGAGTATAAGAGGACATTAAATATGCAGCATCATAATAGCCAACAGGTGCTTCAGCAATATATTCTACTTTAACATCTGCGACCCCCCTATCTACATACCCCAGTATTGTCGCAGCTTGCCTTGATAAATCAATGATTCTGTCTTTCATAAAAGGTCCGCGATCATTCACTCTAACAACGATTGAAGATCCATTTTTTAAATTAGTAACACGAGCATAGCTAGGTAAAGGCATTGTAGGATGAGCAGCAGTCAAAAGATTCATGTCATAAATTTCACCATTGGCAGTTAAACGTCCATGAAAATCTGAACCATACCAAGATGCTTCGCCAACACGTTTATAAGTTGGATCACTTTGAGGATAATACCACTTTCCTTTTATTTGATAAGGTTTACCAACAATCACTCGTCCACGCTTTTTTTCTTCTGATTGATTCTTCTTATTGGATACTTGTTGAGGTAGTACAGAAGTGTTTACGTTAATTGGTTTATTATGATAGGAATCTTTTATTGAAAAATTCATAGTTTTGCTTGCGCAACAAGATACCAGTGACTGAGAAATGACAATCATAGAAAACAATTGAAGTGTTGGTTTAATCATAAAAGTAATTTTCTTTTTTCTATTTGAAGGCATCTATTCAGTCCACTTATTTCTGTTAAGTACTACTGTAAAAACCACGTCACGCTTTTGTACGCAACGGAAGAATTTACGTTTTTAAATGATTCCCCTCGCGTATATACCACTCTTGAATTGTCCCCTTTTACCAAGAAATTAACGTATTGTTAATCTTTTTATGGTTTTCATACGAAATAAATGTAGTCTAGTAGATATTAAAAAGATTAAAAGTTAAACAAATCAACATCTTATAGAAAATTCATTTCATAATATAAGTGTGAATAAGTGGTGATTTTAGCAACTGTTTTGCGAATCATGTAATGCAGTGGATATTAAAAAAAACACCTATGGATTGAGAAAATTAGAAACCACATGTGCTGCCAACGCAGGTACAACCCTATCCATAAGCTTAAAGCTCTTTTTTGTTGGAAAGGAGACAGCATAACATCGCTCTATTCCAAAACAGCTGATAAAAATAGAATCAATAAAAACTTCAAAAAGAATCAAAAAAAGATTCTTAAATTTTTTATAGCCTATTGATATTACTTAAATTTGGTGAGCGCGCAGGGATTCGAACCCTGGACCTACTGATTAAAAGTCAGTTGCTCTACCAGCTGAGCTACGCGCTCTCACACAAGCTATCTAGTTTGCATACTATCTAGTTTGCAGAAAGTGAAGGGAACATACGGTTGACTTTCCATTTGGTCAACACCTTTTGAAAAAAAATATTATTATTTTCTTCAGTTATCAATAATTTTCCGTTTTCGCCCCTTTACTTCATCATTGTATAAGTACTCTTTAATCTTCTTTTTGAAGTTTCAATAAAGGAAAAATTTCACTGCAAAATATTGCATAGATTCGAAGCGTTAAAATTATGAGAAATACCCCCTTCCCCTCACATGGGTTGTTGAGCATAATGGGTAGAGAAGAAAAAATACCTTTTATTATAATATTATTTTTATATCTTAGTGTTCAATTTTCAAATATGAATACAGCTTTATAAGATAATATATTGATTTATAATAATTTATCATTTTTTACTTGAGTGAAAAGTCTCAAATAATGTAAGTTTTTCTCATTTCAAATCTTTTTTATATTGAAACAATAAAAAGCATTTTCTTGACCGATATAAGTGAGAGAATAAAACTATAAAAAAGAAATGAAAATACCTTTTATGCCTCCTTTTAATAACCAAAAATTATCGCAACATTAGGGGTCATGAAAATAGTATATAGCGGTTGACACGTTAGACTTGAAAATGGAACAATGAGCAACAATGGCTTTGAGAGTATGATTTTTGTTCATGTATAATGAATAATAACGAAAGCCAATTTATCCTATAGAATAAAGTAGATATGAAGCAAAATTTAGTCTCATTGAAAATATCCCGAATGACTATAAATTATGCTCACTATTAGAGCTGTAGATAATTTTACTAAGAATAAAAAAGCAGAAATAATATGCAGTATGCAAAATGATTTTAAGTGTTCTGAATATATAGAATGCCTTCTAGTTAACTTTTTTATATTAAAATTTACAAAATACGTAAATATATTTTTAGAAGAAAAGGATAATACTAGTCACAAAATTTAGTATTGGATAATTCAGTCAGAACTATAAAGTATATTTATACATTATTTAATATTAATGTATATATACAGTATATAAATAACAATTTAAATATATCTATAAATAAAAATATTGATTTATTAAATTGATAAGATCAAAAACAAAGAAAATAATTTTGATTTGGCGATAAAAATTGTAAAAGTTCTATATATAAATGTATTTTTACTTTACTAATTTTTATTATTTTGATTGGAATATTGAATGTTAACATGTAAACAATATGAGCTACTCTTGTTTATTCATAACCATATAAAAGAAACTGGTGTTCCTCCTTCTTTTGAAGAAATGAAAAATGCATTAGAACTTTCTTCAAAGTCTGGTATTCATAAGCTCATTATAGCCTTAGAACAACGAGGTTTTATACGTCGCTTGCCCAATCGTGCTCGTGCTGTGGAGGTGATTCGACTCCCTGAAAAAATAACATTTAACCTTTCTTTAGCACGTAAAATTTCTCCCAGTATGATAGAAAGAAAGAAAAGAGAAATATCAAAAAGTTTGAGTCCCTTTGATGAAGAAGAAAAAAAAAATATCACCATTCCTATTATGGGACGTATTTCTGCAAGCGTACCCGCCTCTGCTATACTGCAACAAATAAACAGCCTTTCTCTTCCACTCGATATGGTTAATACAGGTGAGCACTACGCATTAGAAGTTAAAGATGATTCTATGATGGAGGCTGGTATCCTTGATAAAGATACGATCATTGTGAAACGTCAAAATACAGCAATAACAGGTGAAATTATTGTTGCGTTTATTGATAAAAAAGAAGCCACATTAAAACGTTATCGACGCAAAGGAGCTTCTATTGCATTAGAAGCTGCAAATCCTCATTATGAAGTACGGACATACGAATCCGAGCGTGTAGAAATACAAGGCAAACTTACCGGTCTTATTCGAAAATATTAAAAAATAAACCTTATAGTACGCGATAGATATCGCAGTAAGAAACTGTTGAGCATTTTTTTATTGTGCCACACGCAATTGACTTCTTCTCCACAGCCAAAGGATGCCCCCAATTAGGTTTATAAACAATCCAGATCCTTATCGAGCGGGTTTCACTTTCCCCTTCCCCTCCATGTCCTTCTCTTACGCAAGGCTTGACAAGTAAGTTTTAAAATATTCACCACGTACTTTGAAAAGAACTTAAATGCTTTGAAGGAAGCAGCCTTATATCATCATCCTCAATGACGGAATTTTACGATATAATAAGACAAAATTGTATGCATGCATAAAAACATATAAAATTTTGTAGAAAAAAATCAAATAACTTTGTAACAGATTGTATTGCATAGGTATAAAAATAAAGAACATTATTTTTAAGTTAATAAAAGCGTAACTCAATCATTCATAGTAATTGTAGGATCATTATGGTAGCACCTCGTATTAGTTTTGTCTCCCTCGGATGCCCAAAAGCACTCGTAGATTCTGAGCGAATTATTACACGCCTTCGCTCTGAAGGGTATGATATTTCACGTCAACATCAAGGAGCTGATGTCGTTATTGTGAATACCTGTGGTTTTCTTGACTCGGCAAGGAGAGAATCATTAGCCAATATTGATGAAGCTCTTAAAAAAAATGGAAAAGTTATTGTAACAGGGTGTCTTGGTGCTGATCCTGATGCTATTCGCCAAACATATCCTAATGTATTGGCTATTACAAAACCGCAAGCTTATGAAAGCGTTATAGAAGCTGTTCATACAGCAATTCCTCCTGTTCATGATCCTTTTCTTGATTTAGTTCCTCCCCAAGGTATTCGTTTAACACCTCGCCATTACGCCTACTTAAAGATTTCTGAAGGATGCTCTAATCGGTGTAGTTTTTGTATCATCCCTACTTTGCGTGGTGATCTCACTTCACGTCCCATCAGCGATGTTCTTCGTGAAGCTGAAAAACTCGTGCAAGCGGGTGTAAAAGAACTTTTGGTTATTTCACAAGATACGAGTGCTTATGGTATTGATCTTAAATATCTCGAAAATTCTTGGAAAGATCGTACAATCAAAACGAAATTCTTTGATCTTTGTCGTGAACTAGGCGATATGGGTATTTGGGTACGTATGCATTACGTTTATCCTTATCCCCATGTTGATGAAGTTATCGAACTTATGGCTGCAAAAAAAATTCTTCCTTATCTGGATATACCTTTTCAGCATGCATCACCGACTGTTTTGCATCACATGAAGCGTCCCGCACTTATGGAAAAAACAAATCGTAGAATTGAAAAATGGCGGAAAATATGTCCAGATCTTACTTTGCGATCAACATTTATCGTTGGTTTTCCTGGTGAAACGAATGAAGATTTTAATATACTTCTAGAATGGCTAGAAGAAGCAAAAATTGAACGCGCGGGGTGCTTTAAATATGAAGAAGTAAAAGGAGCTGCCGCAAATGATTTGGGATTAGAAAATATTCCTGAAGAGGTGAAAGAAAACCGCTGGCATCGTTTTATGGCAAGACAACAACAAATTTCTACACATCTTTTAAAGAAAAAAATTGGAAAAAGACTCCGAGTGCTTATCGATGAAAGTCAAGGAAAAGTTGCCAAAGGACGTAGTCAGTACGATGCTCCAGAAATAGATGGTGTTGTCCATATATCATCACGACGCCCACTGCGTGTTGGTGAATTTGTCACCGTTAAAATCGAACAATCGGATGCCTATGACCTTTATGGTATAGCAGTTTAAAAATTTAACTCCTTCCCTGTCCTCAATGATGAAGATTTCTATTAGCATCGGTTTATAAAAAGATCAGCTACTCACAATCGAACTTGATCACTTATATAGCTCACTTCATGAGAATTTACGAGCAATCCTTGCTCTGAATGTTTGCTATACACTCCCAAAATACAAAGCAGTTATATATTCTCTTAATTTAATGCCTTAAATGAGCTTTAAATGGCGGTGACAGCGGCGCAAAAGAATAAAATCCACAAGGTTCACCATTTTTAATTAACAAAAGAGCAAATCGACAACCGTACTATTTTCCCATTTTTCATATTACGACAGTCATTGGTTAGTGAAAGGAAACTTTTTTCAAGAGTGTTTTATGCACACAAGAATTTCCTTTGTGATATGCAGGCAGATGTTTTTTATAGATGCAATATAAGAGAATTTGAAACAAAACAATCTGACGGTATTTAAATTAAAAAACAATAAATTATCATTATAAATAAGTATCTTATCGTAAATTCTTTGAACTTATTTTTTTTAATATCTAATTTTTATTAACACGTTTTAAAATCAAAGAATTTCTTATCAAGCAAATGACTTGGGCGTACATTTGTTAAAGCGCGAATCATCGTATCTTTACGTCCTGGCATTTGTCTTTCTATATTTTTCAGCATTTCTTTCATTGCATTACGTTGTAATCCATCTTGACTACCGCAAAGATTACAAGGAATAATTGGAAATTGCATTTCTTGAGAAAATTTTTCCATATCTTCCTCAGCAGCATAAACAAGAGGACGTAACACAAAAAGATCTCCTTCATCATTTTTAAGTTTTCCAGGCATAGCAGCTAATCGACCACCATGAAACAAATTCATAAAAAATGTTTCTAAAACATCATCACGATGATGACCTAAAACTAATGCAGAACATCCCTCTTCACGTGCAATACGATAGAGATTACCACGTCGTAATCGAGAACAAAGTGAACAATATGTCTGCGACTCTGCCAATTTATCTGTAACAATGGAATAAGTATCCTGATATTCAATACGATATGGAATTTTATAAGAACTTAAAAAATCTGGAAGAATATGCTCAGGAAATCCTGGTTGCCCTTGATCAAGATTACAGGCAAGAATTTCAACGGATAAAAGACCTCGCCACTTTAAGTCTAAAAGAAGCGCTAATAAACCATAAGAGTCTTTTCCACCCGATAAAGCAACAAGCCATTTTTTCCCTGTAGAGAGCATAGAAAAATCATCCAAAGCTTGTCGCATATGACGTAAAAGTCGTTTGCGCAATTTATTAAATTCTACGCTTGAAGGAGCAACACGAAACATTGGATGACAATTATCTGCTTCGCTTATTAAAGGATCATCTCTCCCTTTGTTTTCTTCTATTGCCTGATATTCAACTGAAACATCATTCATAATACCATATCCTGCACAATAAACGGCTCGTTTTGCAAAGATAAAAACAAATATTAAAGCAAGCTTACATTTATGTTTTTTGAATTTATAAATTAGATACATAAAAAAGAAATGGAACTATACAAATTTATGACTATAAAAACATAGCAATAAACTTAATATAGAACCATTTACAAAAAGAACTTATTAACTTCAAATATTGTAAGAATAACACAATATTTTGAAGTTATCATAATAGAAGAGAGAAATAATTTCTCTTACAGAAAAATTATCGAGAATAAAATTCAACAACCAAATTAGGTTCCATTTGCACAGCATAAGGAACATCTGCAAAAGCAGGAATACGTGTAAAGGTTGCTTTCATCTGTTTATGATCTGCTTCAATATAATCAGGGACATCACGTTCTGCCAATTGCACTGATTCTAACACTAAAACAAGTTGTTTCGATTTTTCCCGAACCTCAATAACATCACCTGGTTTACAACGATAAGATTGAATGTTTGTGCGCCGCCCATTGACATTAACATGACCGTGATTGATAAATTGGCGAGAAGCAAAAATCGTAGGTACGAATTTTGCACGATAAACAACAGCATCCAAACGTGATTCTAACAGACCGATAAGATTTTCGCCAGTATCGCCCCGTCGACGAGCTGCCTCTTCATAGGTTTTATGAAATTGTTTTTCTGAAATATCTCCATAAAACCCTTTCAATTTCTGTTTAGCGCGCAACTGAACCCCATAGTCAGAAAGTTTTCCTTTACGACGCTGTCCATGCTGACCTGGACCATAATCACGACGATTGACAGGAGATTTTGGACGCCCCCAAATATTTTCTCCCATACGACGGTCAATTTTATACTTTGTTGTTTCGCGTTTACTCATCGCATTTCCTTATAAAATAAAACACGAGATCTTAAGACCCCAAGGAAACGCGCCCTCCTCTGCCTTTAAATACTAAAGACTGACAGAATACCTTAACATATCAATATGCAAAGTTATCCACGGGACACGTCAATTAATGCTATTTTCTTGAAAAAATAGCTAGATCATCATTATTGGTCTCGTAACCCAAAGTCAACTCCTTTCATGAGTTTTAAGCCAAATCCTTTAAACAAATTCTCCGTTAAAGAAGTGATATTTTTCGATGTCAACAACGCAAAATCTTGATATTTCTTTATATATTGATGGTGTATCTTTCCCGACAATGGTAATAAAGATCTGATATGTTTGGCGATCGCTTTCGCCGGATCAATCCACTCAACGGACCATAAAGCATGTTCACGAAAGAAATTAATCAAAAAAGGATAATGTGTGCAGGCTAAAACAATAACATCCGTATATTGTCCATTTTTTTCCACAAAACATGGCAGGATTTCTTTTCTTAACTCTTCTGAATCGATTGATTTTCCCCGTAAATAATCTTCAGCAAGTCCAGCCAGCTTTTTACTTCCTACAAGCTGAACATGACACTGTCTAGCAAAAGAGTTAATTAATTCATTTGTATAAGCACGTTTAACTGTTCCAGGAGTCGCTAATACGGAAATAAAACCAGATTTTGTTTGTTCAGCAGCTGATTTAATTGCAGGAACCGTTCCTACAAAAGGGATATGAGGAAAATTCTGTCGTAAATCTGCTATCATCAGTGTAGAAACAGTGTTGCAAGCAATCACACATAAAGCTGGATTGTAACGTGTTAAAAGATTTGTAAAAATCTTCAAAATACGCTCTTTCAAAATATTTTCTTTCCAATTTCCATAAGGAAATCCTGCATCATCAGCAACATAGATAAATTGCATGTCAGGGATAAGAACACGCGCTTCCCTGAACACTGTTAAACCACCAATACCGCTATCAAAAAAAAGAACAGGTCGTTCATCCATTAGTTTTCACACTTATTTTTAATTTTTTTACGATCACGCTCTTCCGGTGCTCTACTCCCCCGTGGATATTGTGGCGAAAAATGATCCAAAGAAGATATAATGCCTCGCAATAAACGAACCTCAGGTTCACTAAAGTTAGCGCGCGTAAAAACAGAGCGCAAATTTGCAAGCATTACTTCTTTACGTTCTGGTGGTCTAAAATACCCACGGATATTCAAAGCCTCTTCTAACTGAGATAAAAAACCATGGAAAATTGTTTTATTTGCAGGTTCCATCTCTGCTGCACGAAATGCCGTATCGCTGACATTCTCTAAACCAGTTTTCATCCATTCGTAAGACATTAAAAGAACCGCTTGCGCAATATTAAGTGACGCAAAAGCAGGATTAACTGGAAAAGTAATAATTTCATCAACAAGGCTGATTTCATCATTTTCTAGTCCCCATCTCTCTCTTCCAAAGACAATCCCGGTCTTATGTCCGATACTTTCACGCTGACGTAATACGCTTGCTGCTTCGACAGCACTTTTTACAGTTTTAAATCCACATCTTTCACGTGCTGTTGTGGCAAAAACATAGTGTAAATCTGCAATTGAATCACGTAATGTGTTAAAAATTACAGCATTGTTAATGACATGATCAGCTTTACTTGCAGCAGCTCTAGCTTTTTCATTTGGAAACATTTCTCGAGGTTTGACTAATCGAAGCTTAGAAAGCCCAAAATTTGCCATTGCCCTTGCGACCATACCAATGTTTTCAGGAAGCTGCGGTTCAACTAAAATAATAATGGGACCATTTGTTAAATTTTCACGATTCCTATTCGTTCCTGCCATCAATTTTACCTAGTTTCACTTAAACTATCTCCCTCTCCACTATTTTTACGAAACCTTTTTCACAATACTCTAATGCTGTTTAATAATAAATTATAGATAATCTATCTTTTCATTCAAAGATAATAGTTTCTAAACCTAATAATAAATTTTAAAAGCCATTAAAGTGAACGATGGAATTTATAACAATTTATATAAGATATCGTAGCGTTTTTTACATCAATTTTATCTTTTTTAATAGGGAACAGCCCCTGTAAATCATAATCTCAGTTGAATTATGAAATCATAAATCCTAAAAAAGGGATATGCACTTTATTCCCAAACTTTTTCCTGCAAAGCTTATCCGTCGTTATAAACGTTTTCTTGCGGATGTTCAACAAGATGATCAGCATGTCCTCACCGTGTCTGTACCTAATACAGGATCAATGCTTGGATTAACAGCTTTCAACACCAATATTTGGCTTTCTTATCATAACAACATCAAACGAAAATATGCCTATCAATTAGAAATTATTGAAGCCGATAATACTTTGGTTGGCATTAATACTTCTTTACCCAATAAACTTGCGTTAGAAGCAATTCAAAACGGATTACTACCAGAATTAAGTGGATATAAAACAATTTTAAAAGAACAACGCTATGGGACACAATCACGAATTGACTTTCTTTTACGTGATGACATTCTTCCTGATTGTTACCTAGAAGTCAAAAATGTTCATTTTATTCGTCAGAAAGGATTAGCAGAATTTCCTGATAGCGAAACAAAACGTGGTGCACGTCACCTTGATGAGCTCGTAGGAGTTGTACAACAAGGAAAACGAGCTGCTATGCTTTATATTATTCAACGAGAAGATTGCTCAGCTTTTACAATTTGTCATGATCTTGATCCACTCTATGGACGTAAATTTGATTTAGCATTAAAATCAGGAGTAGAATGTTATGCTGTAAAGTGTCATGTAAGTGTAGAAGGCATTTTTCCGATTCAGAGAGTAAAAATAGAAAATAGAAGAAACAATGACTGAGTATATCGAATATAATAAAATCCCTTTAAAATTTAATGGAAAAATCCGCATTTTCGATGATTATGCTTTTGCTAAAATGCGTGAAGTTGGTCGTATTGCTGCAGAATGCCTTGATGCGCTTACAGATATTATTAAGCCGGGCGTTACTACGCAAGAAATAGATGATTTTGTATTTATTTTTGGAGCTAAGCGAGGAGCACTTCCTGCTGATCTAAATTATCATGGATACAGCCATTCATGCTGTACATCTATCAATCACGTTGTCTGCCATGGCATTCCCAATAAAAGACCTTTGCAAGAAGGTGATATTGTAAATGTTGATGTAACCTTTATCCTTGATGGTTGGCATGGGGATTCAAGCCGAATGTATCCTGTTGGAAAAATTAGGCGTGCAGCAGAACGCTTGCTAAAAATAACCTATGAAAGTCTTATGCAAGGAATCGCTGTCGTTAAGCCTGGAGCAACGACAGGTGATATTGGGGCAGCCATTCAACAGTATGCTGAATCTGAACGCTGTTCAATTGTGAGAGATTTTTGCGGACATGGTATCGGCCAGCTTTTTCATGATGCTCCCAATATCCTCCATTATGGAACCCCTGGAGAAGGAGTTGAATTAAAACAAGGTATGATGTTTACAATTGAGCCTATGATTAACCTTGGTAAACCACAAGTTAAGATTTTATCTGACGGTTGGACTGCTGTTACCCGTGACCGCTCTCTGACAGCACAATATGAACATACAATTGGTGTTACAAATGAAGGGTATGAAATATTTACACAATCTCCTAAAAATATTTTTTATATTCCAAATTCGCATACCTAACGCAATGTAGAGATGTTATGGCTAAAAAATTAAATCAAAAGGAAGATACTCAAAGTAATCACTTTGCATTAACATCGAGTTCTCCACTCACCCCAGTATCAGAAAGAAAAAGTGAAGAGCCTCAGAAAAACGCACAGCTTCATAAACATTATCAAGGCCATCGTGAACGTCTTCGGAAGCGCTATTTAAAGTCAAAAGGAAATGCAATTGAAGATTATGAATATCTTGAATTATTGCTTTTTCGCACAATACCCCGTGCAAACACAAAACCCATAGCTAAAAATTTGATAGCACGTTTTGGTTCATTAGCTGATGTGTTGGGAGCGGATATTCACCGACTTCAAGAAATTCCAGGATGTGGTCCCGCCACTGCAGTTGATTTAAAAATTATTTCAGATGTTGCTGGACGTCTTGCTCGTGCGCAATTGTTTAAGCGCGATATTTTTTCATCATGGGATAAAGTGTTAGCGTATTGTAAAGCTGTTATGGCTCACGAAACACGTGAACAATTTCGTATTTTGTTTCTTGATAAGAAAAACGGCTTACTTGCTGATGAGGTACAACAAACTGGAACCATTGATCATACCCCTGTTTATCCTCGTGAAGTTATTTCTCGAGCTTTAGAGTTATCCGCATCAGGACTTATCTTAGTCCACAATCACCCTTCTGGCGATTCCACCCCCTCTAATGCAGATATAACAATGACATATAGATTAAAAGATGCAGCAAATGCATTAGGAATTATTATCCATGACCATCTTATTATTGCACGAAATAACCATACGAGTTTTAAAGCGTTAAAACTTATATAAATCTTATGGGATAAAAAAGACTTCATTCAACTATGAATAACGAATCAATTTTCTAAATCAATATCTAATATAGCCATTGAGAAATTATAGGAGAGCTCATCTTCATCTTCATCTCGATAGATAATGCCTAAAAACTCATCTCCCATATAAACCTCACAAGAATCACTCTTTTTAGGCCGTGCTCTGACTTGCAATGCTGAGTTTTGGAATATATTTTTAAAATAATTATCAAGTTTTTTTATTTCATCAGCATTCACTATGCTCTCCTGTTTTTTGAAACGATTAAAATAATTGCGTGTCGTGCAAATAAGACACTCTTATGATTCTGTAACGTCAGTAAAAAAGCATAATCTGAATATTTACTTAATATTACATATATTCACAACGTTCTTTATGCATTCATAAAGAACGTTTACAAAAGGAGTCTATCATTATTAAATATACCCGTATAGATTAAAAAATGGCAAAAAAAAACTGTATATTTTTAATAATTTTACTTTATCTCCAATTTTAGCATCTGTATTTAAAACGCATATTCGTAAAAATAAATTGATCAATAATTTATAATTTTGTTTATTTTATAAAAAATACAAATAAAAATATTTTTTTATTTAAAACTACATTTTTTAGCAAAAAATATTTATTACATCATTCGAAAATAATTCTTTTTAATAACCTTTAAATTATAATTATCTAATCTTAGAAGAATTACGTCTCTGGAAAATATACAAAATAAGCTAATAAGAGTTTATTTTTCTTTTCATTTTTTATAAAAACTTATGTCACAACAGAAAGATTTTTTAATAAGCTTTTTTCAATTTATACGAAATAAAAATATTGGGTATTTCTGTAAATTCTAAAAGCTATGAAGAGTTCTTATTTTATAGGATAACGAGAAAGAAAATCGATAACGCCTTTTTTATAAACTTTATCGCCTACAGCAAACATATGATCTCGATCAGGAATTGATAAAGCTTTACCACAAGGCAACAAGGCTGCCAATGGCTCTGCATCACCGCCAATTTCATCTAATGAACCAACGGCAACAAGTGCTGGTTGTTTGATTTTGTAAACTTCAGACACCGTTAACTCCTGTTTTGATGTAATGATACAAGCAGCAAGAGCACGCCTATCGCTTTTCGTTTGATCTGCAAATTTACGGAACATTAAACCGCGCGTATTGGTAATAGTGGAAATATCTTCTGTTAAAAGGGCCTCAGCAACAGGCTCCCAATTTCCTGCTCCCGTCACCATACCAATACCTAAACCACCAAAAATAACACTGTGTACATATGTTGGATGCAAAAGAGCCATGAAAGCACTAATACGAGCCCCCATAGAATATCCCATAACATGGGCTTTAGATAACTCTAAATGCTGCAGTAACTTTACTGCGTCGCCAGCCATAGCTTGAGGTGTATAAAAGACAGGATCATAACTTTTAACTGAATCTCCGTGACCGCGATTATCAAGAGCAATAACACGATATCCTGCTTCAGTGAGAATACGAAACCAACCCGTTGCATACCAATTCACCCGTGCAGAAGATCCAAAACCATGGATCAACAAAATAGGCGCGCCCTGCCCTTCTTCTCGATAAGCAAATCGCAAACCATTATATTCAAAAAAACGAATATCTTCAGCGGTCATTTTTTATTGCACTTTCCACAAAGTACAGGATGAATAACACGTTGTCCTTTTTGTATCTTTTTTTTAGAAACTTCACCAGCGTTAATTTCAAGTGCAAAAGCTGCAGGAACTTCTGATGAAATGGTATTTGTTGAAAGTGGAGAAGTATTTTCAATAATCGATACAATAATTCCCTCAGAGTTTAAGAAAATCATATCTAAAGGTAAAGGCGTATTTGCCATCCACATAAAAATTTTCTGCTCATCTCCCGATCGAGAACTTTTTAGCTGCTTAAAGAGCATTGCACGATCGCGTGGAAAATCAGTTCGATACATTAAACCAGCTGCTGCTTGAGATGGCGTAAAAGCAATCTCTACCTTATAAAAAACCGAACCTTGCTTTGTATGTATTTCTAAAGGAATTGGATGCACAGGAATCTCTATGGGCTCCTTTGCTACAACAACACGCATATCTAACATAAAAAGCATCACCAATAAAACAATATGCCCCTTTTTAAAAGGCTTTAACATTCTTGTCTCCACCACAAAAAAATTTTAAATTTTGTTTCTAAATAAAAGGTACCAGAGTTTAAAAGTCAAAAAAAGAGGATTGCTTCCTTGTTATTTTCTAGTTTCTTTCAACGTAATATGCGAAATTTTCTTCATTTGGTTTATGGATTCACGAGAGCCATATTTTCTTTAAAAATCTACCTCTATAGCAATTTACGGAACAACAATCTTTAAAAATATAGAAAACATACTGATTTCACTCGTGAAATTCAATGCGTAGCTAAAGGAATGCCTATGTCCGGATAAATCTCTGCTGTCATTAAACCTTTTTCTCCTTTACCAAAACGTACAAGAACAACTTGGCCAGAACGAAGCTCTGCTAAACCAAAACGGCGCAATGTTTCCATATGAATAAAAATATCTTCTGTTCCTTGCCCACGGCTAAGAAAACCGTATCCTTTGTCACGATTAAACCATTTAACAATTGCTCGTTCTAGTCCACTTTCTGGAGTAACAACAACATGGGTACGGGCAGGAACTTCTGATGGATGAATTGCTGAAGAACAATCTATGGATTTCACCTGAACACACTTTAACCCTCGTTCAGTTTTTTCCACAGCACAAATGACTTTAGCTCCCTCTAAAGCTGTTTGAAAACCATCCCTTCGCATTACCGTAACATGCAATAATATATCGGGAAAATGAGGTAAATCAGGTACAATAAATCCATACCCCTTACTACCATCAAACCACTTAATGACACCACTGATTTCGATAATCTCCCCACAAGCACCTATACTATCCTCAGATGGGGAACAACCCTTTAATGCATCCTTACTCGTCATAATAACGTGATCCTGTAGCTTATAAATTGTACGATATTGATTCTCTAAGTTTAAGTAAACATTGCTCTTGTATCAACACGCAAGCCCCAAGATAAGATTTCCCCACATTGTCGTATCTTCTATGTTAATGTCAGAGAATATCAACATGAATATTTATAAAACTATTTGATTGTACACTTTACATACCTTACAAGGGGTGCCCTACAAAAGAGGTCATATAAAAGTTTTTTTACATAATGATATTTTGATTAATGTGTAACTTGCATGATGAAGAAGTTCAATATAAGGTGAAAAAACGACAATTCAATTAAGGAAAATGCGCAATGCAATTGAAGAAAATCCTTACGATAATCGCAGCATTTATGGCATTTACAGCAAATGTTTATGCGAGTGAACCTATTAAGATTGGTGTTTATCTTCCATTAAGTGGTCAAAATGCATTTGGAGGTCAGCTTGAAATTAGAGGTATAGAATTAGCCCATAAAAAAGTTCCAGAAATTTTAGGACGTAAAGTGGAACTTGTTATTATTGATAACAAATCTGATAAAGTAGAAGCGGCTAATGCTGTTATGCGTTTAACAGCAAGTGAAAAAGTGAGTGGAATCATTGGTAGCTATGGTTCTTCACTCTCGTTAGCAGGTGGTGAAATATCTGAAAAGGCAAAAACTCCAACCATTGCAACGTCCTCAACAAGTCCCCTTGTTACACAGGGTAAAAAATATTACTTTCGTGCTTGCTTTATTGATTCCTATCAAGGAGTAGGAATCGCAACTTATGTAAGCCAAACTTTACACGCAAAAAAGGCTGCTATCCTTAAAGATATTTCAAGCGATTATGCTATTGGTCTTGCAAGTTATTTTACGCGTGCTTTCAAAAAATTAGGTGGTGAAGTTATCTCAAATTTAAATTATAATTCTGGAGATCAGGACTTTTCAGCTGTTCTCACGCAAATTATCGCCCAGAAACCTGATATCTTATTCATTCCATCTTACTTTTCTGAAGGTGCTATCATCATGAAACAAGCACGAGAATTAGGGGCGAAGTTTCAAATTATGGGTGGAGATGCTATGGATAATCCAGAAACCATTACGATTGCAGGAAAAGCTGCAGAAGGTTTCTTACATACGACACTTCCCTATAGTGAGTATATGCCAAATATGTCAGTAGCTGCGCAAGAATTCACAAAAGAATGGAAAAAAGCTTACCCGGACAAAGAGCCAAATATCAATTCTGTTTTGGGATACACGAGTTATATGATGTTTATGAAGGCTATTGAAAATGCTGGTAGCACTGATCGTGAAAAAATTACTATCGCACTTAGCAAATTAAAAGATTTTCCTACCCCCTTTGGGGATATGTCAATGGATGAAAATCATAACCCTAAAATTCCTATTGGTATCATTAAAATACAGGATGGAAAACGTGTTTATTTAGAAGAAGTTAAACCTGCTTTTTAATTAAAAAGTTTTATTTACTAAAATGCAAGAATTGGTTGAGGATTTTTTTTCTCAACCAAAAACTTAGAAATTTCTTATTATCCTATGTAAATTAACAAATGTGGAAGGATGAGAGATGAGCACTGAAATGTTCATCCAGTACTTTTTTAATGCACTGGCATTGGGATCTCTTTATGGGCTTATTGCTATTGGCTACACCATGGTCTACGGTATACTGAGACTCATTAATTTTGCTCACGGTGATATCTTTATGCTGGGAGCATATTTTGTTTTCTTTTCCACAATTGGCTTTATGCCTGCTTGGGTAGCTTTTCTTCTTTTGTTTTTTGCTGCTCTTGTTTATTATTCGGTCTTTATAGGCTTTAAAAGGCGTCCTCCAATTTATTGGATTGCTGCTTTTTTAATTCTTGCGCTAGGATTTGTTTATTATTTTAAAATTTCCCCGCAAGATTTTACACCGATTTGGGTTTTAGCTCTTTGTTTTTCCATTTTTATTACAAGTGCTGTGGGTGTTGCTGTTGATCAATTTGCTTATAAACCTCTACGCCATGCTCCGCGTATTTCGGCACTTATCGGTGCAATTGGTGTTTCTTTTTTTATTGAAAATCTTGCTACTGTACTCTTTAGTGGTGTTCCGAAAGGTGTACAACAGCCAGATTTTCTTGTAACACCATTTTTATGGCATCTAGGATCAGGAGCAGATGGTATCATCAGAATTGCTCCCATGTCTCTGATCGTTCCCTTTGTGTCATTAATTCTTATTTTATTACTATTATGGATTATCCATAAAACAAAACCGGGTCTTGCTATGCGCGCAATCTCCCATGATATTGAAACAACACGTTTGATGGGTGTGTCTGTCAATAAAGTTATTGCGTTTACATTTGGAATAGGCTCAGCTCTTGCCGCCATAGCTGGTATTATGTGGTCTTTACGTTATCCTCAAATTCAGCCTTATATGGGTGTTCTTCCTGGTCTCAAAGCATTTATCGCTGCTGTTATTGGAGGTATTGGTTCGATACCAGGTGCAATGTTGGGAGGATTATTATTAGGGTTTATTGAAATTATGATTATCGCATTTTTCCCTGCGCTATCTGGATATCGAGATGCCTTCGCTTTCATTTTATTGATTCTGATTCTATTGATATTGCCCACAGGATTAATGGGTAAAAGAAATCAGGAGAAAATCTAATGGCAAAGTCAGCGACAACTGTTTTATCGTGTATAAGTGTTTTAGTTCTCATAGGTTTTTTATTTTATGCTGATAGCCATTTTAATGACTATACGCTTCGTATCATCAATCTGATTGCTATTAATGCGATATTGGCAATTTCGCTTAATTTGATTTACGGTTTCACAGGTATGTTTTCTCTTGGACATGCTGGATTTATGGCTATTGGTGCTTATGTTTGCGCAATTTTACTTCTTTCCCCTGAACAAAAAGAAATGATGTGGATTCTTGAGCCTATTGCTGAACCATTATATCATTTGCAGTTACCTTTTTTTATCGCTGTTGTTGTAAGTGGTTTGTGTGCTGCTGTTGTAGGTTTATTAATTGCTTTACCAATATTGCGTCTTGGTGGCGATTATCTTGGAATTGCAACATTAGGTTTTGCGGAAATTATTCGCATTGTCATTACGAACGCAACATCGCTCACAAATGGCTCTTTGGGAATCAAAGGAATACCTCAAAATGCAACATTATGGTGGAACTATGGTTGGCTAGCATTTACAGTTCTCTTTATTGTCCTCTTACTGCAAAGTAATACTGGTAACGTATTACGTGCTATTCGTGATGATGAAATAGCTGCGAAAACTATGGGAATTAATGCTTTTTTCTACCGTAGTTTTTCCTTTACTGTTGGAGCGTTTTTTGCAGGTATAGGTGGCGCATTAATGGCGGCTCTTATTTCAACCATTGATCCAAAAATGTTTAATTTTCTTCTGACTTTTAATATTTTAATGATTGTTGTTGCTGGTGGTCTCGGTTCAATTACAGGGAGCATTATTGGCAGCACTATTATTACAGTCATGCTTGAATGGCTTCGTATTATTGAAAGTCCATTTGACTTAGGTTTTATACATATTCCAGAAACCCCAGGGCTTCGTATGGTTGTTTTTTCCCTTTTATTGCTGGTAATTATCTTGTTTTGGAGAAAAGGGTTAATGGGACAACGAGAATTTTCATGGAATGGAATTTATAGCTTTTTGACACGCAAAAAGCTTTCTAATACTGAGGGAAAGCTATGAACGACAATATCCTTTCACTCAATAATATTGTAATGCGTTTTGGCGGATTAGTTGCTGTAAATAATGTTAATATGGCAATTAAACGAGGAAGTATTACTGGATTAATTGGTCCCAATGGTGCTGGAAAAACAACAGTTTTCAATATGATTTCTGGATTTTATGCTCCTACAAGCGGCATCATTCTTTTTGATGAGAAAAAAATTTCTGGAGCGTCTCCTTATATTATCTGTAGAAGCCATATTGCCAGAACATTTCAAAATATTCGTCTTTTCTCAGGGTTAACGGTTTTGCAGAATGTTATGGTAGGAGCGCATGTTCGACAAAAATATCCTTGGTTTTCTTCAGCTCTCTTTTTTTCAAAAGCAATAAAAGAAAAGAAGGAAGTTTATAAAAATTCCTTGGAGCTCCTTGAACAGCTACAACTTGATCACCTTGCCAATCAATCGGCAACAGCTTTACCTTATGGTGTGCAACGACGTCTAGAAATTGCACGTGCGTTAGCCACAAAGCCCAAATTGCTTCTTCTTGATGAACCTGTTGCTGGCATGAATCCACAAGAAAGTGAAGATCTTAGAAAATTCATAGCAAAAGTGCAAAAAGACTTTGATCTTACAATTCTTCTTATTGAGCACGATATGAAAGTGGTTATGGGACTTTGCCAACATATTTTGGTTATGGAATATGGCTGTTGCATTGCCAGTGGTACACCAGATGAAATTCGTAATAACCCTAAAGTTATTGAAGCTTATCTTGGCGGAGATGTTTATGGATATTCTTAAAATAAAAAATCTTTACGTTCATTATGGCGCCATTAAAGCTGTCCAAAATCTTTCTATGTCCATAAAGCGGGGCAGTATTGTCACTTTAATTGGAGCCAATGGTGCAGGAAAAAGCAGTATTGTACGTTCTATTACAGGGCTTAATCGCTCTGTTTATGGAGAAATTACCTATAATGGCAAATCTATTATTAAAAAATCACCAGAAGAGATTTTGCGATTAGGGATTGCTCTAAGCCCTGAAGGACGACGTATCATGCCCCATCTCACTGTTTTAGAGAATCTTCATCTAGGCGCTTATATTCGTCACGATAAGCAGGGAATTTCCCGTGATATTGAATGGATATTTGACCTTTTTCCGCGCCTACGTGAAAGAGCAAAACAGTTGGGAGGAACAATGTCAGGTGGTGAACAACAGATGGTTGCTGTGGGCCGTGCACTTATGAGCAATCCTGATATGGTCATATTAGATGAACCCTCGTTGGGGTTAGCACCACTTCTCGTTCAAGAAATTTTTTCGATTATTCGAAAAATTAATGATATGGGAAAAACTGTTCTTCTTATTGAACAAAATGCATTTGCTGCACTTTCCATAGCTGACTATGCTTATATTTTAGAGGTAGGACATATTTTATTTCACGGTGAAGGAAAAACTATGCTCTCTGATTCGCGTGTTAAAGAAGCCTATCTTGGTGGGTAAGACTACGAATTAAGGAAATAGAGCTCATCCCTCCACCTTTTAAAAAAGCATTTCTCATTAAGGATGAGAAATGCTCCTTTGTGAATTTTGACTATTACATCCACCATTTTTCTGCACTGAATATTCCTGCTTCTTGTTCAATAATGTGCGCTATCTGAAAAATGACTTCTTCAGAAAAAGGTTTACCAATCAATTGCAATCCTAGAGGTAAACCATTTGATGACAGACCAGCAGGAACAGAAATTCCTGGTAAACCAGCCATATTAACTGGTACCGTAAAAATATCATTAAGATACATTGCTACAGCATCATTTTTTATTTTTTCATCAGCAATACCAAAAGCAGGTGTTGGTGTTGCTGGTGTCAAAATAGCATCAATGCCTGAAGCAAAACATTGATCAAAATCACGTTTTACGAGTGTTCTTACTTTTTGAGCTCTTAAATAACAGGCATCATAATAACCTGATGAAAGAACATAAGTCCCAACCAGAATGCGCCGTTTGACTTCATCACCAAAACCAACAGAACGCGTATTTTCATACATCTCAATGATGTCTTTTCCAGGCATGCGCAAACCAAAACGCACACCATCATAACGCGCTAAATTAGAAGAGGCTTCTGCAGGAGCTATAATGTAATAAGAAGGTAGAGCATATTTTGTATGGGGCAAAGAAATATCTTTAATCTCAGCACCTGCTTCTTTTAACCAATTTATTCCTTTTTGCCAAAGCTCAATAATTTCTGAAGACATTCCATCCACATGATATTCTTTTGGAATACCGATTTTCATTCCTTTGATTGATTGACCAAGATAACTTTCATAATCAGGAACTGGTAAATTGACGGAAGTAGAATCTTTTTCATCAAAAGAGGCCATTGATCTGAGTAAGATAGCACAATCACGAACATCTCTAGCAACAGGTCCAGCTTGATCAAGAGATGAAGCAAACGCGACAACGCCCCATCGCGAACAACGTCCATAAGTTGGCTTTATTCCTACAGTTCCAGTAAAAGCTGCTGGTTGACGTATTGAGCCACCTGTATCGGTTGCAGTTGCACCAGCACAAATTTGTGCAGCAACAGCGGCTGCGGATCCCCCCGAAGAACCACCGGGTACGAGTTTTTCATTTGAGCCTTTTTTTCTCCATGGACTAATAACGGGACCATAATATGATGTTTCGTTGGATGAGCCCATAGCAAACTCATCCATATTAAGTTTTCCTAACATCACAGCACCATCTTGCCATAAATTAGCCGTGACAGTTGATTCATAGTGCGGTTTAAAACCATCAAGGATATTTGAACAGGCTTGAGTATGAACACCATAGGTTGCAAAAAGATCTTTAATCCCCAAGGGAATTCCTTCCAAAAGCCCTCCTTGTCCTTTCGCTAAGCGACTGTCTGATTCAGCAGCCATTTTCATTGCCTGTTCTGCTGTTATTGTTACATAAGCATTCAAAGTTGGATTTGCCAACTCTATTGCTTGTAAATAAGCTTCCGTTAATTCTGTTGCTTTGAGATTTTTCTTTGTTAGAGCATCACGAGCTTGCGCAATTGTGAGAGTTGTTAAATCAGTCATATTGGTTCTCAAATTTCAAAAATATAAAAAGTTACTCAACAATTTTTGAGACAAGAAAAAAATTTTCTTCTGTAACAGGGGCATTGGCTACAATATCTGCTGCTTTATCGCCATCTGTAACACTATCTTCACGCATTCGTAGTGTCATCGGCATCACAGATGTTAATGGCTCAACTCCACTGACATCAACTTCATTCAATTGCTCTACAAAACCTAAAATAGCATTGATTTTTTTTGTCACAGGTTCTATCTCATCATCGTGGAGGGCAATCCTTGCTAAATGTGCTATCCGCTTGACTGTCTCTTGATCAACAGACATACTCTTTACGCCTTTCTGCTTTTTTGTTTATTTATTGATCTTTATTCTGGCTATACAAGGCTGCACTTGTAAGTGCAAGAATATTAGATAACATGAATAAAGAATATAACTATAGATCTGAAACATTAAAAAACGTATTATACCTTTATGACTGTTATTAATATAGATGAAGTTATAAAACATCTTTTGCCTAGACAAACAATAGCAGGCTTAGATTTAGGGACAAAAACTATCGGAATTGCGATTTCTGATATGGGGCTGACTGTCTCAAATCCGCGTCCTGTACTACAGCGAAAAAAATTTACAGAAGATGCTTACACACTTATTAAAATTTTTGACCGTGAAAATGTAGGCGTTATTATCATTGGCTTACCTCTTAACATGAATGGAAGCAGTGGCTCTCGTGTTCAAGCAACCAGAGCTTTTGTGAGCAATATGAAAGCTTATACAAAAATTCCATTTGTTTTTTGGGACGAACGTTTATCAACAATTGCTGCGGAACGGTCTCTTTTAGAAATGAATGTATCGCGCGCTAAAAGAGCAAGCCGTATTGATTCGGCAGCCGCCGCTTTTATATTGCAAGGTGCTCTCAATAGAATTCAAAACTTTCATCATATGGAAGGATAGAGGACATTGAGCAAATGCCCTGCATTATATCGTGCAATGAGCATCCCGTAAGAAGATCTCCATTGTCCCCCAAGGCGGCTTTCCATATAGGCATTCGCAACATGTTCTATGTCTGTAGAACGTAATGCTGCTGCTGCTGCTGCATAAGCTACTTGTTCAACAAAAAATCTTCCTGCACCTTCATTTGCTGATGCCATATCACCTGCTGACTTAATAATTTCAATTGCTCGGGGTCCCGCTGGTCCAATATCAAGAGCAATTTTTTCCAACAATTTCTGAAACAATCCCGGTGCTTTTTCAGCAATAAGAATGGTATCCTTTACCAATTGATTAGCAGAACTATTTCTCACAATTCGCGCAGGCCCATTATGCAACATTTGTGATAATGGATTATTCTCTATAAAACTTTCAATACCAAGTTGTGCAATAATTTCACCAATAATAGGCACAACCAATTGACTTACATGATAAGCAATAATAGGTGTCATAATGCGGGCAAAAGCTGCTTCAGAACGGTCATTTGCTGCATTGTCAAATGCTCTCGCTAAACGCAAAACCAATGCTTGTGAGGCAGCTATATCTAATGCAATATCTGCAAAAATACGTTCTGTCAGTGGAGGTAACGGCTGATTAGGCATTTTTTTCCGGAAAAAATCCATACCAAATTGAAGAGCCGCTCGTAAAACACCTGCCGATATGACAGATTGATCGAAACGCATCATCGTCTCGATATCTTTAATAACTTTAAGCCCTTCTCCAGCATTTCCCAAAAGCCAGCCATAACTGCCTTGGAAGTCGACAACCCCCTCTGGTGTTAAAAGTTCTCCAGATCGCTGAATTAAATGACGAATCGATATAGATCCATTTAATGCGCCATTTTCTTGTATGCGTGGAATAAAAAAACAACTTAAATGACCATCTAAATCTGCACTAACAAGATATCCGTCAGCGGTAGGATTAATAACGTTGGTTTTTACAACATTTAAACGATATAGATCACGTTCCATACTTTCATCGAAAGAAATTTTCTTAACACTTGGAAAATTGAAAGCGTATTTTTCAATATCGTCAAATGCACAAGTTAGAGAAGCAGCCTTTTTATGATGAATAGGCTTTGATGAGGAATCATATTGGCGTGATAAAAGTACATTTTGCCATTTTTTGAAGAGCTCAATATCACTAATTAAAACAGCAATAGCTGCACTCGTTATGATAACTTCATTCAAATGTCCTGTTTCTAAACCAGCAGATAAAGCTAAACGAATCGCACGCGCTTGATAGCGTACTCCATTTTCTGAGCTCGTATTTTCCCAAAGCGAGGTAACCAAACCTGCTTGTCTAGAATATTGTTGAAGAGCTTGATAGGAAGAATGGATCTCTAATCTTTCTGTTGGTTGCCCCCATTCATCATTATAGCATAGTAAAGGCTTATAATGATTCGATAAGCAAGAAAGTTTCCATGCTTCTCGACTCGCGGCAAAATCCCCTATTTCTTCAAAACTTGCTAACAAAAACTTAGGCAAAGTAGAAGCAATACGAAACATAAGCGTATCGCTAAGAAAGGTATTTTTTCGACGAGTATTTTGCGCAGATACAGCACTCATAGGTATATTCCTACTTTCAAATCATTCATATCATAGACTATTTGTCTTTTTAGAGTTAAGAATCATTTATCATATTCAAACAAATGCTTGTTTAACCTGTTTAGAGAGAGATAAAGAAGAATGCTATGATGCAAGATAATTTTTTCCTACTTTTCCCTCATCAACATCTTTTAGCTATTAAAGATCTGAGTGTACAAGATCTTAATACATTGCTTGATCGTGCAGAAGCAAATATTATCCTTTCTAACAAAATTGATAAAATAAAATCTACTTTGCATGGACGGACTCAAATTAATCTCTTTTTTGAAGCCTCTACGCGAACACAATCTTCTTTTGAATTAGCGGGTAAAAGGCTAGGTGCACACGTGATGAGTCTTGCGATCAGCAACTCATCTGTAAAAAAGGGAGAAACATTACTTGATACTGCTACAACTCTCAATGCGATGAAGCCAGATATACTGGTTTTTCGCCATAACAGTGCAGGAGCGGCAGCTTTATTAGCGCAAAAAGTTGATTGTTGTGTTATTAATGCAGGTGATGGTGCTCATGAACATCCAACCCAAGCTTTATTAGATGCTCTAACCATTAAAAGGGCAAAAGGTCGTATTGAAGGATTAACTGTTGCGATTTGCGGAGATATCTTACACTCACGTGTTGCCCGTTCCAATATCCTGTGTCTCAATGCTTTGGGTGCTCGTGTTCGTGCTGTTGCTCCCTCAACACTTTTACCCGCAGAAATTGCTCATATGAGTGTTGAGGTTTTTAACACGATGAAAGAAGGTCTTAAAAATGCTGACGTTATCATGATGTTGCGCTTACAGCATGAACGGATGACAGGCTCTTTCATTCCTTCTACGCGTGAATATTTCCATTATTTTGGCTTACATAAAGAAAATTTAGCCTATGCCAAAAATGATTCTATTATTCTGCACCCTGGACCAATAAACCGTGGTGTAGAGATTGCATCCGATATAGCAGATGGACCACAAAGTATGATTCAGACACAAGTAGAAATGGGAATTGCAGTGCGTATGGCTGTCATGGAGGCTTTATTAGATTCACGCGCAAAGATCAGTGGAGAAAAAAAATGATAAAACCAATTGTTTTTCAGAATGCTCGTATTATTGATCCTTCGCGCGCAATCGATGAAATTGGTACAGTTATTGTTAAAAATGGACGAATTATAGCCGCTGGAAAAGAAGCTCTGAATCAGGGATTCCCTGAAGAAGCAGAAGTTATTAACGCACAAAACAAAGCAATTCTCCCTGGACTTGTTGATGCGCGCGTTTTTGTTGAAGAATTAGGGAATGAACATTGTGAAACAATTACATCAGCAAGTTACGCGGCCGCAGCAGGTGGTATTACTTCCTTTCTTATGATGCCAAACACGCATCCAGTTATTGATAATGTAGCACTCGTTAAATTTATTACGCATACAGCACAGGAAATGTCATTGGTCAATATTTATCCCGTTGCTTCAATCACACAAGGTTTCAACGGACAAGAAATAACCGAATTTGGTTTGCTCAAAGATGCAGGAGCCGTTGCTTTTAGTGAGGGAAAAAAAACACTTCAAAATTCATCTGTTATGCGGCGTGCAATGACTTATGCACGTGATTTTGATGTTCCATTGATACATGAAACGCAAGATAAAGATCTTACAGGGCAAGGTGTGATGAATGAAGGACTGCTTGCCAGTTGGCTTGGTCTTTCTGGCATCCCTCGCGAAGCAGAAGTTATCCCTCTTGAAAGAGATCTGCGATTAGCAGTATTAACGCAAACACGCTATCATGCTGCTCAAATATCGACAGCACTCTCTGCTGATGCACTTCGTTTAGGTAAAAAACGCAGTGAGAAAATTTCAGCGGGTGTATCTATTAATCATTTATCTTTCAATGAAAATGACATTGGTGAATATCGCACCTCTTTTCGCTTAATGCCCCCATTGCGTACAGAAGAAGACCGTATAGCAATGATTGAAGCAATAAAGGATGGGATTATAGATGTTATTGTCTCTTCTCATGATCCTCAGAGTATCGACACAAAACATTTACCATTTAATGACGCGGCAGTTGGCGCTATTGGTATGGAGACCTTATTGAGCGCAGCCTTACGCCTTTATCATAATGAGAGCCTATCTCTTCTACGGATAACGGAACTTTTGTCAACGGCGCCTGCAAAGCTCTTTGGACTCAATGCAGGAACACTCAAAAAAGGGGCTCATGCAGACCTTATTGTGGTTGATCTTGAAGAACCATGGGTTGTTTCGAAAGAGAAGCTCTATTCACGTTCAAAAAATACCCCTTTTGAGAATGCACGTTTTCAAGGACGCGTGCTCCAGACCTTTGTGAAAGGGAAAAACGTTTTTAAACTTGATCAACAAATTTAATGAGATTCTTAATGAATGAAGCAGAAATATTTTTTCAATCCACTCCATGGTTTATTTTCCTCATATCTTATCTCATTGGCTCGATTCCATTTGGTCTTCTTTTAACGAAATTGTTCAAAATTGGTGATATAAGAACAATCGGTTCCGGCAATATTGGAGCAACAAATGTTTTACGAACAGGAAATAAAAAGCTTGCTGCTCTAACACTTCTTTGTGATATGTTGAAAGGAACTATCGTTGTTTTCGTTATAAAGTTTTTTAGTGATCCGCTAGACAATAGTATCCTTGTTTCTCTAGCAGGCTTTTTTGTTTTCTTAGGACATCTTTTCCCCGTATGGCTTAAATTTAAAGGTGGCAAAGGTGTTGCTACCTATCTAGGAGTCTGCTTAGGAATCTATTGGCCTGCAGCAATTATTTTTATTATTGTATGGATAACGATTTTTCTCCTCATGCGTTATTCTTCATTATCTGCGCTTATTGCTGTTACGATCACACCGATATTTGTTTTTTATTTTTCCGATTCTTATTTCTATTGTATGCTGATTGTGATGAGCGTATTTGTGTTTATAAAACATTCTGCAAATATCGGTAGATTATTAATTGGGGAAGAAAGTAAGATTGGCACGCAACACGGAGATAAATAAAGGAATCCTGCTTACTGATCGTCAACGTCTAAGCTGGTTACGGTTATTGCGTAGTGAAAATATTGGAGCTGTTAGTTTTCGCAATCTCATTGATCATTATAAAACAGCAGAAAAAGCTCTGGCAGCACTGCCAGAGCTTAGTAGAAAAGGTGGTGGTTCTGTATCTATTAAAATAGCAAGCTTAGAAGATGCAGAAAAAGAAATGCAAGAGGCTGAAAGATTAGGTATCCGGTTTATCGGTATGGGAGAACCAGATTATCCAGCTTTTCTTAAGGTTACAGAAGCTCCTCCGCCGCTTATTGCTATCAAAGGTAATGTTTCAATTTTTCAAAAAACTTCTATTGGAATTATAGGTTCTCGAAATGCTTCAGCTGCGGGAAAAAAGCTTACGGCTCAATTTGCGCGTTTTCTCGGAGAAGCAGACTTTGTAACAATTTCTGGGCTCGCTCGTGGAATTGATAGCGTTGCGCATCAAGCAAGTTTAAAAACAGGAACTGTTGCAGTCATGGCTGGAGGAATTGATCATATCTATCCTCCTGAAAATAAAAAGTTGCATGAAGATATTATTGCCAACGGTGGAGCCATCATCAGCGAAATGCCCATTTCTTGGAAGCCGCGTGCTATCGATTTTCCAAGAAGAAACCGTATTATTGCAGCTCTATCACTTGGTCTCTTGGTTGTAGAAGCAGCCCTGCGCTCAGGGTCCTTAATTACCGCACGTCAAGCAGCTGAAATGGGACGGTTAATTTTTGCCATTCCCGGTTCTCCACTTGATCCAAGATCTGTTGGTACAAACAATCTTATCAAAGACGGTGCTCTACTCACCACACATCCTTCTGACATTATAGAAACACTTACGCCATTAATTTTACCGCTTCCAAATTCGCAACTCAATTTTTTTGAGGAACCATCCTCTTTACAACTTGAAAAGGAGAATTTTAATTTAGCAGATGAAAAAAACAGCAGCCTCTCTTTAGCAGATGATGATGACGCAGCACGTGCAGCAGTTTTCTCCGCTCTTTCAACAACGCCAATCGACTTAGACACACTCAGTATCCACTCCGGTGTTTCACTCCCAACTCTCTACCTCTTGTTGGTAGAACTCGAGCTTGCTGGAAAGCTTATTCGACACTCTGGTGGTTGTGTGTCATTGTCGAATCTTGATCTTCCCCAAGAGCCTCAGCACTATTAATAATGCTTTGCCCTTCTTTGGCAACCATATCCAAAAGCAATGCTAAAAGCGGACTGTGCGCCTGACGCGCCATCTGATTCATTTGCTTTGACATGTCTGTAATATATTGGATAACTTTTAAATGATTTATAAACATAATCCTCTATCCTTGAGCATTTCCCCTCCTACCTCTCAATAGACGTTATCTTAGTATTTCGCCGTATGTTTTTGTAATAACAGTGGAAAATAAATCGTGTAATTCTATATAGGGTGTACTCTAATAATGACAATCATAAGTTGTACAATATTCATGTTTTTTATATGGCTAATATTTTTTTATGTGCTCTTAAGCAATTGGCATTAGCTATTCGCGTAAAAGGCGTTTATAAAAAAATTTTTATTTCAATATTTGGGTAAAATTATGAATATCGTTATCGTTGAATCTCCAGCAAAAGCAAAAACAATTAATAAATATCTTGGGTCTCAATACAAAGTTGTCGCATCATTTGGACATGTTCGTGATTTGCCTGCAAAAGATGGTTCTGTTTTACCGGATCAAGATTTTTCTATGAAATGGGATATAGATTCTGCTGCCGCTAAACGTTTAAATGAAATAGCAAAAGCCGTTAAAGAAGCTGATAGCCTTATATTAGCAACAGACCCTGATCGTGAAGGGGAAGCTATTTCATGGCATATTCTGGATGTTCTCCGTCAAAAAAAAGTTTTAAAAGATAAACCTATTAAAAGAGTTGTCTTCAATGCCATCACCAAAAAGTCTGTGCTTGATGCTATGAACAATCCACGTGATATTGATACATCACTTGTAGATGCTTATCTTGCACGTCGCGCTCTTGATTATCTCGTTGGTTTTACACTTTCACCTGTTTTATGGCGTAAACTCCCTGGTGCGCGTTCAGCAGGACGCGTTCAATCGGTTGCTTTGCGTATTATTTGTGATCGTGAATCAGAAATAGAACATTTTATCAAAGAAGATTATTGGTCCATTACAACACAGTTAAAAACCATCCGAAATGATAGTTTCCAAGCAAGATTGACAATGTTTAATCAAAGAAAAATAGGCAAGCTTGATATTCAATCTCAAGAACAAGCAGACCAAATTCGCTTTATGTTGGAGCAAGCCCAATACCATACACTCAGTGTTGAAGCAAAACCTACAAAGAGAAATCCTTTTCCTCCATTTACAACCTCCACACTACAACAAGCAGCTTCTTCAAAATTAGGATTTTCAGCTTCTCGCACTATGCAAATTGCCCAAAAACTTTATGAAGGCATTGAAATTAATGGTGAAACGGCAGGGCTTATTACTTATATGCGTACCGATGGTGTGCAGATAGCACCTGAGGCTATTGATTCAGCAAGAAAAGTTATTCATGAAACTTTCGGAAAAGACTATATTCCTGAAAAGCCACGTTTTTATTCAACAAAGGCAAAAAATGCACAGGAAGCACACGAAGCGATCCGTCCAACAGATTTTCAACGCAATCCTAGTCAAGTCCGTAATTTTCTCGATAGCGATCAAGCAAAGCTCTATGAGCTGATATGGAAGCGTGCTATTGCCAGCCAAATGCGCTCTGCTGAAATTGAACGTACAACTGTTGAAATTGAAGCACAGACAGGAGAAAACTGTGCAAATCTACGGGCAACAGGATCTGTTATTCGCTTTGATGGCTTTATTTCCGTCTACACGGATCAACGAGACGAAGAAAATAATGAAGAAAATGAAACAACACGTTTACCACAAATAAACACTGGTGAAGCACTTACAAAAGAAAAAGTTGAATCTGTACAACATACCACAGAGCCCCCTGCTCGTTATTCTGAAGCTTCATTAATTAAAAAGCTTGAGGAGTTAGGAATTGGTCGTCCTTCAACTTATGCATCCACATTGGCGACATTGTGTGACCGTGGATATATTGTCATTGATAAACGAAAGCTTATTCCCGATGCCAAGGGACGTATTGTTACAGCCTTTCTTGAAAATTTTTTTAATCGCTATGTAGAATATGGTTTCACAGCAGATCTTGAAGAAAAGCTGGATCTTATCTCTGATGGCAAACTTTCTTGGAAAGACGTATTGCGAGATTTTTGGGATGGATTTAATGCATCTATTATCAATATCCAAGAACTCCGTATAACTAATGTTCTTGATGCTTTAAATGTAACATTAGCACCTCTCGCCTTTCCTGAACGCGAAGATGGAAGTGATGTACGTTCCTGTCCTCTTTGTAAAAATGGTCAATTATCATTAAAACTTGGGCGTTATGGTGCTTTTGTTGGCTGTTCCAATTATCCCGAATGTAAATACACACGCCAACTTGGTACAGATACTGGAGAAGAGAATGAAGCTGTACGCAATGATGAACCTGTTATACTTGGTATTGCCCCTGAAACAGGAAAAGAGATCTCTCTTCGTAATGGCCGGTTTGGTCCCTATATTCAACTTGGTGAAAGCAAAGAAGTTAAGCGTGCAGGATTACCAAAAGAATGGCAGGCAGAAAATGTAACCCTTGATAAAGCCTTGGCTTTACTATCCCTTCCCCGTGAAATTGGCATTCATCCTGAAACTGGAAAAACAATCACGGCTACGATTGGACGATATGGTCCCTATCTTAGCCATAACGGAAAATCTGCGCGCCTTCTTCATGCAGATGAAGTTTTTGATATTGGTATCAATCGCGCTGTTACAGTATTAGCAGAACAACAAGAAAACAAAACCAGGCAAAGCAGAACAACACCTGAAGCATTGGCAACATTAGGAGAGCATCCCGAAGGAGGAACCATTACCGTGCGCAACGGGCGTTATGGTCCTTATGTCAATTGGGGTAAAATTAATGCAACATTGCCAAAAGATAAAGATCCCATTAGTGTAACTCTTCCAGAGGCACTAGAACTTATATCGGCTAAAGCATCGAGTAAAAAAACAACTTCAAAAAGAGCTTCTTCTAAAACAAAAGCAAAAATAAAAGAGACATAAATTTTGGCTAAAGGTGAAAAAAACATAAAATATCTCTCTTCATTCAAGGGGAAAACTTTTCCCAATAAGGAAGCAATCCTTTCCTTTATAATTGAGAATCCTAACCACTCAAGTAAACGAGAAATCGCTAAAGCTTTTAACTTAAAAGGCGATTCTCGTATCTGGCTTAGAGATATGTTACGTGAGTTAAAGGATCAAAATCTCATATCTAAACACCACAAAAGAGCAATAAACAAAGGAAAATTACCCCCTGTTACTTTAGTGAAAATTAGTGGACGTGATAAAGATGGAAGTTTTATTGCAAAACCTCTTGAATGGGAAGATTCTCCAAAGCCCAATATTGAAATACACTCTTTTCATCACATAAAAGGAAGTAATATTGGTGTTGGAGATCATATTCTTGTAAAAGTTTTTCGAAATAAAAATTCTGAAAGCTTAAGTCATCCTTATACGGGACGAATTATTCGTAAAATTGACGTATCTCCCAAAAGCGCATTTGCTATTGTACGAAAATTGGAAAATAATCAATGGCGCCTTGATCCTATAGACCGCAAAACCAATGAACTCATTGTTGAAATGTCTCCAGAAATGAAGATTCAAATTGGTGATCTCGTTGAAGTCGAAATAAAAAAAAATACTGGTTACGGATTAAAGAGCGCAAAAATAAAGAATGTTTTAGGGCACATTAAGAGTGAGAAAACACTCTCAATGATAGCGCTTCTTTCGAAAGGAATTCCTTATATTTTTCCTGAAAGTGTTCTTGAGCAAGCCAAACATATCAAAGCTGCCAATATGGATAATCGTGAAGATTGGCAACAATTACCCTTTATTACAATTGATCCACCAGATGCAAAAGACCATGATGATGCAGTTTATGCAACCAAGGATAAGGATCCAGCAAATAATGATGGTTGGATTATTATTGTAGCCATTGCAGATGTTTCTTATTATATCAAAACAGGAAGCGCTTTAGATAAAGAAGCATTGAAACGTGGAAATTCTGTTTATTTTCCCGATACCGTTGTGCCAATGTTACCTGAACGCCTTTCTCATGATTTATGTTCTCTGCGTGAAGGAAAAGAAAGACCAGCTTTAGCCGTTCGTATGATTTTTGATGCAAACGGTAATAAACGAAAACATAGTTTTCATCGTACTATGATTCGTGTAAGAGCCAAACTTTCTTATCAAGAAGTACAATTGGCAATTGAAGGTAATATAAATGAAAAAATAGCCCCTCTTTTTGAGAGCATTTTGCACCCCTTATGGGAAGCCTATGCATGCCTTAAAGCTGCGCGAAATCGTCGCCAACCACTAGAATTAGAAATTGCAGAAAAAAAGATTATTCTTGATCAAAATGGATGCATAAAAGATGTTGTGAGTGAAACACAATTAGAAGCGCATCGTTTAATTGAAGAGTTTATGATACAAGCCAATATTGCAGCTTCTGAAACATTAAAACAACATCACCAGCCGCTCATTTATCGTATTCATGAAAAACCTTCTCTTGCTAAGCAAGAAATACTTCGGAGCTTTCTTCAAAGTTTGGGGATACCACTCTCCCGCGGAAGCGAACTTACCTCAGCGCGCCTTAATAGAATTTTAGAAAAGGTCGCTCATACTCAACAACAAGAACTAGTCAATCAAGTTATTTTGCGTTCACAATCACAAGCAGAGTACAACCCTAAAAATAGTGGCCATTTTGGTTTGAATTTGCAGAACTATACACATTTTACATCACCAATCCGTCGTTATGCTGATCTCATTATTCATCGAGCACTCATTAAAGCTCTCAAATTAGGAAATGATCAATTAACAGATACACAAGAAAAAAATCTTGCAGAAATTGCTACGCAAGTTTCTTTATACGAACGCCGTGCAATGATGGCTGAAAGAGAAACGATAGATCGGCTTGTTGCTCACTATTTAACGAATAAAATCGGTCGTATTTTTACAGGCCGCATTTCCGGAGTTACAAAAGCAGGTCTTTTTATCTCACTTGATAAACTCAATACAGATGGTTTTGTCCATATTTCTACACTTAAAAATGATTATTATCATTTTGATGAAGCACAACATGTTCTTGTAGGACAGCGTAGCCATAAAGGCTATCAGCTCAGTGATGTTGTAGAAGTAAAACTTATAACGGTACAACCTTTTGCTGGCGCTTTATGCTTTGAACTGTTAACAAAACCTCGTCCAATAAAATTTTCACCGACATCCTACCATAAAAACAAATTAAAAAAACAAAAGTATACTCTTTATGGGAAAAGAAAAAATTAAGCTTCTTGCCCTCAATTAAATAGAATATGAATAATAAATTCAATTTAAGAAATGACTTATATTATATAATATTTATATTATTTTATATATACAATATTCTTTCTCTAGTATACAAGAGGATAAATTTTATTATTAAGTCTATAATAACCATATAAAAATCTTGCAGTTTTTTATACTTAGAAAATGAGAGAAACTGCAAAGGATAGTTTTGGCTTCCTTTCATTTCAGCTCATCTTTTCATTGTTTAAATAAACAAGAGTACCTTAAGCCATTCTCATGAAAAAAAAACCTTTTGACTCTCAAAATAATTCTTTGCGTGCAATTATTGCCGCTATTGCAACCATTGGCACTGTTGGAACAGCATTGGCAATGGGAACACAACTTGTTTCTCTTCTTATGGCAGAGAAAGGACTTTCCAACAGTACAATCGGCTATAGTGGAACAGTTGGTGGAATCGCCACAATTATTGCAGCTATTTTTACGTCTCGAATCGCCTTATGCTTAGGAATCGCTCAAACAATATTACTTATGATGGCGATAGGATCTTTAAGTTTTTTAGGATTCTATTTTTTTGATCCCATATGGGTTTGGTTTATTTTAAAGTTTATATTACATTTCAGCATGACAGTTATGTTTATCCTGTCAGAGTTTTGGATCAACAGTTATGCTCCCCCCAAAAAACGCGGTTTGATCCTTTCTATTTATGCTATTGTCTTAGGATTAGGGTTTATAATAGGTCTAACGCTGCTAGCAAAAGTGGGAACACAAGGATTTATTCCTTTTGCTGTTGGATATAGCCTTATTATGCTTGCTACTATACCAATTCTTACCGCTTGGAAATTAAGTCCAGAATTTCAAAAAAATCAATATATGCCATTTTTTCGTTATCTTTTTCACGTTCCAAGTGCAATGATGGCGGTCCTTGTTTACGGGGCCATTCAAATGGGCGTATTAACTCTTATAATACCCTTTAGTTTATCCATTGGTTATAATGAGAATGAAGCAGCACATTTTATGGCAACCCTTGCACTTGGGAATATTTTCCTCTTAATTCCTATCAGCATTATAAGCGACTACGCCAAAGATCGACGCTACCCACTGATGAGTTGCGCTATTCTAGGTTTTATAGGAACTTTTATAGTACCATGGATTCTTCAATATCCATGGATTCTGATGCTTGATTTGTTTTTTCTGGGTGGTGTATCAGCGAGCCTTTATACAATTAGTCTTGCACATTTAGGAGCCCGTCTCAAGGGGCAAGAACTTGCTGCTGCTAATTCTGCTTTTATTTTTTGTTATGGAATTGGTATGCTCATCGGACCGACCTTTATCGGAAAATCCATGGATATCTTTAAACCCTTTGGTTTTTCAATAGCCATGGCTGTTTTTTTCGGTTTATATGTCATTTTGGTGTTTGTCCAACTTATGAGAAAATTAATCAGCTCTTGACTTTTTTGAGAACATCCGTAGTGTTGCCGGAAAATCTGATGATGTCGGAAATAAATTTTGACAGAAATAATATTTTTTCAGTATAAATAGGGTATTTACATTATGGCTAAAGCAGCAACCATTAAGATCAAGCTTTTATCAACTGCAGATACTGGTTTTTTCTATGTAACAAAGAAAAACAGCCGTACAATGACAGATAAAATGAGCAAGCGTAAATATGATCCAGTTGTAAAAAAGCACGTTGAATTTAAAGAAACAAAAATTAAATAAATAAAATTATTATTAAATTGATAGATTTTATACTCCAAAAGAAATGTGGGAGTATTGCTCTTCAAAGTTATTTTTTGAGGGGTGTTTTTTTTATTTCCTTAAGTTTAAAAAGTTTACTTTAAACTTTGTATGTTTTGTACGGATTTGGATAAGTTGATTTATTATTTAAGTTGCTTACATATATTTTGCATGAGTATTTGATTATTGTGATATCTAACGAAAATTTTGTCATTAAAACGAGACATTGTTTCGTCATATGAATAAAGCTTCTCGGATGAATTATAAACAATACTAAAATAGAGTTATAGTAATGTTAGCAGTTTCTTTATTTCATGAAAAAATCTTTTTCTCATTTTGATCTAAGAATCTTTAATCTAAAAGTTATCGGTTTCAGTATTTTTGTCGCTGCTAGCATTCTTATCATTATGTCAACTTATTTTAAGCAGACTCAACGGTTGCCTCAAAAAGAAAATTTTTCTTCTCAAAACTCTGTTAAAGGAAATGCTTTAATTATTGATGGCGATACCATTATGATTTCTTCAATTAAGATTCGACTAGCTGGAATTGATGCTCCTGAACTCCACCAATTTTGTGGAAAAAAGGAAGCACGCTACCCTTGTGGGCTTGAAGCAAAGAAATATTTAGAACAATTATTAAAAAATCAAATTGTTACATGTCACTGGCAAAAAACAGATAAATATCGCCGTATTCTTGCAACATGTAAAACAAAACAAGTTAGCAATATCAACGCAACACTTGTACATAATGGTTGGGCTGTAAATTATTATGAATACCCCAAAGAAGAGCAAGAAGCTAGGAAGAAAAAGAAAGGAATATGGGTATCAAGTTTTCAACGACCAAAAGAATGGCGCAAAGCAAATCCTCGCACAGAATAAGAAAAATATTTTTTAATTTTATTTACTAATGAAACAATGTAGCCCAATTATCAAACTTGAAAAAGAGATCTATTCCTGTCGTGTTTGCGTCCAACAACCCCATTATTTTCCTCCTCTTCCTCATGAACCAAACCCTGTCGTTTATTTATCCGATACTGCTTCGATTGCAATTGCAGGCCAAGCACCAGGGTTGCGTGTCCATGAAACTTCTATCCCTTTTAATGATCGCTCTGGTGAAAAATTGCGTAATTGGCTGGGTGTCACGAAAGAAGAATTTTATAATAAATCTCTTTTTGCTATTGTTCCTATGGGATTTTGTTTTCCAGGTTATGACAAAAATAAAGCTGATTTACCACCAAGACGGGAATGTCGAGAAATATGGCATGAAAAGATATTTCAGGCAATGCCTCAAATAAAGCTTGTTCTTGCTATTGGCAGTTATGCGCAAAAGTGGCACATTACAGAATTAAAACATAAAACCGTTTCTGCAACTGTTGGTGATTGGAGAAATATTCTTTCCATTCCTCAACCTCGAGGCTATAATGTTATGCCTTTGCCTCATCCGTCATGGCGAAATACTTCTTGGTTACAGAAAAAACCATGGTTTAACGATGAGCTTATTGTATATCTGCGTCGTTTAGTGCGTAAATTTTTATAAATTAAAATATTGAGAAAAAATATGGATCGTCTTGACCGAAAAATTTTACATCTTTTGCAAGAAAATGCGACACTTTCTGTTGCTGATATTGCTAAAAAAGTGGGGCTTTCTACCACTCCTTGCTGGCGTAGAATTCAAAAACTTGAAGAAGATGGCGTCATTCAACGTCGTGTTGCTGTTCTTTCTCCAGAAAAAGTAAACGCACACGTCACTGTTTTTGTGTCTATTCGCACAAATACACATAGTCATGAATGGTTTAAGCGTTTTTCAAAAATTGTGCAAGAATTCCGTGAAGTCATTGAATTTTATCGAATGAGTGGAGATATTGACTATTTATTGCGTGTTGTTGTGCCCAACATTGAAGCTTATGATCTTTTTTATAAAAAATTAATTTCTAAAATTGACATCCGTGATGTCTCTTCTTCTTTCGCAATGGAACAGATTAAATATACAACAGAACTTCCACTTAATTATATTAAATTACACGACAAGACGCATGAACAAAGCTCTTAAGATTTTTTATATCCGTCTTATGATCTTTTAGGCATTCAAACTTTCTTGTTAAAAAACCACCATTTGTGCATGTGTTAAAACAGCAGCTTTGACAATACCAGCTGCTATAGCTGCTCCTGTCCCTTCACCAAGACGCATCCCCAAATCTAGAAGTGGTTCTTTGCCAATTTTTTTTAAAAGTTTACGATGAGCTGTCTCAGAAGAAACATGTCCAACAAGGGTATGATCAAGAGCTTTTGGATGCATTTTATAAAGAACCGCTGCTGCTGCTGTTGCCACAAAACCATCTAAAATAACGGGTATTTTTTCTATTCTTGCTGCTAAAATAGCACCAACCATAGCAGCAATCTCACGTCCTCCTAAGCGACGCATTATCTCAAAAGGATCATTAAAATAATCCTTATGCAAAGAAATGGCTGTCTTAACCGCTGCAATTTTACGCTGATAAAAATCACCTTCTGATTCCATACCATTTCCTGTCCATTCTTCCACTTCCCCTCCAAACAATGCTAAGCATAAAGCTGAAGCTATTGTTGTGTTTCCAATTCCCATTTCTCCAATACATAAAAGATCTGTCCCACCCGCAATGGATTCCATTCCAAATGCCATTGTAGCAGCCGCACTCCGCTCATCCATTGCGGCATCCTTCGTAATATTCATTGTTGGATATTCCAATGCTAAATCAAAAATTTTTAATCCAAGATCATAAGCAATACAAATTTGATTGATAGCAGCTCCACCAGAGGCAAAATTTTCTACCATTTTTTGTGTCATAGATTGTGGAAATGGTGTAATATTCTCCTCTACAATACCATGGTTTCCAGAAAAAATAGCAACCAAAGGTCGCGTTACGATAGGTTTTTCTGTACCCCTCCACCCCGCATACCAAACAGCAATATCTCCTAGTTTTCCCAATGTTCCTTGCTCTTTTGTTAAGTTTTTTTGCCATTTTTTTGCCAAAATTATAGAAAACTCATCAGCAACAGGTAAATTTGTAAGCAAAGCACGAAAATCATCAAATGGACTAGCGATCATAAGGATACCTTTTAAAATCTACAATGTTTATGAAAATCACGTCATATATACAGGATATGAATAATTTATTGTTTTTTTAACAGTGCTTTAAAAATGTTAAATACTATGAAAGCAATAATTTCTACATTCTATTTTCTACCCCAATAACAAACGTGCAAGATTCAAAATGTTATTAATATCTTATGACTACTTTACAGTGATACCCTTAAGCTATTTTTTATTTAATAGGCATAATCAGCATGCCGTTTAATATATAAATTCTAACATTCTTATTCATAATAAAAGTTATAAACTTTCAAAAACTTATAAAATTGAAGGGATCAAAATTATCGCAAAGAAATCAAAACGCAAAGGATCTCAACTTTAATATATGTTAATTGTCTGACTGTTATTAAATGAGAGCATAAAAAGCTTCTTTTAAAGTACATATATCTGCGTTTGGTTTTGTCGCATCATTTGATAGTATTTGCCGCCATCGACGTGCCCCACCCCGCCCATGAAATAAACCAATCATGTGACGCGTCACATGAGAAAGCCGTCCCCCCGATGCAATATGTCGAGCCGCATAATCACACATAACCTCAATAAGATCACTCTCACTTAGACTATTCTGCGACTCACCATAGAGTTCAAAATCAATATGTTTTAACAAAGTTGGATCATGATAAACTTGGCGACCAACCATGACAGCATCACAGAAAGTTAAGTGTTCTTTGATCTCATCAATCGATTTAATTCCACCATTTATCCCAATGAATTTATGAGGATATTGACCTTTTAATTTGTAAACCCTTTCATAATTAAGGGGCGGAATATTGCGATTTTCTTTCGGACTCAATCCTTGTAGCCATGCCTTGCGTGCATGTATCCAGAGCGCATCACATCCAGCATTCCAAACCTGATTAGCCAAAAGATCTAACGCTAACTCTTCATCTTGTTCGTCCACTCCAATCCGACATTTGACAGTTACAGGTATAGTAACCTCTCGTTTCATTGCTTCTACTGCATTTGCCACAATGTCTGGATGTAGCATCAAACAAGCTCCAAAGACCCCTGCTTGAACACGATTTGATGGGCAACCAACATTGAGATTTATTTCGTTGTAGCCAAAATCCTCAGCAATTCGTGCAGCTTCTGCTAACTTTTTCGGATCTGCCCCCCCTAATTGTAATGCAACTGGACGTTCTTTGTCGCTAAAAGCCAACAATTGTTCACGAACACCATGAATGACAGCATCTGCTACCATCATTTCCGTATAAAGGAGAGCTTTTTTCGTTAAAAGACGATAAAAAAACCTGCAATGTCGGTCTGTCCAGTCCAACATTGGTGCTACTGCAAATTTTATAGGCGATGGAAGGTTGTAAAATATCATGAGGGTATTACTCTCATGTCCCTATAGCTCTCTCTTTATACATAAAAAAATACTTACTTTTAGTTTACGGAAAATTTTATTCTCTTATACTATCATGAGTATAATAACAGCTCATTATTTCCAATTGATATCAAGGTTTACTACAATCAATCATGCCAAAACACAATATCGCATTTCTCATAGATTAGTGTTCAGGTATATAAACATGAAAAAAGAAGATTTTTACTATAATATAAAAATCTCATTTATAAGTTCTTCTTACGCTCTTCAAGCCTCTCCCCTTACATGATTTAGTACAGCGTTTAAGATAATAAATGCTAAACTAACACATTATACAATTTTTCATGATCGATTTAATTTTCTTTAGATTTTTTTAACTCATTGTGCAAATAAACGATACAGAAAGTAGCTTTATCTTCTCCTAAAGAAGAAAAAAACCTTATTTCACACGAATCTAATTATAAATTATTTTTTATCAATGAGTTCTTTTTGGTGATATTCTTAGATTTCACTTTATAAGATAGACAAATTTCATCTTAAATATTCTATCTAATTTTGCCATTTTGTGATTCTTGCAAAAAAAAACTAAAATCAGGGTATAGACAACCATTGCCTTTTTAATATCTATAACTAATATCAGTATCTCTCGAAGGAAAATATTTTACAATATTGCAGATACAATTTGTAAAATGAAATGATCATAAACGTTGTTCAATCTCTTGTTGGCTTTGCATATAGGAAGAAAGAGTATCAACCTCTTGTTCATTAAATAGGAGCCCCAGTTTTGAACGACGCCATAACACATCTTCACATACTTTAGCCCATTCTTTTTCCATCAACCATTTTACTTCTACTTCATAAAGCCCATGTCCAAAATTTTTTCCTTTATTTGCCTTACCATGTGCAAAGATCACCAATGCTTCCGTACCGTAGGAGCGTGCAAGCCTGCGATGTGTAAAAGCATCTAAATCTGGCATTAAAAGAGCAATCCTATTTTCGATTGTATCTAATTTGTTATAGGGAAAATCACCCCCTGGAAGTACTGCCTTAGCCGTCCATGATGCTCCCTTTTTACCAAGCTCTTTTTCAACAAATTTCATCGCATCTTCAGCCAACTTACGATAAGTTGTAATCTTTCCACCATAAAGATTAAGTATCTTTGGTGTCGTTCCTGTTCCCATTTCTTTTAAAACATAATCGCGCGTAATTTTTTGTGCTTTTGAAGCTCCATCATCATAGAGTGGACGAACTCCAGAGTAAGACCAGACAATCGTTTCAGGCAACACTGGTTGTATGAAATATTCACTGGCTGCTGCACAAATATAATCAATTTCTGTATCAGTAATATGAACGTCAGCCGGATCTCCTTGATAATTACAATCTGTTGTTCCAAGTAAGGTAAACTCTTCTTGATACGGAATAGCAAATATAATACGCCCATCACCATTTTGAAAAATATAAGCACGATCATGAGTATAAAGCTTGGGAACCAAAATATGAGAACCTCTAACAAGCCGTACTGGTGGATGTTCTTTACAATCTAATATGCTTGCCAAAACATGATCAATCCAAGGTCCTGTCATATTCGCGATATAAGAAGCTGTGACACTATATTCTTTGCTACTTAACTTGTCTTGAAGAAATATATGCCATTTATTGTCTTCTTTTTTTAAAGAGAGAACTTCTGTTCGTACTTTTATATCAGCTCCCCACTTTTCTGCATCACGAGCATTGCCAATAACTAAACGCGCATCATCTACTCTTGCATCAGAATATTCAAAACCTCTCTGATATTCTTTCTTCAGTGTAGAGCAAAATTTTTGTGAAAAATTAATCGTTTTACTGCGCCACAATTTCTGATTCCAATTCCCTAAATAATCATAAATAAAAAGTCCAAAACGCAACATCCAAGCAGGGCGCAATTCTTTATGATAAGGAAGGAGAAAACGCAAAGGACGCACAATATGTGGAGCCATACGTAAAATGATCTCGCGTTCTTTCAATGCTTCACGAACAAGTTTGAACTCATAGTGTTCAAGATAACGAAGCCCACCATGAATAAGCTTTGTTGACGCACTTGAGGTCCCAGATGCAAGATCGTTCATTTCAGCCAATCCCACTTTAAATCCGCGTCCTGCTGCATCTCTTGCCAATCCACAGCCGTTTATCCCTCCTCCAATGATAAACAGCTCATAATGTGTTGTAGTTTTCATAATTTCACTTTTCATTATTTAATTTTGTTTCTCAGTATTCAATAAAGCAACAGGAAAAAATAATACAAGTGTTCTTCATTGTATTATCAACGTACTTTTTCTTAAAATAAACACGCACAAAAAGCTTTTGATATCCTTATACATCAAAACAACATTTGACAAATTAAAGAGAATTTTTTTATCTTTTACAAAACATAATCCTTGCCAAGCCAAGGTTCATCATATGAAATCTTTTTAGAGAAAAATTGATGTTTTTTCTCATTCTTAAAGATACACTATAACTAAATGCTTCATTGCACATAGATAGCACTTTTCATATAGTTCACTCAATGACACCCTAGAAAATGTGAAGGTATCCAAATGAATTATCACTCTCAAAACTCGAAAATAACACTTCTTTCAAAAATTTTAGTCATAGTTATGTCGAGTATTTTAATCTTTTTACCTTCTTTATCAAACGCAACGTCACGCTCAAAAACAGCAAATGATTTAAGCTTAGAAAAGCTTAAATCACAACTTTTAGAAGATTCTAGCTTTTTATCTAAGCTTAAAGAAAAAATGATACCACATACTGATTCTCATCATATTCAACAAATCGTCAGAGAGTATCTTCTTACTCATCCAGAAATTATGATTGAAATGCAGCTTATTCTTCAAGATAAGCTGGAAAAACAGAATGAATACGAAAACCAAAAACAAACTTCAGTCATTCATTCATTAGAAAAAGAGATTTTTCATTCTCCTCATGACGCTGTTTTGGGAAACCCAAATGGTAAAAGAGTGCTTGTCAATTTTTTTGATTACAACTGTGGATATTGTAAAATTTCCTATTCAAATATAGAAGACTTGATAAAAGAATATCCAGATTTAAAGGTTATTATCAAGGACTTACCAATTTTAAGCTCTGATTCTATGGCAGCCCATACTGTTGCCTACGCATTTCGAAAACAATTTCCAGAGAAATATCCTCAGTTTCACAAAACGCTTTTAATGTATCAGGGTCGTGCAAATGAAGCTAAAGCTATTAAAGTAGCTGTTTCATTAGGAGCAGATGAAAAAAAACTACATAATGCAATACAAGATCCCACTCTGCAAAACGCTTTTAAAGAAAACATTCAAATTGCCTCTGCACTTCATATTACGGGAACACCTTCTTACATCATTGGTGATAAAATATTCATCGGCGCTGCCAAACAGGATATTCTAAAACAAGCGATAGATAATACACAGTGAATACCTGATCCGTTTTAGGAAGAATACTGTAAATGAGGTAATTTTATGCTTTCTCTTTTTTGATAACAGGCTTATAAGTGCAATTTTGCGTAAAGCAGATACAAGTTTTAAATTGCAAAGTATAATGATTTAAAGGAAATAAAAATCTTTAAAGCCTCAAAAGATGTCATCCCTAATCTAGAGATATTCGGTCATAAAATGAGATAATGACGATCTTCATTGATCAAGGAGTTAGAAATAAAATGGCAACAAAAAAAATGGATTCGGCAAAAAACGCAATTGATACGAAAATTATTCGTGATCTTGCTGAAATTTTGAATGATACAAATTTAACGAACATTGAAGTTGAACAAGGGGAGCTTCGTATTTGTGTCTCACGCCAAAATACCTTAACTTCTTCTGAGCAAGCAATCTATGCTCCTGTTTCTACTCCTACTTTTTCTGTAACATCTTCTCCAGTTCCAACAGCTGAATCTCCTATACAATCTATCCAAGAAGATAGATCAAAAAACACAATAACCTCTCCAATGGTTGGAACAGCTTATCTTGCACCTTCACCAGGCGCGCAACCTTTTGTAGAAGTAGGGCAAAATGTTTCTGAAGGGGAGACATTACTTATTATTGAAGCCATGAAAACAATGAATCAAATTTCATCACCGCGCTCAGGTACGGTAACCACTGTTCTTGTCAAAGATGGTCAACCTGTTGAATTTGGTGAACCACTTATTATTGTTGAATAAAGCGAGGGGCAACCATGATTCGAAAAATCCTCATTGCTAATCGAGGAGAAATTGCTCTTCGCGTTTTACGTGCATGTAAAGAACTTGGCATAAAAACCGTGGCTGTTCACTCTACCGCTGATGCAGATGCAATGCATGTTCGTCTTGCTGACGAAAGTGTTTGTATTGGCCCTCCTCCCGCTCGTGATTCTTATTTGAGTATTCAGCAAATTATTGCTGCTTGTGAAATTACAGGAGCGGATGCTGTTCATCCAGGTTATGGCTTTCTTTCTGAAAATGCAAAATTTGCAGATGTTCTAGAAGCCCATGATATTACATTCATCGGTCCAACAGCTACTCACATCCGAATCATGGGCGATAAAATCGAAGCAAAGAAAACCGCCAAAAAACTTGGTATTCCTGTAGTTCCCGGTTCAGATGGAGCAGTCACTGAAGAATCAGATGCTTTACGCACTGCTCGTGAAATTGGTTATCCCGTTATTATAAAAGCTTCTGCAGGTGGTGGTGGACGTGGTATGAAAGTCGTTCATTCTGAACAAGAATTTTCTATAGCTCTCAAAACAACGCGTTCAGAAGCGAAAGCTGCTTTTGGTGATGACGCTGTTTACATAGAAAAATATTTAGAAAAACCCCGTCATATTGAAATTCAAGTCATAGGTGATGGTGCGGGAAATGCTATTCATTTAGGAGAACGCGATTGTTCACTTCAACGACGGCATCAAAAAGTATGGGAAGAAGCTACATCACCTGCACTTAATGAAACTGAACGGAAAAAAATTGGAAGTATTGTTGCAAATGCCTGTGCCCAACTTGGATATCGTGGAGCTGGTACTATTGAATTTCTTTATGAAAATGGCGAATTTTATTTTATTGAAATGAATACACGTTTACAAGTCGAGCATCCTGTAACTGAAGCAATTACAGGTATAGATTTAGTCCACGAACAAATCCATATTGCATCAGGCTGTAAGCTTTCAGTAACACAAGATGAAGTCTGTTTTTCTGGTCATGCCATTGAATGCCGTATTAATGCAGAAGATCCTATTAACTTTACGCCATCACCTGGAACCATTACACATTTTCATACACCTGGAGGTTTAGGGATTCGTGTTGATTCAGGCGCTTATTCAGGTTACCGTATTCCTCCTTACTATGATAGCATGATTGGAAAGCTGATTGTTCATGGACGTACCCGTTTAGAATGTATGATGCGTTTACGGCGTGCTTTAGATGAATTTGTCGTCGATGGGATAAAAACTACACTGCCTCTTTTTCGCGATCTTATTAATAATCAAGATGTTGCTGATGGTAATTATAATATTCACTGGCTAGAAAATTACCTTGCTCATCAATCAAAGTCTTCAGATTCGTAATTCGATAGCAAAACGGTGCATTCTTATAAAAGATTCTATAAGATATCAACATAAGGATAGTTCCAACCTTGCTGTAAAAAGTGGAAAAAAGGAAATAAATTGGTTATTTTTTATATAGTTTTCTTTTAATATGCATAAAATTTAATAATTTTCTGTTTTCCTTTTTGTTAGTTTGTGCTAACTCCTACATGGTTATGCCCTTATAGCTCAGTTGGTAGAGCACCTGATTTGTAATCAGGGGGTCGGGAGTTCGAGTCTCTCTGGGGGCACCATTTTATTTCTTAAACATATTGAAATATATAGTTTTTTTCTTTAAATAGCTATTTTCAGACCACCTTTTAGACCACCTTCTACAGTTTATATAATTTTACCTAATTTGTTCTTATTTGCTCCGTATTTTTCTTTGGAGTAAAAGCTAGGATCTCTTTTTTTCTCCATCTCACTGCTCTCCCTAGCTTATATGGCTCCGGAAACAACCCCTGAAGCACCCAATTGCGAATCGTTGTTGTGGATACACTAAAAAGCTGTGCACACTCACGTGTCGTTACATATCTATCTCCATCATCAAATATCATCTCATTACCTTTCTCTTTTTTATATTAATTAAATGGGTGGGAGTGCTGGAAGGCATGTGAAGCACTCCAACTTTTAAAAATTTGCAAGTTTATTTTTTAGATGTGCTTAATTTCATATTTCCAATCAGGCAATTGAGTAAGAGCTAATGCGAGTTGTCCTCTATGACACATGCATACATTGGCTTCAAAACAGGTGATTGCAACGCGCTTTTTGTTTAAAAACATTTTATATAATTTGTTTATTGCACAAGAATTATTCTTGAGAGTTGTATTTTGATAATCTTCAAAAAGGCGGTCATAATCTTTTTGTGTTTTCAAATTTCTTCGTTTTTCAGAAGCAATTCCAAGTTCAGGCATATGCATATATTCAATATCAATATTGCTCACAGCTTTCTCTAATCGTCTTTTCGAAAATCCGTGTTTTCTACTTATTGGATTTTTACGAATATCACATAAAGTTTTGATATTGTTTTCTATGAGACAACTAAGATAATTCTCAAGGGACTTACCTTCATAGCCAATGGTAAAAAAACAAAATTCCTCATCTTTAGCAGGCTGTATGATAATATGTTTGGTGTTACACACGTTTAATTTCCTTAGTAAATGGGTGGGAGTGCTGGGAGGAGAGAGCACCCCCATAGGTTTAAGCAGCTTTTGCCAAAATCTTTTGCATCTCTTGTTCTATTTCCCCTAAAAAAATCTCGACCGCTTTATTGATCTCTTCAATGTGTTTCTCATCACGGAGGACGCGTTTGACTTTCATTCTCAAACCAGTAGATTTGCCTACAAAGTTTGGATTATAGCTCATGAAATCACACCATTTACGTCCAGTGCATGCCATTTGGAATTGCATTTGTGCGTGATATTCTGGTTTAATTTCGTCATATATAAAAAAACGAAGATGGGTTGTTGATTGT
>NZ_JBHIOQ010000103.1:0-2262 GCF_042195565.1 Bartonella sp. AP88XZML | reverse complement strand
AAATAACGGGGCGGGGGGCTGCTTTATAGCAAAAAAGCCGCGTCCTTTAAGACACGGCTTTTATTATCAAAACAGCTAGCGATCTAAATAAACGATTAAAATAACCAATCGAAATATAAAAGAACGTCTCTTTATTGCACAAAACGTATCAAAAAGCAAGCTGTTAAGTAAAATAAAAATGGGATTCACACTGTAGATTCAGTGATTTATAATTATCATTTATCAAATCAATTTAAATCATAATGAATAAAATGAACGCTGTTAAATTACCTTCTTTTCAAACAGAAGAACAATCTTCTTTTCGTCAACTGCCCCATAATATTGAAGCAGAGAAAGCTTTGCTGGGTGCTATCATTATCAATAATAATGCTCTTGATAGCGTTTCTGATTTTTTAAAAGCAGAGCACTTTTTTGAACCGTTGCATCAAAAGCTTTTTGATATCATTTCACAAATTATTCAAAATGGAAAAGTTGCAGATCCCATTACTATTAAGCCCTTTGTTGAAAATGATGTGAAAATTGGTGACATCACTGTATATAATTACGTGGTGCGTTTAGCTACCGAGGCAGTCACAATCATTAATACTAAAGATTATGGGAGCGTCATTTATGATCTGTTTATCCGACGCTCTTTAATTAACCTTGGCACTCAAGTTGTGAATAGAGCTTATGATGTTTCTGTAGAACTTACAACATCACAACAAATTGAAACTGTTGAAAATCAGTTGTTTGAGCTAGCAGAAAAAGGAAAATATGGGGGTGGGTTTGAAAACTTTGATACAGCCATTGCAAAAGCACTTAACATGGCAAGCGCTGCAAAAAAGCGTTCCTCACAGCTCTCAGGGATAGCTACCCATATCAAAACACTTGATGAAAAAATGGGGGGGTTACAAGCATCTGACTTAATTATCCTTGCGGGGCGCCCTGGTATGGGGAAAACCTCTCTGGCTACTAATATTGCTTTTAATATTGCCAATGCTTGCAAGCGTCATGATAACAGCCAAGCCAATGAAGGGGGTATTGTTGGTTTCTTTTCACTTGAGATGTCAACAGAACAGCTTGCAACTCGTATTATCTCAGAGCAAATAAAGGTTTCTTCTTCTGATATGCGCCGTGGTAATATCTCAGAAGAGCAATTTGCAAAAATTATTCACGCAATGCGTTCCTTACAAACAATCCCTCTTTATATTGATCAAACGGGTGGGTTGTCTATTGCACAATTGTCCGCTCGTGCAAGGCGTCTTAAACGACAACATGGTCTAGATGTCTTGATTATCGATTATATCCAACTCATGACAAGCGGTTCAAAACGTTCATTAGAAAATCGCGTTCAAGAAATTACAGCTATTACCACCGGATTAAAAGCACTTGCAAAAGAACTCAATATTCCCATCATCGCTCTCTCTCAACTTTCGCGACAAGTTGAAAACCGAACCGATAAACGTCCACAATTATCCGATTTACGTGAATCTGGTTCAATCGAGCAAGATGCCGACATTGTTCTGTTTGTTTATCGTGAAGAATACTATCTCAAAAATGAAGAACCAAAAGAAGGCACTGCTGAGTATAGCAAGTGGCAAGAGGCAATGGAGCAAGCCAAGGGTAAAGCCGAGGTTATTATAGCAAAACAACGCCATGGTCCGACAGGAATCGTTCCCCTTGCCTTTCAATCCGATTTTACACGCTTTAGTGATTTATAACATAATGTAAAACATTAAATAATTGTTATTAGCTAACNGATTTTAATTGGTCATTTAGGTGCCAATCCAGAAAGCAAAACAATGTCATCTGGCATCGAGGTGGTCAATTTTCGAATGGCAACGTCTGAGAGCTATACAGACAAGGCAACCAATAAAAGAATAGACAAAACCGAATGGCATTCCATAGTGGTGTTTAATCCACACTTGGCAAAAGTAGCTCTCCAGTATCTGAATAAAGGCAGCAAAGTTTATATCGAGGGACGACTACAAACTCGTAAATGGCAAGATAAAAACGGTGTTGATCGCTATGTAACAGAAGTCATATTGCCTCAGTACAAAGGCGAGTTAAAGCTTTTAGATGGCAAAAATGATGATAATCAAGATCAGTCATCTGCTTATGACAGAAGCATTTACAGACCTCTTGATACGCCCCATACCGTTATGAATGACAGTGTTCCTTTTTAAATAAAAGGCGGTGTTATGAAAAAAAATAAAAAAAGGGGACGCCCTAAAATAGCAGGGCAGGTAAGAGAACCAAACGGACGTATATCACGTGCAAAAG
>NZ_JBHIOQ010000102.1:0-1401 GCF_042195565.1 Bartonella sp. AP88XZML | reverse complement strand
TTGTTGGAGCGGCTGCTCACATGCAATCGATGGCCAATACAGTAGATTATCTAAGCGATGGCGAAAAAAATTATATCTACATACAAGGTCATATGTTAGACCCCATTAGTACAGTGATTGGTTACAATTGGCCTACGGCTTATGGGGTACGTTCCAAACCATATGATTCATTACATCCGTTAATTCTACCCCTCAGAGAGATGGGGGGAGCGATCATCGGCTATAATCCTAGTACCCATAATTGTTATGCTGATGCAAGTGCTAAGTGTAAAAATGATTACGGTTCATTTGATTTTATAAAATTTTATTCCACGAGAACAGGGAACAAAAAATGAAAATACGATTTAACTTATTGAGCCTGCTCATTCTATTAAGTATTACTGGATGTGATATGGACAAATCTCCTCCAGGGGAAGTATATGGGTGGATCAAGCCAGGAGCAGACTTTACCGAGGTAGGAAAAGCCTTATTAGAATGTGGCATGCCACATCTTAATTATCTTGAGGCTGAAAATCAAAAGCTCAGCAATAATGATAATGCAACAATTTATGCTTGTATGATTCAAGCAGGATTCCGTGACAGATATGGCGGTCCATCTTGGTGTGTGAATCATTGGAGGGAAAACCTTCCGATTTGTCGACCAGGCGCGGTCATTCCGAAACGAAGTGTTGAAAAGCGCTTAAACAGCCCTTTTTGTAAAAAATATAAAAATGCGGATGAATGCCAATCTTAAGTGATGATCAACAATCCGCCATCCTTGCCTTTGCTTGGAATGGCGCGATTGTTCCCTCAATCTGTCATCTCAATATTGTTCACCGTTGTTTTAAGCAGCGGTGACAGAAAATATCAACAGGCTTAAGAGCTTTTTATCNAATGTGGTTGGAAACCGGTTTATGCTTCTTCTAGTGATATGAATTCGTATGCGAGTGAATTTGCCTCAGTTTATGAGTGCATGAAAAAAGCAGGTTTCCGATATAAATTGCAAGATTCAAAAGGGATCTATTTTACACAACCTCCCAAAAGTGGCTCATTCCTAAGCAATTTAATGATAGCAGGATATCAGCAATTTATGGACAATGACTCCTTTGGTGTGACCAACAAAACGAAACAGGAACGGGCTTTACTAACGCATTTTGAGGATGAAAGAAAACGTCAGCAAAAGCAAAAAGCTTTACAAAAGCGATCACCAAAGCGTCCTCCCCATCGTTAAAAGGTCGTTGGATAAAATCACGAATGAAGTAGGGGATCAAAGCTGTCTCCTTCTTTATTCAAGCGGGTGGCACTTTAAATAAGGCAGCATTCATGGTGTTGGCGCTGATATTATCGCTGGTACCAATCCAATCTATGTGCTGGAAAATGATGCACAGAGCGGAAAGATCACCATGGAAGCAGGTAAAGATA
>NZ_JBHIOQ010000101.1:0-12722 GCF_042195565.1 Bartonella sp. AP88XZML | reverse complement strand
AGCGTTAGCAGACTTCAAAGAAACATTAGAAACATTGTGCGAAGCGTGCTTTATAGAGAAATGTTAAAAATCCTATTCCCTAACTTTTATCCACGTATCCCGTACTTTTAAAAAGATATATAAAATCAATTATCTATATAGATAAAAAGAGGTCTTGTTATTTCTAGCAAATAAGAACAGCATTAATCAGTTAGTTTTTATAAACTTTAAAACATTGCGACAAAAAGAAAAAGTTTGACTCAATAGATGAAGAATTGCGCTTTTCTCATATTCTAGAGGACGAATCTGAAGTGCTACGCTGGACTGAAACCATGTTCCAGTTTTCTATAATAGACTACCAAGAAGGTCATACTTACGAACCATATTTTATTGTTGAAACAGAAAAAACTACATATTTGTGCGAGATAAAGCGTGCTTCATATAAGTGTGATATCTCTCTTTATGCGTTGAGATATAACATATTTGTAGCATGAAGAGTAAATTTATTAAAATCATGATAAGAGGACGATAGGAACTTTATAGGTGTATCATCATAGGATTAAGTAGTTTTGTTGAGAGCTATTTCTATTTCTGCTAAAAGGTTTTTGATATATTTAATTATTATTTCGTAATAGTGGATGTACTTTATTTTTATGTGCAAGAAAGCTGATTGATTGTGTAAAATAGTATTCATAAAATGACATTATTCTTATCCTGTTAAGGACATTTTTTCTAGTGAGATTTTTGCAATTGCAATGCTCTTTTTCTTATTCTAAATTTTGGTTAAAAAAAGCGTATATAGGTGTTATTTTAAATTTAAGATATGCATATTCCATTGTTGGTGTTACTGTTGTAAAAAATGATATTTTATTTGATAAGTATAAGGTGTTACCAAGAAGATCGATGTATAGATAAAATTTAGATTTTTACAATATCTTGAAAAAGCAATGGGTAAATAATTGATAATTGTGCTACGAAGGTTGTTAGATGGGCGTGTGTCAGCAATTCTTAATAAAAAGGTTTTTCTTGATAGCCGTTTTTTTTCAAAATACTGCTCTTCTTATGCAAATCTTATGTTGGTAAGCTATGCAGTTTTCACGGGAACAGGATAATGCATTAAAGGCTGTTGCCGCGTGGTTGAGGGAAGGGCGTTCTCCTCTTTTTCGCCTTTTTGGCTATGCGGGGACCGGTAAGACGACGCTTGCGCGCTATTTTGCAGAGACAGTTGATGGTTCTGTTCAATTTGCTGCTTTTACAGGGAAGGCGGCGCAGGTTTTGCGTTCTAAAGGTGCAAGCAATGCTTGTACGATTCATTCGCTGATTTATTGTCCGCGTGGAGAAGAGGAAGTTTCCGATGAAATAACAGGAAAAAAGTCTATTGCTCCAACATTTACATTAAATCGAAGAAGTGCTGCTGCACAAGCTAAACTCATTATTGTTGATGAGTGCTCGATGGTTGATGAACAATTGGCGCGTGATTTAATGAGCTTTCGAACGCCAATTCTTGTTCTTGGTGATCCAGGTCAATTGCCTCCTATATCTGGTGGGGGCTTTTTTTCTAATGGGAAACCAGATTTTCTTCTTTCAGAAATTCATCGGCAAGCGCGCGACAATCCGATTATACGTCTTGCTATGGATGTACGTGAAGGACGCGATATTGCTTGTGGTGACTATGGAGAAGCGCGCGTTGTGACACGTAAAGAGGTCAATCAACAATTGGTTTTGGATGCTGATCAGGTCTTGGTAGGGGTTAATCGTACACGCCACCTTTATAATCAGCGTTTGCGTGTGTTAAAGGGATTTACAGCAGATTATCCGCAAGCGGGAGATAAGCTGGTGTGTTTGCGAAACGATCCTATTAAAGGTTTGTTGAATGGCTCTTTATGGAAGGTGATGACTTCACAGAAGGAGACCGTTAAACCAAGTATTAATCTTCTTGTGAAACCAGAAGAAAGTGAGCGTGGGGTAGCAAAGATTAAACTTTTAAAAGCAGCGTTTGAAAACCCTGATCAAGAAATTTCATGGCAATTAAAAAAGCGATATGATGATTTTGATTATGGGTATGCATTAACGGTTCATAAGGCGCAAGGTTCTCAATGGAATAATGTCGTTTTGTTTGATGAAAGTTTTGCATTTCGTGATATGTATGCGCGCTGGCTTTATACGGGAATTACGCGCGCAGCAGAGCGTTTAACGATTGTTCGATAGAAAAAAATGTGTATATCATCTAAGTTTCAGATGAAAAATGCCTTTTTTCTATCTTGTTACATACTATAAAAAAAATGGAAATGGGCATGGCGGTAAAACTTTCGGTTAATCTTAATGCTGTTGCTGTTTTGCGTAATCGACGTAATCTTCCGTGGCCAAGTATAACGAATATTGGGCATATAGCGCTTGCTGCTGGAGCAGCAGGTTTGACGGTTCATCCACGCCCTGATGAAAGGCATATTCGTTTTGCGGATTTGCCAGATATATACTGTTTAATCAAGAACACTTTTCCTACAGCTGAGTTTAATATTGAAGGTTATCCCAGTGATCAATTTTTGGATATCGCTGAAAACTATGCGGATCAGATCACCCTTGTTCCTGATGATCCAGATCAGTCAACGTCTGATCATGGTTGGAATTTTGCTCATGATGCAGAATTTTTAGCACCTATTATTCAGAATTTAAAAAACAGAAAGATTCGTGTATCCCTTTTTGCTAATCCTACTGTCGATGGTCTTGATATTGCTAAAGCAATGGGCGCTGATCGTGTGGAATTTTACACGGGACCTTACGGTGGTGCATTTCAGGATAAAACAAAACAAGATCAAGAGCTCAATAAACTTGTTTTAGCAGCAAGAAGAGCAAAAGAGTTGCAGTTAGGTATAAACGCAGGGCATGATCTGACACTTATGAATCTTCCTGCTCTTGTCAAAAATATTCCTTGGCTTGATGAAGTTTCTATTGGCCATGGGCTCATTGCTGATGCATTAGAGTATGGAATACATGAGACTGTTCAGCGTTTTATCCGGTTATTATCGTAATCTTTTTCTCTCTATAAAAATTGGAAAAGAAATTTTTATAGAGGTTTGCCAATTTATCTTAAAAAAACAATATATTGCTTAGATAAATAGCACTATTATCGTGCATTATAAATATTCTATTGTTCCTCTATTTATTGGTTGCTTTCTATCTTTTGTTTTTGAGTGTATGCGATGTTTTTTATTTGTACTATCCATTATGAGGAAGTTTTAAAATCTTCTTATTATAATTTCTTTGAATGGAGAAGAGATAGGGTTTTGAAAGTATTTCCATTATAAAGGAGTGCGTAGGATTTTAATGGATCAATACACAAATTTTCTTGATATTTGAGCTCATTTTTGGGTTATCTGTAAATAGTATAACGTAAAATCTCCTTATGAATAAGCTGAATGCAATAGGAACTGTTAAATAGAATGATGATATCGACTTGTAGCTTTATGAAGTAAAGAGAGTGATGTGCAATAAATCTTACACTATTATAGGGAATTCTTGAAAAGGGCTTGAGCATATTAAAATTTTTTTATAAGGTGCCATAAATGGATAACATAATGGACGTATGGGGGGCTTCTTCGCGTGAGAGGCGTGGATATTAAAGAACGTAAAAAGTAAAAACATCCTCTTTATTATTCTAAAGATATTGTTGTATATGCTTTTGAAAGTTGTATTAACACAATACTTGTTATTTTGTAATTTTTCTTGCTATCTGTATTGATTTGGTTCATGTTAAAAATTGTATGTTGTATCTTAATTTTTAGAATATAGCGTTTTGTTGCACGATAAAAGAGTAGAATATTAGCTAAATTTTCTTTAGAAATCTTATTTTGTGTAATTATTGTTTTTGTAGAATAGCAGTTGAAGTTTATTTGGGGATCCGTATATGTTTTAGGAATGTTTGGGGACTACAGTTTTTTCTATGCAATATGTAAACTTTAAAATTATTCAATTGCTGTGTTCTTATAAGCGGTGTTTTTTGTCTTTATAAGTGTGTGATGCACTGTAGATAATGTTTCTTATTGAATAAAAATAATCTGAAATCCAGTTTAAATAGAGAAAGAAGGAATTTTTTTATGCGTGTTTATTATGATCGTGATGCGGATGTTAATCTCATTAAAGGGAAAAAAGTAGCCATTGTTGGTTATGGTTCTCAAGGGCGTGCACACGCTTTAAACTTGAAAGATTCTGGTGTTAAAAATGTGCAAATAGCTTTGCGTTCAGGATCGGAAACAGTTAAAAAAGCCATGGCTGATGGTTTTGAAGTGGTGAGTGTTGCTGAAGCAGCAAAATGGGCAGATCTCATCATGATGGCAACACCAGATGAATTGCAAGCTGATATTTATAAGGAACATATTCATGATCATTTACACGATGGGGCAGCGATTGCTTTTGCGCATGGTTTGAGCATTCATTTTGGCTTGATTGAACCTAAAAAAAACGTTGATATTGTGATGATTGCTCCTAAAGGTCCAGGGCATACAGTTCGTCATGAATACCAACGGGGTTGTGGTGTTCCTTGCTTAATAGCGGTGGCGCAAGATGCTTCAGGGCATGCACATAATGTAGCATTATCTTATGCGTGTGGACTTGGTGGTGGACGTGCTGGGGTGATTGAAACAACATTTAAAGAAGAGTGCGAAACTGATCTTTTTGGTGAACAAGCGGTTCTCTGTGGAGGTCTTGTTGAACTGATTCGAGCAGGTTATGAAACATTAACACAGGCAGGTTATGCGCCGGAAATGGCTTATTTTGAGTGTTTACATGAAGTGAAACTGATTGTTGATCTCATGTATGAAGGGGGCATTGCAAATATGAATTATTCGATTTCTAATACAGCTGAATGGGGTGAATATATCTCTGGTCCACGTGTGATTACGGATGAAACTAGAGCAGAAATGAAACGTATATTGAAAGATATTCAAACGGGTAAATTTACATCGAATTGGATTCAAGAATATAAAGCTGGTGCTGCTCATTTTAAAAGTATGCGGCGTTTAAATGATAATCATCCTATTGAAGAAGTTGGTAAAAAACTTCGTTCTATGATGCCTTGGATAAAATCTAACGCTTTGGTTGATAAAGAGCGTAATTGAAGCTTCTACAGAGATATTTTGTCAATAGCTTTTATAATTTTATAGATAAATATCAAAAAAAGGGTAACTTTAGTTACCCTTTTTTATATGTTTTTGGAAACATAAGCTTTATTTTTTAATTTTTTGCATAATTCTTTTTTCCAAAAAGAAAGTATACAATTCCTAAAAATATGAACCACGCTGGAGTGTATTTTAAAGCTATGGCAGTGTCAGCTTCTAATGACAATAAATAAATAATGAATGCAAAGAAAATAAGAAGCGCCCAACACATAACAACACCTCCAGGCATTTTATAAGGAGAGACAGTATGCTGGAGAGGACGATTGCGGCGATAGATGATATAGCTGATCAAAATGATAGACCATACAAATATAAACAAAGTTGCGGCAATTGTCGTAACAATTGTAAAAGCAGCTATGAGTGTTTGAGATAACGATACAATTGCATAACCAAATAAGATGCATATACATGAAAAGAATAATGCGTTAGCTGGAACGTGGTTACGAGAAAGTTTTCCTAAAAATTTAGGAGCACCTTTTTGTGTTGCTAGCCCATATATCATACGGCTGGTAGAAAAAATTCCACTATTTGCTGAAGATGCGGCAGCTGTGAGGACAACAAAGTTCATCAAACCTGCAGCAGTTGGAATACCAATAAGTGCATACATTGTTACAAATGGGCTTTTTTCTGGACTGATTTGATCCCACGGCGTCACAGACATAATCACAAGAAGAGAGAATATATAAAAGAATACAATGCGGATTGGTATTGAATTAACAGCTTGTGGTAGAGCTTTTTGAGGTTCTTTTACTTCAGCAGCAGCTGTTCCAGCGAGTTCAATGCCAACAAAAGCAAAAATAACAATTTGAAATCCAGCAAAAAAGCCTGTAATTCCTCGCGGAAAAATATTCCCACCGTTCCATATATGGCTAAGAGAAGCAACCGTACCGTTTGGAGAGACAAAACCGGTAAAGATCATATAAAATCCTACAACGATTAAGACTAGAATTGCTACGATTTTGATAAAACCAAACCAAAACTCAAGTTCGCCAAATAGTTTTACTGCGACAAGGTTAAGAATTAAAAAGGACATAAGACCAATTATAACAGGAATCCACGGATTGAGTTCAGTCCACCAAAAGTGTGTATAAGTGACAATAGCAATAATTTCAGCAGTTCCAGTGACAATCCAACACAACCAATATGTCCAGCCGATAAAGAATCCGGCACATGGCCCTAGAAGATCGGTTGAGAAGTCAATAAAAGATCGGTATTGTGTATTAGAAAGCAATAACTCTCCCATAGCACGCATGACAAAGTATAGAGCACAACCAATAATTGCATAAACGAGTAGAATCGAAGGCCCTGCTACACTGATTGTTTTTCCTGATCCCATGAAGAGACCTGTTCCAATCGCTCCACCGAGGGCTATAAGTTGTATGTGTCGGTTATGTAGTCCACGTTGTAATTTCTTCTTAGGTTTTTTTTCTAAATTTTGTTTGTTCATTTTTGGGGAGTTCTCCTTAGTTATTTTTAAATAAAATTACCCTAAAAAAGGTAATTCCTTCTATCGGAACACGCTATGGTTAAGGAGTAAAGGAATTTTTTTCTATGACTATATGTGAATAAAGCAAGAACATTATTCATTAATGGAATAATTATTTTATATATAAGAAACAAAAGATAAATTGTATTATATTTTTTTTGATTTTTATGTTTTATACATAATTAATAATAATTATATATAATATAATTTATTTTATACATAATTATTATTTGTATATAAACAATAATTATATTTATTTATAGTAATTTTTATATAAATAAAGTTTTATATTTAAAATTATTTATTTATTTATATTTTTTTATATATAAAAATATAAATAAAATTGTAAATTTATTAAATAAAAACTTTATTTATAAATAAAATAATTTTAAATTGTTGAACTATTATTTAAATAATTAAAAAATATATTTAAAATTTACATTTAAGTATTAATATTTAAAATTTATTACAAATAGAAAAATATTTTCATAGAATCTTTTTTTATTGCAGATAGCTATTAAGATATATTCTGTTTAGAGCTACATTTTTAATTTTGATAAAAAATTGAATATAAATTTTTTGGGGGGGAAGTTTTAGATAAAATCTCATGTTTTATTAGTAAACAATGTCAGTGAAGTTTATAGAGAATTCTTTACAGAATAGCTCGTTATTATCCTATTATACAGTAAAATACTGTTGTGTAGAGTAGTGATATAAAGCATATAACATTTTATACATTAAGTATTTTTAGAATGTGTGGTGAGTGTTCAGGGCAGGGCTAGCCCATAGAGCCTTATGTAGGTGAACCATATAAATGATCAGCAGCATTCCCTCTTAATAAGCTGGATTGTTCACAAACCGGCGCTGGTAGGAATCGTCGTTTTTTGATATTTGGGGAGGAGGTTAAGTAGAAAAAGGGTAACTAAAATTACCCTTTTTTGAGATGTTTTATGTATAGACTTTATTTGTTACCTTGAGTCATTTTTTTCTTTACAAATGTAAAATAGGTTATGCCTAAGCAAATAAACCAGAATATACCGTATTTTAAAGCTGTTAGGGTGTCTTCTTCTAACGTTAACAAATAGAGCATGAAAGCAAAGAAAACTAAAATTATCCCGCACACGATAACTCCTCCTGGCATTTTGTAGACGGATTCAGCATGCAAATGAGGGTGATTGCGACGATATACAATATAGCTAACCAAAATTACAGACCATACGAATAAAAATGCAATAGCTGAGATGCTCGTCACAATTGTGAAAGCACTTATGAGGCTTGGAGAGAGTGAGGCAATTGTATACCCTATTAAAATACATAAGCAGGAAAAGAATAGAGCATTGGCTGGAACATGATATTTGGAAAGCTTACCTAAAATTGGAGGAGCACCTTTTTGTGTTGCAAGCCCATATATCATGCGGCTAGTAGAAAAAATACCACTATTTGCCGAAGAAGCAGCCGAGGTGAGAACGACAAAGTTTACCAAACCAGCAGCTATCGGAATACCAGCAAGCCAAAACATCGAAACAAAGGGGCTTTTATCTGGAACAATTTGATCCCAAGGTGTGACTGACATAATCACGATGAGAGAGAAGATGTAAAAGAGTACAATACGTACTGGTATTGCATTAATTGCTTTTGGTAGAACTTTTTTAGGATTTTTGACTTCAGCTGCAGTTGTTCCTGCAATTTCTATACCAACAAAAGAAAAAATGGCAATTTGAAATCCAGCAAAAAAACCTGTCATTCCTCGCGGAAAGATATTTCCATCGTTCCATACGTGATTGAGAGAAGCAACAGTACCATTGGGAGAAGTAAAGCTCGTAGCGATCATATAAAAACCAACAACAATTAATGCTAAAATTGCTACGACTTTGATAAGACCAAACCAAAATTCAAGTTCACCAAATAGTTTTACGGCAAAGAGATTAAAAATTAAAAAGAAACCAATGCAAGAAAAAACGGCAATCCATGGATTAAGCGTTGGCCACCAAAAGTGCATATAAGTGATGATGGCAATAATATCTGCAGCTCCAGTTACAACCCAGCTCAACCAATAGCTCCAGCCTACAAAGAAAGCGATTCCCGGTCCTAGCATATCGGTTGAAAAATCAATAAGGGACCGGTACTGTGAATTAGAAAGCAATAATTCTCCCATAGCACGCATGACAAAGTATAGGGCACATCCAATAATAGCATAAACGAGTACGATGGAAGGGCCTGCTACACTAATTGTTTTTCCTGATCCCATGAAGAGTCCTGTTCCAATAGCTCCACCGAGGGCTATAAGTTGTACGTGACGGTTATCTAGGCCACGTTGTAGTTTCATCTGAGGACCATCTTTTAAATTTTGTTTATAGCTCATTTTTTGGGGGTTCCCTTTAATTATTTTGAGATTAAATTACACTAAAAATGCATTGTTCTGTATCGAAGCATGATATAAATGAGGTGTAAAGGAAAAAAACGTTTTTTATGATTTTGTGTGGATAAAGAAAAGAATATGTTTTAGGAATATGGTTTTGAAAAAAGAGAATGTTTTTCTCTTAAATAACGTAACAGATATTTGAATAGGGAGCTTTTTATTGTTATTAATAACAAATTAATTGTTCTTTAAAAGACGTGGGGCTTTTAAAATTATTTCAGAAAACTGTCAGGAGTTTTTATAATTTTTTGAAACTTATTATTTGTAATCAGTGCATTATTTATTATTATTCATAATGGTGAGAGTTTTAATTTTTGCTCAAATAGCACTCGAGAGTTCTCATCTTAGTTTAAGAACAATTTGTAATGGAAAATTAAAATGATTTTTAAAATCATTTTTTTGTTTGTATGGTGCTATCATAAATCAAAAAGTTACTTTATGTTTCATAAACGAAAAGAGGAATATCATAGCTTATTTTTTAAAGTGATGAATAAGGATTTTGTTTAGATATTGGTAACATTTTATAAAATATTGCGAGAAACTCACATTGTTTACACAAACGTCCTTGAGAGTATGATAAAGAAATGCAACGTAATTCAGTTATACAAAGAAAAAAAGAACTGGGGATTGTATAAGTTCTGTTAGAGATTGAGCTATTCATAGTGAGAGACAGAATCAGGAAAAGATTGCTCTATTAACTTTACAATTTGTTATCAAAAGATAAAACTATCCAAAGAAAATGAAAAAAGAAAACAGAGATAAAACTGTTCCTGTCGCAATGTTAATCGAGCCTTTTACCCGCTGCTTTTTTAAGGCGGTACTGGCAAATGATATAAAAATGGTCATTAAAGTAAACCATGCAAAGATGTTGAAAGAATGTATGGTTACAAGTTCAAAACCTTTTTTAATGCTACCACCAGAAGCTAAGAATTTTGGAAAAGTTGCTATGTAAAATATAGATACTTTGGGTTTAGTATTTGTGTCAAAAAACCGTCCATATAGCTGGTTAAAAGCTTTGTTTCACTCGTAGCATGCTTTTCATTCGTTGAACTTCTTTCTTTTGAATTTAAGCTGTGTATTCCAGATTTAATTGATTTAAAGCCCATGTATAATAAATAGCTGCCACCCATGAGTTTTACTAAAAAAAACAGCGTTTTGTTGTTGAGAATGAGCGCTGATACACCTAGGTGTGGAAAATGCCCCATGCACATATGTTGCTGTACACAATCCTAAAACGTTTACAAATGCGTTCTTTCTTCCCAATCTCGTTGCATTATCGATGATAAGGGCCATATTCGGCCCCGGTGAGATGACTAAAAAAATGAAACAATGAAAAAGGTCAGTATTTGATGATTCATTTTACTTTTAGCTCTGAAATTAATTGATTTTCGAGATACAATTCTATTCTGTCAAACTGAGAAAGTTTTCCGACACCCTGTGGAGTGCCTGTGTATATGAGATCACCACGTCTTAGCTGAATGTAGTGACTTAAAAATGAGATTATCTTCTCAAAGCTAAAGATCATATTTTTCGTATTGCCAACTTGTCTTGTTTCGCTATTCAACTTCATTGCAAAGGTTATTGGGTTGTTTATTTTTTCCTTGTTTATGAAGTCAGAGACGTATGCAGCGCCTTTAAATCCTTTCGATAAAAGCCAAGGAAGCCTTTTTCCTTTCAGTTTTGTTTGCAAATCCCGCGCGGTGAGATCAAGACCTATTGCTACGGCATCATAGCATTCTTTTGCTTCTGCCTCCATGATCATGAAAGCATCCTTTGAGATTTTGAGCACAATTTCAGTTTCAAAATGTATTTCTTTGGAAAAATCAGGGAGATAAATTTCATTACCTAAAACGAGTGAACTTTTTGGTTTGCTAAAGATAACGGGTTCATCTTCAACAACATTGCCTAGTTCATGAACATGTTCAACATAATTGTATCCAACACAGTAGATGTCATTTATCATGGGAGCCCTCCAAATTTTTTATTTTCTCTTTGTATAGGCAAGAGAAAACTTTGCAAACAACATTTTTTCTTATATCGCGTTTTGCGTTTTCTGGAAAAGAAGCATTGTGTGGGTTGATGACTAACCACGATGACAGCTCTTCGCATTATCCTCTTTTGAAGAGTGCCCAATCTTATAGTCTTTGAGATTATTTTAATTTTGATTGCCAATTTTCTGAAATTACTTTATTACTTAAAGAGTGATTTTGCTCGTCTACGCAGCGATTAGTAGGGTCTGAAAGTCCTAAAGTTCGATCATAAATGAGCCCACTCTGTGGGTGTCTCGGAATTATGGGATATTTTCTATGTCTAGGTGCTATGAGCACTAAAAGCAAAAATCTGTTTCGTATTCAATACTTTCAGGCTCTCGGAATACTAATGCGAGGGTGCTCGCACCCAGCGGGTGGAGCTTAAGAGTGAAAAGCAAAAAGCTACATTTTAACGGCATTTCTATAGGCAAAAAATCGCTTTCAAAGAAAAATGCTGGGAATGTCGTAAAAGCAATTAGGGCATCAATTAGGGATAACTTTTCAACAAATCCAAAAATATGAGAAAGTCTGTGATGGTTTAAAAGAAGCAGATCGTGGAAAACTTATTGTGGCATGTGGAACGGAGAAGATTTTTATCAGCTTTAAGATAGCACAACAAATAACCAGAACTGGCAAGCGTGTTTTGTTTTTCGTGCCTTTTCTGGCTTTGATGTCACAAAACGATAAGAGAATGGACACGCTATACAGAAGTGCCGTTTCGTTCCTTTGTGGTGTATTCTGATACATAAGTTGGCAAGCGTCGTAAAAACAAAGAAGCTGCTGCCGAACTCGATGTCTCAGATCTCGCTCTATCAGCTATCAACTGATGTTCAAAAGCTTTGAAAAAAACAAATAAAGTCTTAGTAAATGCAATGACCGTGGTGTTTGCTACTTACCAATTAATCCAAGTGATTGCGGATGCGCAAAAGAAATACGGTTTATCAGAATTTGATCTGATCATTTGTGAAGCAGCGCAGGTTAAGGAAGATAAAGTAGAACCTTTGGTTGTAGAAGCCAAGGAAGTAGCTGAGACTGCGAAGACAACAGCGGAAGAAGCGAAGAGTGTTGCGGAGCAAGCAAAAGAAGAAGCTGATACGACGAAGTAAGGGCTTGAAAGAGGTCAAGAGTTCATTAGACACGGCGACAGCAACGACAAATTCTGCGAATACAGCCGCCTCTGAGGCAAAAGTGTTAGCGGAAGAAGCGAAGAGTGCATTGATAGAAGTTCAAGAGAAGGCACAGAGGAACAGTGACAGTCTTTCTGAACTTCAAAGTAAGGTAGGTTCTCTTTCCACTAATTTTTTAGAGGATGTGCGTTTTGATCAGCTTTACAGGCTTCTGGAAGCCGATCCGGAAAATAGAAAAGGTCTTTTGTGATCAATGAAGGGGCATGTTTTCGCGTTCATCATGGTGGTGAGAATGGGGATAGGTCCATCTTTTACCGCATTCCAGTGCGTGGAAGGATGACTTTTGACGAAGATCTTGAAGCAGGAAAGGATTATTATATATATATCTCATCTTAAAAGATCAGACGAATGAGCTATCCTTTGAGCTTTCGCAAAATCCAACGGCTCCTGATGGCTATACAGAGGATAATTCTGAAAAGATCAGTGGATTTCATACGCTATGTGCGG
>NZ_JBHIOQ010000100.1:0-4397 GCF_042195565.1 Bartonella sp. AP88XZML | reverse complement strand
TTGATTCTTTTGAAGAGAATTAATCAATAGAATATATTGTCATGGAGTTTATTCTTTATGCTTCGCCCTCATCATTCTGATCATGAACATGTCTCTTTACGCTCTCTGTTAGAATATTATCGTCAACGAGCAAAATCACCCCGTGAATTGGGAACATTGTTTGAAAACCTTGTAAAAGCTTATTTATCTGAAGATCCTTTACAAAAGCAAGAATACGAAAAGGTTCAAACTTATTTGGAATGGGCGCAAGAGCGTAATGAAGATGGAACTGATATTGGCATTGATCTGATCGCTACAATCCGTGATGAAAGTGGCTATGCTGCCATTCAATGTAAATGCTATGATGCTTCTCACATCATTAAAAAAGAAGATATTGATAGTTTTATAGCAGCTTCTGGCAAAAAGATCTTCACCCGTCGTATTCTGGTTGATAGCACCGAAACAGATTGGAGTGATAATGTCGAACTGACTTGTGAAGGACAAGAGGTTCGTATTCAACGCATAAACCTTTTTGATTTGGAAAGCAGTCAAATCAATTGGGGGGCATATAAAGAACAAGGACAAGCCGTCCTTAAAGAGAAACCCCAAAAAAAGCTTTTAGATCATCAAAAAGAAGCCCTTGAGAAAGTCTGTGAAGGGTTAAAAGAAGCCGACCGTGGCAAGCTGATTATGGCATGTGGAACGGGCAAGACGTTCACAAGCCTTAAGATAGCAGAGACCATAGCAGGAAAAGGCAAGCGTGTGTTGTTTCTGGTGCCTTCCCTTGCTTTGATGTCACAAACAATCCGTGAATGGACCCTTGATACAGAAATCCCCTTGCGTTCCTTTGCGGTATGTTCAGATACACAAGTGGGAAAGCGTCGTAAAAAACAAAATGATGATGAGGCGGCTCTTGATGCCTCTGATCTTGCCTTGCCTGCTACAACGGATGCACAAGAGCTTGCACGTAAAGCCAATAAAACCTCTCTTGATGTGATGACGGTGGTCTTTTCGACTTACCATTCCATTCAAGTGATTTCGGATGCACAAAAAGACCATGATTTACCCGAATTTGATTTAATCATTTGCGATGAAGCACATAGAACAACGGGTGTTGTTTTGGGAACAGACGACAATGAATCTGATTTTATCAAGGTTCATGATAACAGCATCATTCGGGGTAAAAAACGTCTGTATATGACAGCAACGCCCAAGATCTTTGCTGATAGTGCTAAAAAACAAGCCCATGAAATGAATGGCATTTTAGCGTCTATGGATGATGAAGAACTCTATGGAAAAAATCTTTACACCTATACATTCTCAAAAGCCGTTAAGAATGAACTCTTAGTTCCTTATAAGATTATTATCTTGGGTGTTAATGAAGAGGAAGTGAGTGAATCCATTCAACATCTGATGACCGATGAGAATTATGAACTTACTCTTGATGATAAAACCAAGATCATAGGCTGTTATCAAGCCCTTGCCAAAATAGATCTAAAGGTTGATTTGAGTGATGATCCTAACCCTATGCGACGGGCTTTGGCTTTTTGTAGAGACATTAAAACTTCTGAACGTATCCGTGATACATTCAATTCTCCAGAAATACAGAAAGAATTGTCTGATCTTCATAAGCTTTATAAAGAGACACCGCCTCTTCAGTGTACCTTTGCGCATATTGATGGAACACAAAGTGCCAAGAAACGCAATGAAGCCCTTGATTGGTTAAAGGAAGATGCGGGGGAGCATGTCTGCCGTGTGCTCACCAATGTAAGATGTCTTTCTGAGGGTGTTGATGTTCCTGCTCTTGATGCGATCATGTTTTTACACCCGCGCAAAAGCCAAGTGGATGTGATACAGGCGGTGGGGCGTATTATGCGTCGTGCAAAGGGCAAGAAGAGAGGCTACATCATTCTACCCGTTGGGGTTCCTGCTGGGATTTCTGCTGAAGAGGCTTTAAAATACAACAAGAGATACAGTGTTGTTTGGCAAGTGATCAATGCTTTGCTTTCCCATGATGAAAACTTTGAAGTAACCCTTAACCAGATGATTTTAGATCAAGACGTAAGTCATACTTTAGAGATTGCCGCCTTAAAGAGCATGACAGCGGTTGAGGATAAAATCTATGTTTATGAGAAACCAGAAAGCGCGGGGCTTGAGATTGGAAAAGCAGCCTATGAACCACAACGCTATATTCATAGTGTTACAGGAAGATTACCCTTTTATAAAGAGTTTCCCAATGCCCTTAAAACCCTTTTGGCTAAGAAATTTACCCTTGCCGATTACTGGGGCATATGGGCTGGCAATGTTGCTGAAATTGCTCAAAACCATATCAATCGTCTTAAAGATATACTTTCTGATGAAAACAGTAAAGCTTTTCATGCTTTTGAGAGTTTTTATAAAGAACTCAAAAACAACTTAAACAGTGATATCAAACAAGAGGAAGCGCTTGAGATGTTAGGACAACATCTTGTGACGCGTCCCGTGTTTGAAGCCTTGTTTGATGGCAATGAATTTGTTCAAAACAATGCTATCTCACAAGCAATGGAAAATATTTTAGCTGAGTTAGATAAAACCAATATTGAAGAGGTATCTCAAGAATTACAAGAGTTTTATGACAGCGTAAAATTCCGTGCTTCTGGAATTACCTCCCCCCAAGCAAGACAAAACCTTATTATCAAGCTATATGAAGACTTTTTTACCAAGGCATTTAAGAAAACCACGGATAGGCTTGGGATTGTTTATACGCCCGTTGAGGTTGTGGATTTTATCATTCATTCTGTTGATGATGTGTTGCGTAATGAGTTTGGAAAAAGCTTGGGGTCACGGGGTGTGTCTATTCTTGACCCTTTTACAGGTACTGGTACCTTTATCACACGGCTTTTACAATCAGATCTCATCAAACCAGAGGATATGGAATATAAATTCCGTCATGATATCCATGCCAATGAGATTGTTTTGCTTGCCTATTACATAGCAGCCATTAACATTGAATCAACTTATCATAGTCTTATGAAAGGTGAGTATATCCCTTTCAAACATATTGGTTTAGCTGATACGTTTCGGATGCTTGAAAAGAAAGACTTGCTACAAAAATTATTTAAAGAAAACAGTGAATATTTAGAGCATCAGAAAAACCTCGATATCAAAGTTATCTTTGGTAACCCTCCTTATTCGGTAGGACAAAAAAACGAAAATGATAATGCAAAGAATACTTCTTATCCGATTTTAGATAATCGTATTCGTGAAACCTATGCTGCTCATTCAAAAGCAAATAATATTAATAGACTTTATGACAGTTATATCCGTGCCATTCGCTGGGCTAGTGACCGTATTGATAATGCTGGGGTAATCGGCTTTGTTTCTGGTTCTGGTTATATAGATAAATCAACAATGGACGGTTTACGAAAATCTTTAACCAAAGAATTTACGAGTATTTATGTGCTCAATTTACGGGGCGATATTCGCAAAAATATGATGAATAAAAATAATTCTCAAGAAGGTGAAAATGTTTTTGGCAATGGTAGCATGACTGGTATTGCTGTAACGCTATTCATTAAAAATCCCAATGCTTTTGGAGATTGTAAAATTTACTATCATGACATTGGTAATAATCTCACGATAAAAGATAAGCTTACAGCTCTTGAGTATTTTGGTAGTATTGGTGGCATCACTAATAAATCAAGCTGGCGAATAATTACACCAGACGAGCATGGCGATTGGATAAATCAACGTGATAACAGTTTTGCTACGTTTCTAACCTTGGGTGATAAGAAGGGTAATCATAAGAAGAAGGAAAATAGTAAAAAGCTTTTTGAGATTTATTCTTGTGGTTTAAAAACTAATCGTGACGTTTGGACATATAATTCAAGTCGTGAATGTTTAGTGACGAACATGAGTAATATGATTACTTTCTATAATAGCGAAGTAGAACGTTTTAATCATGCTTATACAGATACTGACTGTAAAAAATGTGCAAAGGCTGTAAATGATTTCGTTAATACAGATGAGAAAAAAATCAGTTGGAGCCGTGCTCTTAAACAAGAGTTAGCAAAAAGAAAGATTTTTGAACTTGAAAACGCATGTCTCACGCAAAGTTTGTATCGTCCTTTTACAAAGCAATGGCTCTATTATAATCGCACTTTTAATGAAATGATCTATCAAATGCCGCGTATATTCCCAATGGAACAAGCGGTTGAAAATAAAGCAATACAAATTACAGGTATAGGAGTAAATGGTTTTTCTACCCTAATGATTAAAGATTTACCTGATGTTAATGCGATGGCTGCTAGTCAATGCTTTCCACGCTATATTTACGAAGATACTCCGGTTTCAAAAAATAAAAGTGAGAAACAATCCCATTTATTTACAGAAGACAGCCAAACAACTGGTTTACAGAGGCGTGATGCCATTACCGATGA
>NZ_JBHIOQ010000099.1:0-1006 GCF_042195565.1 Bartonella sp. AP88XZML | reverse complement strand
GTCAACCAAATCGATTGTTTCTAAATCTTCAAATTCAGTTTCTTTTTTTAATAAAACGTTAGTTTTATTTTTTTTATATATGTTAATGTTATTGTTAATGGCATTGCGTTCGCATTGCGCAACACTATGCGCATCGTATGCGCTCTGCATGCAATCCGCATATGCGTTTTCTTTTATATGATTATTGTCATTTTTACCTTTTGTTTTATGCCATCTAGAATGAGCTGCTTTTGTTGCTGCTTCTGATTTCTCTTTGCTATCATTTAATTCTAATTCAACATCTGGGTTCCACAACCGACCATCTTCTAAACAAATGATATGTCCAGTTTCTAATAAAAGATCTAATGCCTTCTGAAATTTTTTTACTGAGCAGCCAGCCAATAAAGATAACACTTTAAAATTATTCGTAAGCGGCTCTCCTGTGCGAAGCATTTGAAAGCGCAACTTAACATATATGAAACCTTCAAAAGCTGGCAAATATGCAAGATCAAGTAGCCACTTGTCTGCAAAAAGCCTCGTCCATGGCAACTTAGTTGACATGTATTGCCTCCTCTCTTTTCTTACTCCACCTTGCTAAAGCGGCTTTTGAAGCTCTTTCTGAATATTTTCTTTGAACACTTTGATCAAAAGCTAATGACTTATGCCATAAGCGCCTATTCTCTAAACGCGTAATAAGACCCATCATTATTAAAGTTTCTAACGCCTTTTTAAACGTTTGCACTGAACACCCACACCAACCCGATAAACAAGACGCATAATTGATAAGAGGCGCTTTTCTATTATTCATTAGCAACACAAGTGTTGTATAAACAGCCTTCTCTGTCGCTTTTAAACTTGTAAGCTCTTTTAAAAACTGATCTGTACTAAAATTTGCACACGCTACTTTATGACTGGACATCACTCTAAGATCTCCTTCTCTTTAACCAAATATAAAATTGCTAAAGCATCTGCTTCATTATCATCACATGGCTTGTGTCCTTTAATACACATTGCCTCTATCATCTCT
>NZ_JBHIOQ010000098.1:0-1160 GCF_042195565.1 Bartonella sp. AP88XZML | reverse complement strand
TCAATCGTGTAAGCGCAGGGTGTTTACTCAAAATCGCCCAAAAACTGGAAGTTCCCATAAGCTTTTTTTATGCAGATATTGTGACAAAAGAAGATGTCTCAGTAGAAAAAATTGCCTCACACCATGATCAAGAAACATACAGCGAAAAAGAAAACACTCTTTTGAAAAATTTTAGAGAGCTCCAGCCGAAAAAACAAAAAGCAATCTTGTGGCTGATTTCTGATTAAGCAAAAGAGTAACAATTAATATTATTCCATTCATATACCCCTTAAGTCAAATTCAAACCAGCACTCCACACCCCTCCAAATCACGCCATTTTATGGGATATTGATTTTTCTTGCCAATCTCCTGAAATTACTTTATGAATTAGCCTGTGTTTTTTGGTCGTCTACGCAGCGGTCAATAAGGAGTTGTATTCCTTAAAACTTAACACATAAACAATTATGGCTATCCCGGAAATTCCGGGGGCTTTTGCTATGTCCAAGTATTATAAATACTAAAAGCAAAAGGCTGATCGAGTTCAGTGCTTTCAAACTCCCGGAATACCAATGCGAGGGCGCTCGCAACCGGAGGGGGGCTTGAAGTGCAAACTAAAAATCCATATTTTATCGACATTCTGATAGGTAAAAGCGCGATTTATAATCCATATTTCGCACTTTTTTAAAAAGTACCCAATCTTATAGTCTTTGAGATTATTTTGATTTTTCTTGCCAATCTTCTGAAATTACTTTATCACTTAAAGTGTAATTTTGATCGTCCACGCAACGATCAACAGGGAACTAAAAGCCCTAAACCCTAGCGTACAATTGAACCCACTCTTGTGGGTATCCCGGAATTCCGGGAGTTTTTGCTATGTCCAGGTGCGTTTCCGCACTAAAAGCAAAAAAGCTGACTAGGGTTCAGTACTTTTAGACTCCCGGAATACCAATGCGAGGGCGCTCGCAACCGGAGGGGGGCTTGAAGTGCAAACCAAAAATCCAAATTTTATCGACATTCTGATAGGCAAAAGAATTCGTCAAAAAAGAATTGCCATGGGGCTTTCTCAAAAAGAATTAGGAAGCTATTTAGGTGTCAGTTTCCAACAAATCCAAAAATATGAAAAAGGCTTCAATCGTGTAAGCGCAGGGTGTTTACTCAAAATCGCCCAAAAACTGGAAGTT
>NZ_JBHIOQ010000097.1:0-5745 GCF_042195565.1 Bartonella sp. AP88XZML | reverse complement strand
CCATCAAGCTCTGTTTTCAATGCTGCTTTCAGTAAATCAAAAACGCCAGTAAGCGGCGCATGTACAAAACCTCCCCCAGAATACAAAACGACCCGTACTTGAGACGGGTCGCTAATCTCTGATATCGCAAACGGTTTTAATGACATTTCAACTCCTCATGTCTTGATCCCATAAATTACACTCACATTAACGGGGCGCGTTTCAACACCACCAACCCTCTCTGCCATGAGATGATGTTCATGATGCTCTCTGTCATTCAGACCTTCTGTTATAGGCATTGAATAATATAAAAAATTAGCAAAGGGGCTCCTGATAAACCAAGGTAAACGCGGCGGCTTGTCTTTTTCTGTAAACCAAAAGGGAGTCTCTACCTGTGGACTTCCTGCTATTTGGTCAAATTCTTGATTACACTTGTCCAAAGCATCCCCACTCAAACCTACACACTCTTCGTCTACAGATCTCTTGCGCCTTGTCACGGGCGCTTCAGTAGAAGAAACATCCCGTTTTTTTCGAGAAGAAAGACCTTCTGATGACGCTGGACCTATAAAATGTTCGTGCGCTTTTAAAGAACAGGATTGTATACTTGCAAAAGAACGCCAAGGGTCTAAATTGCGTTCATTATCAAGTCCCCGTAAAAACATTCCTCGAAAATCGGGAACATTAAACGTCGTGGCGCCATCACCTTCTCCCCACGTCGTCCCTATTACTTCAAACAAGGCTCTATACGTTCTTCGCGAATAAGCCTTCCCATCACATGGCAACCAACCATCTGGCAAGCGCTCCATTGCAAACGGTCCTATCAGACCGGAAGGTAAACGTTTTAAGGAAGAAACTTTGCCCCTTGTCGGGTTGAGAACTTGCCAACCCGTAAGCTCTTCATCATACACAAGCGTATAAAGACAGCCATCTTGTATCTCTCCTCCCGATAAGGCTAATAAACCGGTTTCTGTCGCCTTATAAACGGGCTTACCGNCATCTGGCAAGCGCTCCATTGCAAACGGTCCTATCAGACCGGAAGGTAAACGTTTTAAGGAAGAAACTTTGCCCCTTGTCGGATTGAGAATTTGCCAACCAGTTATATCTTCATCGTAAATAACGGTATAAAGACAGCCATCTTGTATCTCTCCTCCCGATAAGGCTAATAAACCGGTTTCTGTCGCCTTATAAACGGGCTTACCAGCTAAATTATTTAAAGCAATTGTTGTCGCCCCAACATTCTTGCCCTTCGCTTTAAAACAAACCGATATGCCATTCTTATACTCTAAAAATGCCGATTGGCTTAGAAGCCTTATCACGCTCGTCTTTTGGTTATTATCAACCGTAACAATGCTTTCAAGCNCCGATATGCCATTCTTATACTCTAAAAATGCCGATTGGCTTAGAAGCCTTATCACGCTCGTCTTTTGGTTATTATCAACCGTCACAATCCCTTCAAGAACACCCCCCGTATCCGATAAATACTCACTTACCCGTTGCATCATAAAACGAGNACACCCCCCGTATCCGATAAATACTCACTTACCCGTTGCATCATAAAACGAGCGCTATTATTAACCGTGTTAGGGTGCTGTCCCTCTGACCAATTAATTAAAGCATCAGCACCACCATTCTCAGATGCCGTTAAAGACCAATCATAAATCGTGGACATCTAAACCTCACGTCTTGATTCCAAACACAACACTCATATTAATCGGGCGCGTCTCACTTACACCTGAACGAGCCCAAACAACATCGCGCATATGAAGGTGGGAATGGGGAAAGGCGAGCTTATGGTGCACGCGTATATCCTCTGCTCTCACGCCCAAACGTTCAGCAAGCTTCAATCTTTGCTGGTCATTCAACACATATCCCCAGATGATCGTCATATCACCATGCCAACTCTCTTCCTGATTTTCATCATTCAAAATCGTAAAGGATTGACCACTATGATCATGCTTTCTCATTGCGTCATTTTGTAAAGTGCCAAGATAACGAAAGCGGTCTATCTCGCGCTCATCATCAACACCTCGTAAAAAAACACCACGCAAATCGGGAACATTAAACTTCGTCCAACTATCAGCGCCTCCCCACCTGATCCCTATCGCTTCATAAAGAGCAGGATAATCACTACGCAAATAAGCCTTCCCATCACATGGTAACCAGCCATCTGGCAAAACTTGCATCCCAAAAATCCCTATCGTCCCTGGTGGATCAACAGGGATAACCGGCTCTTGCGATAAAGAGAGAGGCGTAGGATTTAAAACTTGCCAAGCATGATCCCTATAAACCAAGCTATAAATGCATCCCCTTTGAAGCTCGCCCCCAGATAAAACACGAATGCCTAATTCCGTCGCCTTGTAAACAGGTTTAGCCGCCAAATCATTCAAGGCAATTGCGGTTTCCCCAACATTCTTGCTCTTCGCTTTAAAACAAATTGATATCCCATTCTTATACTCTAAAAATTGCGATTGGCTTTGAAGTCTTATCAACGTCGTCTGGTGTTCAGTATCAACCGTAAAAGTGCTTTCAATCACACCACTCGTATCCGATAAATATTCACGCACACGCTGCATCATCACACGAGCACTATTATTCAGACTACTAGGACGTTGTCCTTTTGACCAATCAATCAAATCATCACAATAGGCATTCAAGGAGGCATTGAAAGACCAATCATAGATCGTCGACATCTTACACCTCATGTCTTAATCGCAAACAGAACACTCACATTAACTGGACGCGTCTCGCCTTCACCAGTGCTCTCCAAAACAACCTCTTGGTTCTCATCAAGAGTATGAGAACTTACAATGTAGCCCCCTAAATTCTCACGCTCTATGCCCATAAAATTCGCTAGAGAACTCCCCCCAAACAAGCCTAGACGATAGCCCAACACATCCGTCGTATTCCCATCCCAAAAGTTTTCGTTGCTGGTAAAATGAGACATCGAAAGGCTCTGTCCTTGATGTTGATGCGACTCGATTAAATCTGTTTGCACACTTGCAAAAGAACGCCCCTCATCAATATTGCGCCCTCCATCAAGCCCCCGTAAAAACATCCCTCGAAAATCGGGAACATTAAATGTCGTGGCGCCATCACCCTCTCCCCAAACCGTTCCTATCGTCTCAAATAAATCACGATAATCACGACGCAAATAAGCCTTCCCATCGCAAATTAACCAATCCTTTGGAATCCCACGCATGCCAAACGTTCCTATAAAACCCGTGGGATAAAGACTGCTTTCTTCTTCTTCTAAAGGGAGTGGGGTAGGATTAACAAGATGCCAATGATCTCCATTATAAAACAATGTATAAATGCACCCTTGTTGGATTTCGCCTCCTGATAAAGGACCAACCCCTAATTCTGTTGCTTTATAAACCGGCTTGCCATCTAAAGAATTAAGGGAGACTGTGGTTTCTCCAACATTCCTACCTGTCGCCATAAAACGCAAAACAATCCCATTCTTATACTCTAAAAATTGCGATTGGCTTTGAAGACGTATCGTACTCGTTTGTTGTGCATGATCATTGGTAACAATCCCTTCAAGCGCACCACCCGTATCCGATAAATATTCACGCACGCGTTGCATCATCACACGGGCGCTCTTATTCACACTGCTAGGATGCTGCCCTTCTGACCAATCAATTAAAGCATCACAACGCGTATTATCCGACGCTCTAAGCGACCAATCATAAATCGTTGACATTTCTCGTGAATCCTAGCTTCTGTAAAATGGTCCGTAAAACGCCCGCATGAATTGCGTCATCAAAGGATTATCATCATCATCACTCTCTTCTTCTTCCGAAGCCTCTTCTTGTGATGCTAATAATGCCCTTAAAACCTCTAAAAAGTTGTCTCTATTTCTAATGCCACCATGCGCTGTAGGACTTGCTCTATGAGGCTGCCCCCCATACATCTGTAATACACGGTTGACAAAATCACTTGCACGCATAGCGTTGTTTCCACCATTCAAGCCAACCGCATTGCTCCCAACAATTTGCGCCGCATTGGCATGGGGATTTTGAAGAAGCCGCGCGGCTCCCCCTGCTCCTTGTTGATGTGCTAAATACAATTCCGCTTCACTAGGCGCTCTTCCCAAAAGGCGGCTTAAATGATTGCGATTATCAAGCGTCAACCGCCCCATGGCATCAGCTGCTTGCATGGGATCAAACCTATCCTGCAAACCATATTGTTTGGCGGTGCTGTCTATAAATTGATACAACCCACCAGCAGAAGAACGGGGATTCCTTGCATTCGGATTGCCTCCACTTTCCACTTGCGCAACACGGTACAAATAGCTTTCTGGCAAACCATAACGCGCTGCTGCTTGACGGATCGCTTCATCTACCGGACTAGAACGGGTCATTGAACCTTACTCCTTAAAAATCTTCCCGCTTCTCCTGCCATTACCGAAGAAATGAAATGCCACAAATGGTCACTAACGATTCCTGCTTTATGTAATCGTATAAATCTTTGTAACATTTGAGCAACTTCCTGCTGGTTCATACCTTTAACGCCAAAAGTTGCTAATTTCGCTATATCTCGTTCAAGTATTTGTCTCTCTTTTTGAGGTAATTTCCTAATCGTATCAGATAAAATATTTTGTGTAATCTTTGCCCCTGCACGTGCTGTACTAACTTTCCCGTACGGTAGATTAACACCTGTTAAATAATTAGGTTCGGGCGTTCCCTGAAACGGTTTTAGGGCTCTTTGCGCCGCATCTTCATAGAACCTTTCATCCTCTACAGCTTTTCTAAACCCATGAATGTTTTTAGAGCTTAAAGATCTGCTTAGATTATCTGACATACGACCCGTTTGTAAAATATTCGAAAGTCTATTAACAGGACGCGAACCTTTTAATAGATCATCAATATAGTCTCTCATCCCTACATGATAAGTATTGAGACCACTAGACATTGCTCCTTTACGAAGACCTTCTTTAATCCCCTCTCCAGAAACATCTCTCTGTACAATGTTTTTGCCTTGTTCTATCGCTTCTTGAAAACCTTTATATTTTTCTACACTAGCCCGCGCTGCTTTGTAAGTAGAGGAGATTTCATCCGTTATCTTTACCAAATTATTCTTAAGTATTTGGTACCCTGTAGCCTTTTGTTTATCACCAAAATTCCGGGACTTTTCGATTAAATCATCAATAGATTTCTTCGTTTGATCTAATAACGCCATTGTGGGTTTATAGTTTATATGGATAAAATCTTTATCATAAAATCGTTGAGCAATTGCTGTGCGCGGGTCTCCTTCTAAGGTGTCAACTGCTTCTTTTACAGCGTTTTGAAACCATTTATTTTTGAAAAGCCTATTAAGAGCTGGATAATGCTTTTTTGCTATGGGAGTTTGCATTGCTTCTGCATAAAGATGTTTATATTCTTTTTCTCCTTGCTCTTGAAGCACCCTTTTTAAAACTTTCGTATCTTGAAGAGGTGTAATGTTTTCATCTGCCGATTGACCAATACGGTGAATAGCATTCTGCACTCGTTCCCCATGTGCTCCTTTCAAAAGTTCAGAAACATGCACATTTGTCTTCCCCATATTCGCAAGGGATACTTCTAAATTTGGACTAATATCTGTCAAAAATGCATGACGGGGCGCAGAGCCAAGACGCTCTGCAACATTCTCAACACCATCATCATATAATGTTTTTGCAACTTCCCTAACGGCTTTGGTTTCAACTTCCTTATGAGCAGGATTAAAATGCCCTCCTTTCATAAAGGGAATATAGGGAACATGTTGCAATCCCCTTGCCATTTTTTT
>NZ_JBHIOQ010000096.1:0-10221 GCF_042195565.1 Bartonella sp. AP88XZML | reverse complement strand
TTTTTTTAGTTTGCATGAGGCAAAGGCAAGAAGCAAAGGCGGAGATACCAACAATCATGCAAAAGGTGAAAGCGATGTGATTGTTGAAATGGCTGATGATCCATCCACTTGTCCATGAGCCGGCAGCTTGGCCAATATTTGAAATAACAAGAATATAACTAAAAAGAACACTGGCAGAGAGGGATGTAGTTGTTTTCCCTGCTTGATAGTATATTTCTGGAACCATGACAGATTCATAGACACTGTAGGCAATTAACGCAGTCACAGCGGTAAAGACGCCACCCATGAGGAAAAATGCAGCGAAACTTCCCATAAGCCATAATAGGTAGAAAGTTGATTTATCAGAAAGGCTGAGATGTTTATTGATTATTCCTTGCCAGATACAAATACTGATGCCAACAATTGAAAAGAAAATTCCACTATAAGGGGCGAGATTTCTGTCAAATTTACTGAGAAGTGTTGTGGTGGTGATGAAAATTCCCATGAGGAATGTACAAAGCAAAGCCGTGACCAGCAAATAAGCAATAGAACGATTATGTATTATTGTTTTTAAAGAAGAAAGAAAAGGATTCTTTATTTTTTTATTCTTTTCAAGAGATAATGTTTTATGTGGGTAATGATAAACAATTTGAATGGATAGAACACAAAGATACAAACCAATGAGTGCAAAAAAAAACATTAAGAAGGTCGATGCGTTGTATTTTATGGCACTTGTTGCAACAAGAGGGGCGATAACGACAGCAGCATTTTGAAAAAAAGAATAGAGAGTTAATGCGCGTTTAAGAGCATTTTCATTGAGATGTTCTGATAAAATTTCTCTCAAAAATGGCTTTGAAATTGCTTTCGAAAAAGCCATTAAGGTAAAAAAGATCAACCATGCAGAAGGTGTGAGCGATAGGATAATGCACACAAAAGCGCTACTCCTTAAAATAAAGGCGGTAGCCATTAAGAGTTTACGCGAAAATCTTTCTAATAAACCTGTTGTGGTTACCATGAGAATGCTTTCAAGGATTACTGATCCAGCGAGATAAAAAGCGACATTGGCAGCAGTTATGAGAGAAGAGTTTCCAAGCAAAGGGAGTACAAAGAAAAAGGAAAATTCAGAAAGAAAAACTGTGCTATAGATGAAAAAAGTTATTTTATTTTTGCCCATGGAATTTCCATAGAAGTGTCGTTAAATGATCAAATACATTTTGTTGTATCTCTTGAGGAAGTTTTGTCAGCCCTGTTTCTGCTGTGCACATTTCGTTGAAATAGTATCCTTCTTGATTTACCAGCCAGTCCACTGCAAGAATATTGTTTTTTGTTTTTTCTACGATGTTTTTAGAAATACCGAGCATTTCAGGATAGAATTTTTTCTTGCCATATGCGGTTATAAAAGCTGCTTCAGTAAGAATCGTATTTTTGCCGCCGCGTGCAACATTTCCAATATAACCGTCTCCTTGAGGTGTGCGAAATTTCACAAAACAGAGTTTTCCTGATATGAAGAAAAATCTTACATCCTGTGCATCCTTTACAAAAGGCATTAAAAAATATTCAGAAGAAGAAGTTGAAATCAGATTTCCTATACTCATTGCATGTTGTAATCCATCTGATTTAATGACACCAAATCCCATTCCTGAGCTAACGGGTTTGAAAATGAAAGATTTATATTCTGATGAAACAAAAGATGTGATTGTAGGTACTGTTTGTTTATGATAGCCACACATCGTGAATGGAAGCACTGGAGCTCCTAGCTTACGTGCTAATGCCATTTGTGCAATCTTATCCCACTCAAGATTTTCTATGCCATAAATGCATTCGTTAAGAAGGTGTGTACCACTTATCCTAAAATAATTTCTTAATGTGAGACTGATGGCTCTTGCTTGTGGGTTTAGATCTGCTTTGGATAAAATATATGCAGAATGATCTGGATTCAGTGGAATACCTTGATATAAAAAAATAAATTCATCTGCATGATTTGCTTTGATAAGGCAGTCTTCTAATTTTAAAAACTGGAATTTTATGCCTCTTTTATTAAACTCTTCTGTATATTCTGAATAGGAATATTCTATATCTTGTGCGTTGGCATATTCTTCTTGCGCAACAATCCAATAAAGTTCCATTGCTAAATCCTTTTCATGACGATATTTGATGGAGAGAAAATATTTTAATTATTTCATCGACTTTGAGAATGTATAAAGCCGCTAACGATTGATATTGGTGTTGAGTGCGTTTCTTTATTATTTTAGCCATGAGCTGATTAAAACGGTCTTGTGGTTTTAGTTGCGTTTGCATGATTTAGAAGAAATCTTTTCTATGTGTTGGTTTCAAAGCCATAGGCTTTAATTGTAATATTGCGGACGCATTTTTATAAGCTGTTATGATCTCAGTAAGCAGAGGAAAGCTCTGTCAATTCATTCATATTTGCTGCAAATGTTTCGAGGTCATGTTTAGTGTGTGCTGCTGATATCGCTACGCGAATAATGCTTTTCTTTTTAGCCACTGTTGGATACATTGCCGCTGTAACCAAAAAACCGCGCTTTCTTAAATTATATGAGGCACTTATCGCTTTGTCTTCAGCACCCATAAAGATAGATCTAATGGGACTTAGCGGTTCCTGTACCTCAATGTTGGAGACTCTTTGATCAAAATAAGAAATATTTTTATGCAGTTCACGTTGAAGTTGGTTAATTTCTTGTGAAAGATGAATATCTGCAGAAGCAAGGCAAGCTGCTATTCCTGGGAGAGAAGGTGGACCACTAAAAATATAATTAAGCGCATATTTCTTAATAAACGATGCAGCTTCTTTGTTGCTAAATGATGCTGAACCACCATGAGAGCCAAATGCTTTTGACAAAGAAGAAATTAAAATAAGATTCTCTTCGTATTTTTCTAATAAATGAAGTGTATAACCACAGCCGTTTTTTCCTATGATTGAGGTGCCATGTGCATCATCCGCATAATAATATCCACCGTAGAGTTTTGCTAATTGGGTTAATTTTTTAACGTCATTTGCTCCTCCCATAGAACCGAGAGAGTCAGATATCAAAACAGGCGTTCTATTTTGTAATTTATTTTCCTGTAGGGTTTTCTCTAGTGTTGCAATATCTTTAAATGGGATTCTTATATAATTTCCAAATTGTTCAAGTATACCACGTAAAATTTGCACTGATGCGTGCGTTTCTTTATCGATAATCCATACAACACCATTTGCTGTTATAGGATATCCTGGAAGTTCTCCTGAACCTAATATGGGCATAACTGCAAGATGGGTTGCACCTACGGAATTAAATATGACAGAGTGGGAATCAAGAAAAATGGTGTTTAGCTTTAACTCAAGCTCATCAAATAATATACATTTCGCACGCGTTCGTGCAGCTGCATATTGCACACCAAATCTCTCTACGGAAGACTTTACAGCATCACTTAACGCTGGATGACGTTCTAGCCCTAGATACGAACATGACATAAAATCAATATAAGTCTTTCCTGATTTAGCTACAATACCGCGCCCTGATGTTCGCGCAACAATCGTAAGATCATTGAGACCTTGATCCTATATCTTCTCCTGATGGTTTTGACTATTTCTAATCCTATTTGATAACCAATTGACATCTCGCACTCTTGTTCCTCCCCATTGCATCTCTTGCGAAGAGAGCACGCTAATCTCATCTCCATAGATTGTCAACATATGAAAGGGATGAATGATTTTGTAACCTTTTAATGAAATTATATTTTTTTAGTGGAAGGTTATTCATTCTCTTGAAATAGAGAAGAAAAACGATAGCGTTCGCTAATCATTTTTCAATTCTCTTTTAGCGCATGCGTTGATATTTGCCTCCATGGCGTTGTAAAAAACCTCTCTCAACAAGAGTGCGTCGTAATCGGGCAAAGTCTATCGTAAAGAGGTTGCATATCTTGGAAACTTCCGTTTCGCTATAGGTTTTTCCCATTTGAAAGGCTTCACCAATTTTTGATAGCATCTCTTCTGTTTCTAAATGGCGGTCGCTTAAATTTTCCCTATTCCGTTCATGTTTATTTTCTAGCATTTTCCACACTGTCTCTTCGGCTTGAAATCCTTCTGTTGTGTTGTGAATAAGTCCGAGATTCAAAAGGCGATTGATGGATTTGTGAATGTTTTTGGCATCTGAATCGACATGTTTGAGGATATCAGTAAGATTTTTTGCACCAAGGATGATGGTGGCATAAACAGCGCGCAGTGTCGGTGATGTCATGGCAGAGATCAGTGAATTGCGGGTATTGCGTTTGTAAAGGGTTTCTTTTCCCATGGGCAAAAGATCGTTGCGAATGGGAAGTTCATTGATTTCTATGAGTTCTGCTTGTAGTGATTGTGCGCGTACAATTTGTTCGGCTGGGGTGCGTTTGCGAATAATTCCCAGACCACCTTGGCGATATTTGTGGTTTTCGGGGAGTGTTAAAGCCTCATAGGAGCCATCAAGCCGATAGAGGAGTTCTTCCCAGATAGGGGTTCTAACACGTCGAACCCGTTGTTCGCCATTGAGAGCAATTGTTGTTATCATTGTTGGTTCATGCAAACAAAGATAACCACCAGGTGTGATATGTTCCCAAAGGGTTAGAACAAATCGTACATCATCTGCGGGGGTTCCTGCATCAATCCAAGCAAAATCTATTGGCGCCCAAGATTTGAGGGTGCTTTCATCAAGAGAGAAAAAATTTTCATTGATAAATGTTACAGTGTCTTTTTTAATGCTATCTTTAAGAAGTTCTTGCCATGCTTCTTCTGCTGATTGACCTTCTACTGTAAAATCATCAATTGTGATAAGCCGTGGTTCGTAATTCTCAAGGACTCCTGAAGGATCAAGCAACGCTGTGCGCTCTTCCCAAATGGCGGATTCTAAAAGCTTTTTATCTTGTTGCCATGATAATTTCGCTTTTTGAAGTGCTTTTGCGATAAAGCGCGTACTATCACCAGCACCGATTTCAATGACTGTGCGCGGTCTTGCCATTTGAATAAGCGTATGGATAAGTTGAGCACTATTTTCTGTTCCCATGCCAGGTCTTATCAGCTGCATCTTTTTATCCTTATAATGTGAGCAATCGTAGCATTCCTGCTTTTACAAGAAACTTTATTGAAGCCTCTAGCGGGTATTGAAGATGCATTGGTGTGGCAGCTTTCTGCAAGAGATGTTTTGTTTTTTCATGAAGCCGGATTGTGCGCCCATTAAGTTGATTAATGGCAAGAGTGCCAAGAGGAGAATCGATGATACGACATGTTGTCTCTCGTAAAAGAGCTGTTGCATCATTTTCTGAAAAGGCTTTTTGATCTGTTTCGATGAGACCGTGTCGTAGCAGTGATATCAAAAGACTTCCAGAGGCAAGAAGAGTACCATTGAGTTTGATTTCTTTTAAGGATTGGACAAGGCAGCCTTCACGAAGTGCTTCAAATATGGGAAAGTCGAATCCGCCAAATGTCGCTCCTTTTGTAGAAACAATGGTGATGGGTTGTATTTGCCGTTTGCCAATGAGTGCTGGTTTGTTTCTCGTTATCTGTACGTCCTTTGCCCATTGAACGCGTGATAAAGGATTGAGTTCACGTGGGTAGACAGCGAAAGAATTGATGGCTATAGGTGGTGTTGGTTTTTGCAATTCAAGTGTGTGGATGCTTTCATTCAAGTCATGTAGCATATAGTCTGCCAGTTGCCATACATAACCACCTGTTCTATTGTAAAAGTTTAAGCCTATAGGGTCTTGTTGCATGATGTTAAACTGTTTTCTTCTGCTTTGAAATATCAAGTTTTGGCAATGGTTGTTTGCTGGGGTTGTTTGTTCCTCCACACGAGAATGGTTTATCAAAATCACATTGCTTGGTATGGGGTTGCATGGGAGATACAATAATTTGATTAGGTGATGATTTTTATGCCATTTTTGGGCATGGTTTTTTTCGAGAGAAAAGATGGCAAAGTTTGCTAGGCATTATCCCATTCCTTTTTTTGCATAGCGCGGTTTAACGTAAAGCCTAATAGGCCTGCGATCATGGTGGCAATGCCAATGATAAATAGTGTGTATTGGGTGTGATGCACTTTTACAAAACCAGCTCCTAGAAAGCCAAGGCACACCGCTGTTTGTATGATGAAGATATAGGCGGGCATTTGGTTGTTTCGGTGTTCTTTCTGAATGGCTTTCATCATAAAACTTGCCATTAGAGCATTTTGTACGCCGTTTGCACCACCAAGGATGAAAAATGACAGCATCATTAACCATACAATGTGTGTGAGAGAAAAGCAGAAAATTGCTAAGCCAATGGTTGTGGCAGCCAGTGATGCACCAGCGGCATTGCCAAAGCGATGAAAAAGGCTGGAGAAACAGAGTGGACCAACCACGAGGCCTAGACTTATCATGCTTGTGATTACCCCATAGGTTTCAGCGCTTAAGTTGAGATCGGTACGAATGCGGACAATCGATAAGACGTTGAGAGCAGAGGTGAGGATGATGGTGATGATGAGGGGAGAAAGAGCATAGACAACATTTTTTTTACGCAAGAGCCCTCTTAAATCTAGTCCCTTTTTGGCTTGCTGTGTTGTGGTTGTTGGCATATGTATGTTTAAACTTTTAAAACAGAAGAGAGTGATAAAGGTTGCACAGAGAACCATGATAGATAGTGCAAAGAGCCCTTTTTGCCCGTTTGAGAGACCATATAGCACACCTCCTAACAGTGGTCCAGCAATATAGCCAAGATTACGGACTGTTTGGATAATGCGGTTGATACGGTCTAATTGCTGATCATTTTTTGCGAAGTCAGGTACGGCAACGAGGATAGCAGACCAAAACAGTGAACCTGCACAACCCAGTGCGAAAGAAAGAGCAATATAAAACCAAAACTGGTTGGCGATTGCAGCTGTGGCTATAAAGAGTGCTTCAAACAATAAAACAACAGTCACTGTGTGCGCTGGCTGGAAGCGGTGCAAAAGACGCGGAGCAATGGGACCTGCACAAATTCCTCCTATAAGCCCTGCAAAAAGCAGCATTGAAATGGAGGCTGTACTTTCTGCTAAGTGTAAAGCAAAAGTGACTTGAGCCGTTTCATCGGCAAAGCTGCTTAAGCCCAAAACAAGAAAAAGTCCTATTTGGGCGAAAATTATGGATTTTTTCTTTGTCACAATGCTCCCCAAGATGCTAAAGCTTTTACGGTTTTTAAAATTTCTTCCTGCGCATATCTGTAGGATTTATCATTTAATTTTGCTAGATCTAATTTTTTTCCTAATGAAAGTTGGGAAAGGAAGCTCTCTAAATGAGAGCTATACTCGAAATTGGCACAATGCCCATTTGCAGCGATGAGGAGTTCTTTTGTTTCTAGTAAGGGCACCCATTGGAGGGTCGCGAGTGGGCGCAGAGTGATTTCACTTTCAATTTCGGAAACGTCAATAAGGGGGCGCTTGACACATAAACGTGAACTTGTATCGCAAATTAATTGAGAAACAAGCATATGGCGTTTTAAGGTACCATGTGTGATGGCAGAGTTTAGTGCGGAGTGCTGAAAAGCATTATCAGGGTTTAAATTTGCTCTTCCTGATGTGCGGATATCATGTCGCGTTCGATCATCAAGATGGAGTAAATGCTTGACATAATCTCTATGGTGTTGTGCATCATGTGCTGTTTCCCAAAAAGCGACATTGATATTTACAGCAATCTTTTCTCCCGTTTCGGCAACATGGAAGGCATCATGAGGAAAATAGGCAACGCGGTCTGTCCGATTTTGCAGCGCAATTGCTGTTGTTTTATGTTGCTCATATTCAGGATATTTTAGCCCTTGGAGGTCTCTTCGTGTGCCAGGCCAAGCAAACATTGTTTTGCCATCCTGTAGAGTAAAACCAAAATTATGGGCGTGATCCACATGGACTCCAACATAGGTAGAAGAATATCGGCCGATGAAGCAGTCAATATCCACGCGTCCACCGGGTCTAAAACCTAAAGAATGTGCTAATTGATCTGCAAACTTTTTTGCTGCATCCCATAGTGCAGGGGTTGCAGCGTATAACCCATAATACATGACTGCCCATTCTTGCCCTTCGGCATATTGATCAACACGGGCAGTATACTCTTTTATAGTCCTATCCGTCTCTAAAACAAGAAAGTTTGGAAGAGGATGTGGGCTCCGCACGCCATTAACCACTGTTATGACTTCGGATTTAGGATTAGACGCTGAGAGTTTACAAGGATGTAGAGCGTATTGCCTTAGAGCGTCCAACACATCCCTTTCAGTGAAAGGGATGTGTGAAATTGACAATTCAGCTGCTTGCTTAGCCCAAATTTTTTGAGAAAAGCCCTCTGAAAATAACTGAAACATGCTATTAAATAAGCTTAATTTTTAAAGATGGATGGATAAGCAGATTTGCATCAACAATACATCATTAAACTTCCAGCGAATCATTCATATTAAGCTCATCAAGCTCACTTTGATAAATTTGAATATCGTTACGCTGTGCATACTTAGTAAGCATTGCAGTTGGCACAACTTCATCAGCAGCCAATTCAATAACATTTTTTACTTTATTAAGTGAAATATTCATATATTTACCCCCTTATAGTTGATAAAATACAGATAATTTAAATATAAAAAAACTACCAATTTCTTACACTTAGCATGGATTTATTTTTTGTCAAATGTCATGTTGTTTGAAAATATTTCTTATTCTTTTTGAAGTTATATCATTGTTTTTTTGAGGTGTTTTTTAGTAATATCATTGAAAAGGGTATACGCTTTTTTTCTTAACAACAAAGAGATGCATGATTTTTTTTGCTTCTTTCTTTGAAGGGATACACTGCATATAATGAAGAGCTCTCTACGTTCTTATAAAAAGATAGATTTTTTTCTTCGAGGATTTTTGATTTTTAAGGAAGATGAGCACAATATTCTCTCATCATTTGTGTATTTTGCTTTCAAGTTTGAATTTTAAAAAGCTTTGTCTGAATATTGTAAGGTCGTAAGTTGCCATTTATACAAAAAGCTTTTCACGCAGGTGTAATAAAAAGCTGCACCATGTGTGCAGCTTTTTATTGGTTTTATACTTTTTGAGCTATAAGTTTTTAAAGCATGAAAGTGTCCTTACGGCTTCTATAACCATAATAGCCAAAAACACTGGAAATAATGGCGCCTACCAGACTTCCTAAAAAGCCCCACCACCCCATATTGGAGGCTGTTTTTGTGGCTTTAGTTGCAGTGTTTTTTGCTGCCTTGATCGTATCCTCAAGATTGTCTGAGAGTGTTTCTGCCTGTTCTTCAAGGGCTTTGATGGCTTTTTCGGTCTTTTCTTCTGCGCTTTGATAGAGTTGAACAGCATGGTTGGCTGCTGTTTGTGCATCCGCACGGGACATGCCATCCTTCATAAGCGCGTTGATGATATCACTTCGATCAAATTTTGTCGTGAGATCTTCTACACGATCAGACAGGCGCTCACCAAGATTTTTTAAAGTGGTGCGATAGTAAGAAGGATCATTTTTGAAAGCTTTTATCGCAGAACCAATATCATTGAGTGCAGCTTGATAGGTTTGTTTCAAGCGATCAGGGTTGAGAGCAGGAATGTCGCTTTTATTGAGAAGGGTGCGCAATTCACTCCTAAGTTGGTCAAAATTGATATCATTGTCACTATTTTTTGCAAAAAACTGTTCAAGACTTTCACTATTTAATTTTGCAAGTATAGGGGAAATATTGTTTTTTAGGCTGTCAACGGTTTGTTGGACCATGGAGCTGTTTTCTAGAGCCGTTTTAGCTCCTATCTTTGCTGTACTAGAAACCACGTGGATGGCTTGGAGGGTCATCAGCAATGTTATGAGAGCCCAAGTGAGAAAGCCATGAAGAATCCCTGAGGATTCAGCAAAACGTCCAGCTACAAAGCCTCCCAAGGCTAGGCTAATCAGTGTAACGATAACGGAACCCACGCCAAAGGAGAGGAAAGAGCCTTCAAATGGGGATGAAGAAGTGAAATCCATTTGGCTTAAGCCTAAAGCTGCGACCAGAAAAGAGAGGCAGATTGAGGTGGCAAGAGCCGTCACCAGTCCCGCAAAGATTGCGGACCATGAAATGGGTGTGTGAAAGAGTGAATACTTTTCTTCTAGAGACGTTTCTCCTAGAAAATTCGTCTCAAATGGTGTGTTTTCAGGAATGCGAGTTTCCATGTTTTATCTCCTTGAATATGCTGGAGATACAATGCCTTTTTGCTAATTATGTTCCAAAAGGGATAAAGATATGCGCCAAAAGGA
>NZ_JBHIOQ010000095.1:0-10068 GCF_042195565.1 Bartonella sp. AP88XZML | reverse complement strand
ACGTCTTGTTTATAATCCGGATAATCGGTTTGAGGCAAAAAACACAGCCTATCCTAGTTGGCAGCATGGGTATTTTGATGCCAAGATGAATGAAAAGGTTGAAGAGGCATTGTTTCAAAAAGATTCACAAAAACGGGCGAAAATCTATGCTGATTTACAACGTGAACTGATGCAAAAAGGTCCTTATGCGTTTATCTATCAGAAATATACTGTTATCGCGATGACACCTGATGTCAAAAAGTGGGTTTGGAATAGTGCGCCACAAATTTTTTATAGTAAAATTGAAAAATAAGTGTGTCTTCAATGCTGTCAAATAGATAAAGAGCATAGCCATAATATATTTGGCGTTTTGCATAAGTTTTAAAGTTTTGCAAGACGTCGAAGATCGTGAATAGGGAGGGATATACTAAATGTCTTTTCAAGATCTTTATTTAAAAGGGGGCATTTTTATTAAAGATATGTTTGTGTAGATGTTAAGACTGAATATCTCAGTTTCTCTGAATTGAAAAGTGGTCAGTTTATTTACTGAAAAATTATTGCAACAACTGTTGCAGAAGCTAGCATTGCTAAAGAAGCAAAGACTTTACGATGTGCAAGAAAAGTTTTGTTATGGGGAAACACGAGAAATATCAGTTTTTAATAGTATCCGTATTGTCTTTTGCTTTGAAGGATGAGGAAATGCTAATTGGAGGGTATTATTTTACGGGGAGTGATGAAAAAATTCGAATTTTTCTTTTGAAAAAGGAATAAAAGTCGTTTTACTTGGCAAATTGACGAATTTTCCTGTTTTACCGAAGTTTCAAATTCTTATGAAGGCTCTTTATTATTAAAGTACTTTAATAAATAGGGATAGTGCTTTGATGAAATTAGAAATATTAGAAGAAACAAGATACAAGAGAAAAAAGGAATCTTAGTCTTATAGTCTTCAATAGTAGGCGTTATGATATCGTGAATAAGCTCTATTGTTGGTGAGCGTTCATTATATATCAGAGTGTTTTGGTTTGGCTTATAAGTGTGGGCAGGAGAAGTGATTGGCAAGAGGTGTTTGTTCTTAAAGATTTTAAAACTTAGTTTTTAGAAGCCTATAGTTCGTCTAAACTTAATTATTAAGCACGTTTTGCTGCAGGGAAATTTATACAATAAACGTTAAAAGGAAAATTCTATGAACGTGAAAAGAAAAATATTGAAAAAGAGCAGTTCTTTTGTTTCTGCTGTTCTTGCAATGGGGATGTTTGTGCAACAAGTTTCAGCAAAAACACCTACTGATACCCTTGTAATGGCTTTGAATCTTGATTCAATTGAGACTTTTGATCCTGCGCAGATCAATGAACGTTATGGCAATGAAATTATTGCTAATATTTGTGATAACTTAATCGATTCCGCTACAGATGATGCAGCTAAAATAGCGCCTTCTTTGGCAAAGAGTTGGGATGTTTCAAATGAGGGTGGGGGTACAGTTATTACTTTTCATTTGCGTGATGATTTGAAGTTTAATGATGGTCGGCCTGCTGGTGCTCATGATCTTGTTTGGGGGATGAAGCGGGTTGTTAAATTGAAGTTGTCTGCAGCAGCTATATTTAACGAATATGGAATTACAGAACAAAATATTGATTCTACTCTTCAAGCCCCCGATGAGAAAACAGTGGTGATGAAATTTGATAAGCTTTATCCAGCAGAGATCATCCTTGGCCATATTCTTACTACTCGTGTTGCTGCTTTACTTGATCGTGAGACACTTATGAAACACGAACAAGATGGTGATATGGGAAATCGCTATTTGGCAAGTCACGCTGCTTGTGTTGGTCCTTATCAATTAGTCAACTGGCGTTCTGGAGAGGCGATTTTGTTGCGTGCAAGTTCCTATCATTGGGGAGAGCCAGCAAAATTGAAGAAGATCTTAATTCGTCATATTGCTGAGCCTGGAACACAACGTTTGTTGTTGGAAAAACACGATATTGATGTGGCACGTAATTTAACGCCAGAGAATATAGCAGATCTCCAAGTAACAACAGATATTAAGATTGAAAAAGTGTTGGCTCCATCTGTGATAATGTGGGGGTTCAATACGACAAATCCTATTTTTGCCAATGAAAAGGTGCGTTTGGCAATGCGTTATTTGATCGATTATGACACTCTGGGAAAGACTCTTCTTAAAGATGTTGGTATTCCACGGGCAAGCTTTATTCCCATCGGTAATCTTGGAGCTTTGGATGAAAAAGAAGGGCAACCCTTTAAACTTGATCTTGAAAAAGCCAAGCAGCTTTTAACAGAAGCAGGTTATCCAAATGGTTTTAAAGCCAATATTTTTGCAGGGAAATCTCCTTATCCTTTTGCTTTACCTATTGCTCAGTCTATCCAGGACAATGCAAAAAAAATAGGTGTGCACTTTAAGATTGAACATTTTATCGGTACACAGTTGTTTTCCAAACTTTATGCACGTAGCTTTGATACAATTTTTATGGGATGGAATAACGATTCTGCAGATCCTTATACAATGGCTTCACGTCTCGTTTATAATCCGGATAATCGGTTTGAGGCTAAAAACACAGGCTATCCTAGTTGGTGCCACGGCTATTTGGATGAAGATATGAATAAGAAGGTTCAGGCAGCTCTGTTTCAAAAAGATCCACAGAAACGGGCAGAAATGTACGCCGATTTACAGCGTGATTTTATGCAAAAAGGACCTTATGCGTTTATCTATCAGACATATAGTATTATTGCTATGACACCTGATGTTAAAAAATGGGTGTGGAATAGTGCACCACGTATTTTTTATAATGCCATTGAAAAATAAGCACGTTTAAAATGTTGTAATATACAACAGTGAATGTGATGATAATAACTTCGGTGTTTTGCATAGAGTTTAAAGCTTTGCAAAATATCGAAGTTTATCGGTAAAGTGCATTATAAAGTAACTCGAAGGTACTCTTCTTTAGAGAGGGACTATGCATTTTTATAGAATAATTATACATAGATATTAAGATTGTAGATTTCAATCTTAAGTGAAGAAAAAATAATAAATTTGCCGGTTTAAGAAATGGGCATACTGAATATGAGCAGAATTTAGTATTTTGTAGAAAAAGTGAGGGACCTTAAAATGTGCTATTGAGAAAAAAGTTAGTTATATGCAGGTGCGTTGGGGGAAAATGGGATTATTGTGGAGCTGGTGCTTCAAATTATACCGCTTTTCCTTAAAAAATGATGAGATGCTGAGACTGCCCTTTAGTATGGGTCCTGGAAAGTCCAAATGTCCTTGTGAGGAAGGAGTGGAATGGCTATGGTTAGAAACTATACTTATGAGAATTGTCAAAATATCGAAGGATGAGTGAGCTTTTAAAGCAACTGAAGTTGGTTCTCTGAGAACTCTTTTGAGAAAATAGCAAAAAGACTTTTAAAGCAGAAGTCCTGTTTGATGTGATAAAAAAATCTTTGGCTTGTATGATCAAAGTTATGGGTGCTGTGACATCACCAACAGGCGCTGTCATTTGTGGTATTATTCATTGTTTATCAGATCATTTTTCGTTGTCTCTTTTGCTTTAGTTTACCAATATTGCTCAAGGAGTTGCTCCTGCTGTTTAAAGGGTTTGATATTTTATCTTTAGGAGGTGTGCTTTAAAAGCCTGATTTTTTTTATTTTTGCACGTTACTGTTACAAGGAAAATTTATACAACAAACTTTAAAGAGATAAGTCTATGAATTTAAAAAGAAAAATATTAAAAAGGAGCAGTTGTTTTATTTCTGCTTTTATTGCTTTTGGGATATTTGTGCAGCAAGTTTCAGCAAAAACACCTGCTGATACCCTCGTGATGGCTTGGGATCTTGATGCGATCAGTAATTTTGATCCTGCGCAACTCAATGACCGCTATGGAGCTGAAATTGTTATCAATGTTTGTGATAATTTGGTTGATTCTGCTAAAAATGATGGAGCTAAAATCGTTCCTTCTTTGGCAAAGAGTTGGGATGTTGTAAGCGATGACCAGAGTACGGTGATTACTTTTCATTTGCGCGATGATTTGAAGTTTAATGATGGTCGGTCTGCTGGTGCTCATGATCTTGTTTGGGGAATGAGGCGGGTTGTCAAATTGAAGCTATCTAATGCGGCAACTTTTAATGAATATGGTATCACAGAACAAAATGTTGATAAGGCTTTTCAAGCACCCGATGAGAAAACAGTGGTGATGAAATTTGATAAACCTTATCCAGCAGAACTTATTCTGAGCAATATTTCTAGGAATCGTACTGTTGCTCTGCTTGATCGTGAGACACTTATGAAACACGAACAAGATGGTGATATGGGAAATCGCTATTTGGCAAGTCACGCTGCTTGTGTTGGTCCTTATCAGTTAGAAAGTTGGCGTCCTGGAGAAGGAATTTTGTTGCGTGCAAGTACCCATTATTGGGGAGAGCCAGCAAAATTGAAGAAGATCTTAATTCGTCATATTGCTGAGCCTGGAACACAACGTTTGTTGTTGGAAAAACACGATATTGATGTGGCACGTAATTTAACGCCAGAGAATATAGCAGATCTCCAAAAAACAACAGATATTAAGATTGAAAAAGTGTTGGCTCCATCCCTGATAGTATGGGGGTTCAATACGACAAATCCTATTTTTGCCAATGAAAAGGTGCGTTTGGCAATGCGTTATTTGATCGATTATGACACTCTGGGAAAGACTCTTCTTAAAGATGTTGGCATTCCACGGGCAAGCTTTATTCCTCTTGGTAATTTTGGGGCTTTGGATGAAAAAGAAGGGCAACCCTTTAAACTTGATCTTGAAAAAGCCAAGCAGCTTTTAACAGAAGCAGGTTATCCAGATGGTTTTGAGGCCAATATTTTTGCAGGAAAATCTCCTTATCCTTTTGCTTTGCCTATTGCTCAGTCTATTCAGGATAATGCAAAAAAGATAGGTGTGCACTTTAAGATTGAACATTTTATCGGTACACAGTTGTTTTCCAAACTTTATGCACGTAGCTTTGATACAATTTTTATAGGATGGAATAATTCTTCTGCGGATCCTCATACAATGGCTTCACGTTTTATTTCAAATCCTGATAATCGGTTTGAGGCTAAAAATACAGGCTATCCTAGTTGGTGCCACGGCTATTTGGATGAAGATATGAATAAGAAGGTTCAGGCAGCTCTGTTTCAAAAAGATCCACGGAAACGGGCACAAATGTATGCTGATTTACAGCGTGAATTAATGCAAAAAGGACCTTATGCGTTTATCTATCAGACATATAATATTATTGCTATGACACCTGATGTAAAAAAATGGGTGTGGAATAGTGCACCACGTATTTTTTATAGTGCAATTGAAAAATAAGAAGGTATCAAGTTTATAAAATATAAAAAACATGATCATGATATATTTGATGTATTGCAAAGCTCTTTAACACTTTGCAATACGTTGAATTTTATCGGGAATGGATTACTATGTTGTATCGAGAATTTTATTTCAGGAATTCTTATGAAAGATGCGTTTGTGTGGATGTAGGATTGAATATTTTAACTTCTATTGATACAATTTTCGGATGAAATAATGACTCTAGACATCCCCATACAACGGCTTCAAGTTTTTTTTTACAACCCTGATAATCGATTTGAAATTAAAAATATAAGCTGTTCTAGCCGGTGTTATGGGTATTTTGATGAAGCTATAAATCAAAAGTTTAAAGATGTGTTGTTTCAAAAAGATTCACAGAAACGGGCGTAAAGAATTGAAAAATGGTAAGTTTGTTTAGTGAAAAAACAGGTGTAACAAATGTGGCAGAATTCACTGTTTCCGAAATAGCAGGGGCTCTAAAGCGTGTTGTTGAAGAAAAGTTTGGTTATGTACGGGTGCGTGGGGAGATATCAGGGTACCGTGGTACTCATGCTTCGGGACATGCTTATTTTGCTTTAAAAGATGATAAGGCACGGTTGGAAGCTGTTATTTGGCGTGGAGTTATGGAAAAGCTCAAATTCCCTCCTGAAGAAGGGATGGAAGTAGTTGCTGTTGGTAAACTTACAACTTATCCAGGGTCATCGAAATATCAAATTGTCATTGAGGCTCTTGAACCAACGGGGGTTGGTGCTTTGATGACACTTCTTGAAAATCGTAAGAAAAAGTTTTTAGAAGAAGGCTTGTTTGATGAAGAAAAGAAAAAACCTTTGCCTTATATGCCTCGAATTTTAGGCGTTGTAACATCACCAACAGGTGCTGTTATTCGTGATATTATTCATCGTATATCCGATCGTTTTCCGTTGCATATTTTGGTTTGGCCTGTACGTGTTCAGGGGGAAACAAGTGGGAGGGAAGTGGCTGTTGCTGTTGAAGGTTTTAATGCTCTTGGTCCAGGTGGACTTATTCCAAAACCTGATCTTATTATTGTTGCACGGGGAGGGGGAAGTTTAGAAGATTTGTGGGGGTTTAATGACGAAGCTGTTGTTCGTGCTGTTTATGAATCTTCTCTTCCTGTTATTTCTGCTGTTGGGCATGAAACGGACTGGACCTTGATTGATTATGTGGCTGATTGGCGCGCTCCAACTCCTACCGCCGCAGCAGAACGGGCTGTTCCTGTTAAGCTTGATCTCGAGGTGCTGGTGGCATCGCTTGATGCACGTTTGCGCAAGGGACTCGCGCGTTATTTGGATTTTTATCGACAAAAATTGCGTGCTACTCTACGAGCTCTTCCGACTGCCGATCAACTTTTTGCTCTACCACGGCGTGGTTTGGATGAAACTTCAAGTCGATTGCAGCGTGCTCTTTGTGTAAGCTACGATAAAAAACGTTTTTCTTTTCATGCACTTGGTGTGCGTCTTTCACCGCGTTTGTTAAATAGTGAAAAAGCACAACGCAATACAAAGGAATATACGGCACGTCTTCAGCGTGCTTTTGTGCGTAGTGTGGAAAAACAACGTGCTGGGTTAGAGGTAGTATCTAGGCTTTTAAGAAGCACTTCATATCAGAATATTTTGGAGCGCGGTTTTGTTTTGGCTTTGGGGAAAGATCATAAGCCCATTAAACGATTGGTTCAGTTTCCTGAAACAGGGCAAATAAATTTACGCTTTTTTGATGGAGATATCAGTGTTGCAACACAAGAGCCTATTTCCGCTAAAAGATCAAAACACAAGCAGATAAAGTCGCCAAGCGATGATCAAGGAACTCTCTTTTAATACGGTTAATGCCATGCTTGCGGAAGGTCTTCTTAAGGGAGTGGATGGAAAAGTTCGTTGCGCATGGGCTGGAACGGATCCACTTTATTGTGCTTATCATGATACCGAATGGGGAAAGCCTGTTTTTGAGGATATTCGTTTGTTTGAGAAAATTTGTCTTGAAGGTTTCCAAGCGGGGCTTTCTTGGTTTACAATTTTAAAAAAACGCTCTTTTTTTCGCGTTGCATTTGATCACTTTGACTTTGAAAAGATTGCTCATTATGATGAGCTAAAGGTGCAAATGTTATTGCAGAATAAAGACATTGTTCGCCATCAAGGAAAAATTCAATCAGTGCTTAATAATGCATTGAGAGCACAAGAAATTATAACAGAGTGGGGGAGTTTGTCCCACTATTTTTGGTCTTTTCAACCACCACAATCGGAGCGTTATGAAAAAATAGATTTTCAAACACTGTTAGCTAACCCTATGACACCTGCTTCTTTTCGTCTTTCTCAAGACTTGAAGAAACGTGGTTGGACATTCGTTGGCCCCACAATTTGTTATGCTTTTATGCAGTCCGTAGGAATTGTTAATGATCATCTTGAAGGATGTTTTTGTCGATAAATTGGCAAACTTTCTTTTGTAAGAATAATGATTAATAGGATAATAATTGAATTATTTAATAAATGTATAAATTATACAATTCCGCTGTATAAGATAATTGAAATATACAAACTATACAATATTAATGATTTTCTATTGTTGTTGGCACTAAAAACGATAAAGGTATAATTTTGAGGATGAAAAAACAGACGCAAAAAGGAGTGATATCTTAACTGTTATGTATCTGAAGTGAGATAATGGTAATGTCTTGTATGTTTTAAAGAAACATCTAGTTACACCAAAGCCCATTTTGCGACGCAGCTCATGAATACTATGACAGTAAATCCATCGTGCACTCCATCTTTACGCTTATGAAGGAGAAGATCGGCACCATCACACATTTACTAGCTCTCAATGTTGTCAACAGTCTTTAGCATTTGTAATGGTTCAGAAGAGGTGTTTTTATTTCCGTTAGTGACATGACCGTTATAATTAATGAATATTTTATTCATGTTTATTGACGAATGCAAAGTGGTTTTTAGATGGGGTGCTGTTGTTGCATTGTTTTACTTTGCTTGTATGACTGTTGGTTTATTTATATGTAGGTCGATTGCCCAATGCTTACCTAGGCAATATAAAATGAAATGCAGCGATGAAAAATTGAAGTTAAATGACTCAAGCTGCTTGTGTTAGGTTTTATTATCTGATAACTTTCCTTCACTAGAGAGGAATTTTGCTGCGTGTGAGCTCCAGTTTTGGGAGGATACTTAAGCTCAGACAGATTGGTATTCACTGCATTGCTTCGTTGAATCTCTGTATGTTTCCGCTGGAAACAAGAGTTTTTGCGGTATGTTGCTTTCTGTTCTATTTTTATAGTGGTAAAGCAATGATGCACACTAAAGTTTAGAAGGTTTTATATTCGTTATGTCTTTGGGGGGAAAGTGTCTAATAAATTTTGTTTTTATCAATGGGGGGATGCATTTTAGTGTATATTCTTTTATTGTAAGCTTTATTTCTCAAAAGATAAAGCGTGGAAGGAATGCTTCTTCTCATTTTTCCTTTATCTTTGTTAACGCGTTGGGTTTTGTTGGTAAAAACGTAAAACTTTTGACACTTAGTTTTCAAAAGATTAAGCAGATTTTTGTGGGGGGTAGCGTTTTAGAAAAGATATTTTCTTATGTCTTTCTGCTGTTTCAGTGTCGTTTTGGTCATGTAGTAAAGATGCGCCGCATCTTGAAACTGAGTGTTTGAGGGGGATGACTATTTTTAAAGTTTGCATATTTTATTTTAAATGTCGCTTAAAGGAATAGAATAATGAATTCATAAATTTTTGCGTAATGATTTTTTTTAAGCTCACTATTTTTTTTGGGCGACAAGGCTTATTGATGATTAATAGGGAACTGATATAGTGCATTATCATATGCAAAGAGGTTATGAAAAGAATGTAATACTGGTTAGCAAAACATATATTGCATGTTCGCTATGGTTTATTGAGACGTAAGTCAATGACTTTATCAAGTAGATGATTCTGTGTAGGTGATTAGAAATATAGGCGATTAGAACGTATTTATTCAATGTTATAATTATAAATTTGCTATATTATTTCAGCGTCATTAATTGATAAAAATAAATAAAGGGAAAAGTTCATGAACTTGAAGAAAACAATATTGAAAAGTAGCAGCTCTCTTGTTTCTGTTCTTATGGCATTGGCGATGGTTGCACAACAAGCTTCAGCAAAAACACCGGCTTATACCCTTGTGATGGCTTGGAATCTTGATGCAATCAGTACGTTTGATCCCGCACAACTTAATGATGTTTATGGAAGTGAAATTGTTCGCAATGTTTGTGATAATTTGGTCAGTACTGCGACAGATGNGATCACAGTACGGTGATTACTTTTCATTTGCGTGATGGTTTGAAGTTTAATAATGGCAGATCAGCCAATGCCAATGATCTTCTTTGGAGTATGAAGCGGATTGTCAAATTGAAGATGGGTAATGCGGCAATTTTTAATGAATATGGTATTACAGAGCAAAATGTTGATGATGCTTTGCAAGCTGTTGATGAAAAAACGGTGGTAATGAAATTTGATAAGCCTTATCCAGCAGAGCTCATTCTTAATAATATTGTTGCAAGTCCGGCAACAGCTTTGCTTGATCGTAAGACAATTATGAAACACGAAAAAGATGGCGATTTTGGAAATCAGTATTTGAAAAGTCATGCTGCTTGTGTTGGTCCTTATCAGTTAAAAAGTTGGCGCCCTGGAGAAGCTCTTTTGTTGCGTGCAAGCTCTCACTATTGGGGACAAGCGCCTAAACTGAAGCAGATT
>NZ_JBHIOQ010000094.1:0-2006 GCF_042195565.1 Bartonella sp. AP88XZML | reverse complement strand
CCGATTAATGTCACTTTATTTAGCATGTTTTTTCTTACCTTAAACTTGTACTTTAATACATAGAAAATCTTAGCATGATTTGCTTATTTTTTCAATTATTTCAAAATGATATTATTGTTTTTTAACATATAAAATTATATTTAATATGCAAAAAAACATAAATAGTTCAGTGTTCATTTAAAACTCTTGAAATACATACATAAATGTATTAACATAAGATATGAAAATAAGATTTGAATGGGATGAAGCTAAAGCGAAAAGTAATCTTAGAAAGCACCGTGTCAGTTTTGAAATTGCTGCTCGTGTTTTTGCAGACCCGTTCGCCATGGTTAAACAAGACCGTATTGAAAACGGAGAATATCGTTGGCAAACTTTGGGTCTTGTGGATGGTTTTTTACTGCTGCTCGTGGCGCATACTGTCCATGATGATAAAGATGGTATAGAAGTAATCCGTATTATTTCAGCGCGGCGAGCTAACTCGAAAGAAAGGAAACGTTATGAAGAAGAAAGTTCTTTATGAAATTGATGTAGGTAACTTATCACCTTTGACAGATAAACAGAGAGTTGAAGTTGATAAGCTGGCTGCAATGCCGGACAGTGCAATTGATCATAGTGATATTCCGTCACTCAATGATGCATTTTGGAAAAACGCCGTTCGCAATCCATTCTATAAACCAACCAAAACTGTCACAACAGTACGTGTAGATTCAGACGTTCTAGCGTGGCTTAAAAGTCAAGGGAAAGGATATCAAACACGGATTAACGCAATTTTACGTGACGCCATGCTTCGTTCAATGCGTTGATCTCTTTCCTGCTACAAAGAGTATCAAACTGCTTTCGATAGTTTTTTATCTCCTTGTTGATCTCATCTATGAACGTTGAGAAGAAACAACGTAATCTGAACAGTTTTATAAAATCGGAAATTTTACTATAGCTTTTTAACTGAGCACTGTAGTGTGTAAATAGATATGTTTATTAAACTGCGTGTATGTAACATAAGAAACAATACACAAACTAAAAAAGAATACCAAAGAGCAATATCTGAGTACCAAAGTACATTATCCAATGAAAAAGAAAGCTTGTACTCCACGTACTTAGAAATGAAAGGTAAAGAAACCGTTTCTTTATAACTACTTGGAAAAATTAAAACGACAAGTGCTAAACTTATTAGCTTTAAAAGTCTGTGCATATACTGTTGTAAATCACGTGTTAGTTTCACCCAACCTGTTGTATTGCCGCGTTTGTATTTTGGGTTGCTCTGCAATTCAGAAGGAATCTTGGAATTGCATAAAATTGCAAAAACAGTTGTGACTATTACCAAAGAAACAGATGCGAATGTCAAAATACTTTGAATAAAGTAGGGATTTTTTTTAATTCCTAAAAAACATAAAAATATAAAAGTTATAATGCCAAACAAGGCTCTTAGCTGCTTATCTGTAAACATATTTATTTCCTGCGGTTTTCGATAATTTTTTGATCTCTCTGTTAATCTCATCTATAAGAGGTTCGTAGTTGAGAATGCTTTTCGGAATATTCCCACCGTAAACCCATGCTTTCACCTGCGCTTTGGTACTAAAATCTGCATTTTCTGGTGTGGTATAATACTGTCCGCCATCAAACTTTTCACACTCTCTTGTGCCGTCTTCATATTCGTAGAGGTTGTAAAAATACTCCTCTGCTCCGTTCCCCCAAGGAACATAACCAACAGCTGTTGCAACAAACTCTTTTTGCATGGGTTGTTTATGTTTTTTAAAGAATCTTCGTTTTAATATTTCCATGTTTTAATTCCTATTTTTACCAATTGGTCTATTTACCTAAAATTTGACCGTACAGAGCGTTTTATATTGCGGATGTGTTTTCATCGTAAAATCTTTAAATCGCTTTTTATGGTACCTTTTTGTCGATTTAAATGCATATCTAATCGTAAAATGATCAGCACTTTTCACTATTTTGCTGTTTTAAGCCGCTTTAGAATTGCTACTGTTATGTTGCTCTTCACTAGGCTT
>NZ_JBHIOQ010000093.1:0-7809 GCF_042195565.1 Bartonella sp. AP88XZML | reverse complement strand
GACAGCTTCATATTCACCTTGATTGAGCTTTTTTAACAGTGTCGAGTTACAAAAGGCTCCTGTTCCTACATTATAGCAAAACGACACTAACGCCGCGAATTGTTCATCTGTTAATGAAACTGTAACAGCGCGTTCAACGACATTTTCAAATTGTCTTAAATCTTGGCAAAGAAGTTCTTCTGCTTGCTTTTCAGTGATTGTCATGCCTTCGTAAATAAAAGGCTTTCCAGCACTGTTTGTATGTCCATAACCTATTGTCCACACCCCAATGGCATCTTTATAGGCGTTCAAACGCAAACCTTCCCATTGTTTAATAAGTGCTAGTCCTTCTGATGATATTTTTCGCATATGATTCTCCATAAAAAAAGCTCCGCAAAAAGCAGAGCTGGATTAAAAAATTGACATCTTTCTCATTCGGAAAGATAGCTTGGTTAAGCTTCATGTCGCTTTTTCATTGGAATAAAAGAAGATTTTTTCTCAACTTTTAATTTCTTTCTTGACAAATATTCGTTTATAAACGAATATACATCATGTTTGAAATACGTCACTACCTTACTTCTGATGGCAAAGACTTGATAGCTGATTGGCTGCGAAAGCTCCGTGATATGCAGGCTAAAACTGCAATTATTCGCCGCCTTAATCGTTTAGAGCAGGGAAACTTTGGCGATTTCAAGCCGCTTCGTGAGGGTGTTCATGAATTGCGTATTAATGTTGGTCCTGGCTACCGAGTTTATTATGTCCAATCTGGAAAGACCGTATTGTTGCTATTATGCGGTGGCAGCAAAAAAACACAAGAGACTGATATCACTCGTGCATGTGCTTGCTGGCGTGATTGGCAAAACCGTGAAGATTAAAGGAGTGCAAAAATGAAAGACCGTAACCATGATGATGCAATGGCAGAAATATTCCGTGATGATCCTGAGTTGGCAGCGGCTACCCTTGATGCAATCCTAGCAGATGGTGATCAGGGTGAGCTGCTTGTAACTCTACGCCAAATGGCCAAAGCTTATGGTGGTGTTCAAGCTGTAGCTAAAGCAGCCAACTTGAACCCAACACAACTTTACCGTACACTTTCAGAGAAAGGTAATCCAGAGTTCCGCAGCTTGAATGCTTTACTGCGTACCATGGGGTTTCGTTTGGCTGTACAGCCTCTTGAACGACCAGTTCCACACGTATAACTTTAGTGTATTAACCCCTCCCCACCTTTAAAGATGGGGAGGAGAGTTCTGTTTTTGAACTTAAGCAACCTTTTTAATGGGGCTCTCTAAATCTGGTTCGTAAGTTCGCAACAAAGAATCCATGCTATGTGGCAGTTCTGAAGCTCCAAAATCTGTCAAAATTGCCAAGATTTTTGTAATATTGGGCACGTCATCTTGAAGCTTTAAAACTAGAACCTTTTCTATTGCATTCATAGTTTGAACCAGAGCACTACAATCTTTGTCGCTCACATTTTCATCATTAGAAAATTGAGATAATGCTATCCATAAATCGCATAAGAAGTTGGTATCTATCTTCATTGTACACCCCCATGGATTTGTTCTCTTAAGCATGCTAATCCTCTGGAGGTAATTTTTGTTGAAGGGAGTACCTTTTCTGTACCATCTGGTTTTTGAATGGTGATAGCAGGGCAGTCCATGAATCCTTTCTTTATCTTATCTTGATAAGGTAACAAGGGAGCTCCTGGAGCCCGTCGATACACCCAATCATGTTTACGTAAGTAATCCGTTAAATCTTTTGGTCGCACTTCAAGCATCTTCGCGGCTTCAATAAGACCGAACAAACCATCAGAGCGCTTTAAACCATCCAAAGCTTTTGCTTTTGGTGTTAATTCGGCAATGGTGTTATCCTTTTGCTCGATTTGGCTTTGTAAGTGATTTAAAACACCAAGTAATGCTTCCGGTTTGGAGTAGTCGACTTGTGGTGTCACTACTTGTTTCAAGAGCCGTTCACATTTGATAAAGTATAAGCGAGCTTCATGTCCTTTGTCATTACGCTCGATCATCGAAAGATGTTTAGCCATGTCTAAGGTGAGAGCATAATCTTTAGAAGGACGTCCACCTGAACTTTCGCTCAAAAAAGAGCAAAAGTCATGCTCTTCTTTAAATTTACAATCTTGAATACGTCTGATAATCCAATCTTTAAAACTGGTTTTTACTTCTAAAAATGCGTGTAATTCGCGAGCGTTAACAGTTTGAACTGTTTCCTGTCCAATTATTTGTTCTGATATTTTTATAAGAGTGTTCATGATGAACTCCTAGATGTTAAAGTTTTTGATTGACACTCAATAGAGAGTGCCGGGTGCTCAAAAACACGGCATCTAGTCCGTCGTTATGCCTTTCCCAAAAGGGTATTGTATAGCATAACCACACCCGACAAGACCTTTATATGCCACGGCATATAATGAGTCAAAATCTTTAATGTTCAGAAGATTGATTATTTCGGCAACCAATCCGCTAGATGTTTTAAGGTGTTTTTGAGGCACCTGATTCGATTATTCATATTGTCGCCACAATGTCAAGCTGCTTTCGAGATTTTTTACATTTTTGCTAATTTGACTTATCTGTCTTCCTCATCCATATGGATGACGCCTTCACCTTCGTCGCATGCGTTTGGTGGGGCGTTTGGATCAAGTGTGTCGTCTTTGTCTGGTGTTGTGTTTGCAACGTTTCCAGCCGCATCTTCTTGCGATGCATCAAAAAGTTCGCACTCTATTTTTGTGGTGTAACCACCCGTTTTATCAAGTTTGTGCTTAACGCTCTTGATGCGCCATTCTGCTGGAATATAGGGGCGGAAAGGGGGCTCCTGAACAAGCTTTGCTTCTGCTTGCACAAACGGATCACCACCGATATCACATGAGAAAGAAGACTTACCGCGTGATGATTTATTGCGATAAGCAGCAATGGCCGCAACAGCCTCTGATTGATTATGGTAGGTGTATTTGAGTTCATGAAACGGTGGGTTACCAACTTTGACTTCTTTTTTTTCACCACTGCGGATATCATGATAGGTTGCAAGAACACCGCCTTTTTTCTCTTTGTCTTCCTCTTCTTTCTCAGGTGTTGTTTCTGCTTTTTGCGATTCAGATGATGATGGTGCTGCTTGATCACTGTCATCCATATGGATAAAGTTTTCATCATCATCAATCTCTTCTGGTTCTCGTGCATCAGCAGCGGCTTTTTGGTCGTCTCCTACATCCGTTTCTAAGCCATTTGCTGCACCTGCTTCATCCCGTGCGCTGTATTTAAAATCCCAAGAGGTGCAATGTTTTTCATGGATAACAACTATGGGGAGTGTTTCACCGGTGATGGCTTTGCCTTCACCCCGTTTGGCGAGCACCAGTTTGCCATCAACGGGCTTTGCTACCGCATCATATTCTTCTGCAAGGCGTGCGGCAAAAGCCATATCACTTTCAGCTGTTTGATCAATATGACGCACAACGATTTTTGCAAGAGAAGGATCAACCTTTGGTGTATAGCCATTACGCTCTGCTATCTCTTGAACAATACTGCCAAGGGTTTGCTGGTGATAGGATTGGCTTTTTGGGGTTCTGTAAGACGTGTTCATGGAGGCGGCGCGCCCTGTCACACTTAAGCTTTGTGGTGGGCTGCTTACAGAGATTTCATCTATCAGATAGGCTCCCATATCGCGGTTTTTTCCGCCTTCATAGCCAAGTGTGACAGAAATAACTGTCCCGATAAGAGGAATATCAAGAAAGCCGTTATCACTGTCACGTGCGCGGTCATCAAGCTCTATAGTGATACGATCACTTTTGTTTTCTGCTTCATCGGTAATTTCAATTGATAAAACATAATCCATGAGCATTCTTGTGATGTCCTCTCCATTTGCCATCACTGTGCAAAAAGGTTTCATGATTGACTGCCCCAAATTCTAATCACCGGTGTAGCTTTAGGATAGGGGAGGGTTGGCAAAACGATTGTGATGCCTGCTTTTAAGATAGGTCCATGGTCTGCAAGACCAAAATTTGCTGCATAGACGCGTTCAACAGCAAGAGCTTGTTGACCCTTGGCATAGTATTTCCAGCAAATGGCGTCAACCATATCGCCTTCTTTTGTTACGTAAAGATCACTCATAGGTCTCCACCATATTCTCTTAACTTTATTGTAAATTCTTGTTTTTTTGGGGTGCCGTTATGATGAAAAATGCTTTGCTTTTCCTCTACAGAAAGAATGACAAACTTACCTAAGATTTTGCCTTGACCAGTCACAAGAATGTGAGGTCCTTCATGTGCCATTTGCCGTAAATATTCGAGCTGTCTGTGACCACCTTTGAAATCTGGATAAATCACACCAGTTAAAGAAAATTCCGCATTTGCAAGGGCAGGCAATTGAAGAGCTGCTTTGCGCCCCAATCGTCCTTGCTCTACCCATGGAACCCCATAAGACATATCAAGTGTTTGATAAGCTGCTGTTTCAATCGAAAAAATAAAACCACCCAAAGCTAACATCATGGCGCTTAATCCGAAAGGCTAGAGGCTATGGCTAAACGTTGCTGTTTTGCATAGCGTTCAAGTGCTTGATTGACAGCGTCTCTGATTTCGTCCTTGAGACCATTGGGGACGGAAATATTTAAATTTGAAATCATCACGCGGGCATCTACTTCAACGGGCTTATGAACCGTAATTGGCTTGGGAGCTTTGAAGGCGCCTACTTTTGTATTTGTAGTCTGCATTTGTCCTGTTTCGACTACGCTTGTATTAAAGCCACTCTTGCGTTTTTCAGGTGGGGTATTTGTAACCACTGCTGTATCCAGCATTCTTTTTGCTCGTGTTTTAGTTTCATCAGTAAAGGTTTTAATGGTCTGCGTTGAAGTCTTGTCTATTGAAACATTAAAGCCTAGCTTTTCTTTCACCCAATTAGGCATCCAACTGGTTAATTTATTCATCATATTGCCAAAACCGTTATACAGATCATCCCATTTGCTTTTGATGCCCTCCCAAAGCCCATTAATAAGATTGGAGCCTACTTCCATTAAATCGACCCCAAGCAACCATTTAATCAATGCATTTATGCCTTTTGCAATCCAAGAGAGGGGTGAAAACTTTTTAAAGAGACTAAAGAGGTTACTGAAAATGTTACTGCATAAATTAGCCAAAGAACTCAACAAATTTCGTAAGAAATTCATGACCGTATCCCAATTTTTATAAAGCAGATATCCAATTCCAATAAGGGCTGCAATACCAGCCATTATCCAGCCTATGGGGGTTGTCATGATAGCAACACCAAGCGATATAAAAGCAGAACCAACAGCGGTTATTGCTGGAATAACTGAAGCTATAAGAACTGCTCCAACCGCGGCTAAAGATGCTGCTACCCAACCATTGAGTTTGTCCCAATATTGATAGAGGACAAAGAGCGCTGCAATGCCACCCATTAACCAACCGATAGGTGTCGTCATAATTGTGATACCAAGGCTAACAAACGCTGCTCCCGCTGCGGCTAATGCGGCAATGAGTGGACCAAAAATGAACGAACCAAGTGCCACAAGTCCTACCTTGAAAAGGGTTATTTCACCAATCAACGGCTCCATCCATTGGAACCAGCCTTTAATCCTCTCTGTGAGATCACTGATGCCTTTTCTTAAATCAGAGGTAGGATTAAGCAAATCATTAAGGACTTTTTTTAAGGTTTTTGCCCAGCTCGCAACGGTTGTTTGAATGAGGTCGCGGTTTTCATCAATCAACTTTGAAAAACCGTCAATCATATCATTAATCACGGGCATGAAACGCGCGCCAATAAAGCTCGCGATACCGCCTATTTTTTTCTTAAAGGCACCAAGCTTGTCACTTAAATCTGCTGCATAGCGTGCAACATCGGCACCTATCAGCCATTTTCCTTTTCGCGCCTTTGCAAACAGTTCTTTAATGGGTGCCATGCCTTGTGCAAGCATGGTCGCCATTTCTTTACCATCACCCCCAAACAGCAGAGCAGCAATATGCTGTCTTTGTGCTTGGCTTTTCATCTTACTCATCTTGTCGGTAATTTCTTCTAACAAGACAGAAGTGGATTTGAGTTTTCCAGAAGTGTTTTTGACAGAAATGCCAAGCGCTTCAAAGCCCATCATTCCTCTTTTTTGTCCGGCATATGCTTGTGCTGAACGCCTATTTAAAACCGCTAAGGATTGTTGAAAAAGTTCGGCAGAAGTGCCTGAATTATCGGCTGCATCACCCCATAATTGAAGTGATGCAACACTCATATTTAAATGGTGTGATGCGTGATAAAGACTATCTCCCAGATGCATGGTTTTCATGGTGAGGGCGGCTACACTTGCCACAAGACCACCACCAGCAAGCCCCAAGACACCAGTAAAGACTGAAGCACGGCTTGCCGCCACTCCAAGAGCACTTTGAACACCATGAAGGCTTTTTGTCATGTTTTTGACAGCAGCAGAAAAGCGCGGAATACCCAAACTATGTGAGAGTGTTTTAGACAATGTATCGAATTTTTTTTGTACACGTTTAAGAGGCGCGGTGAGTTTGTCTTCAAGAGACAATTTTACCTTTGCATCAGCAACTTTTTCACTCATTTTGTTTTACACCTTTCTGCTGCTTGGTTTCGCCAGAATATGAGTTCTTGTGGTTCCATTGCCATCATGTCTGAAAGGGACCAATGGAACACAATGGTAATATCGGCTATGAGTTTAGCGGCGGTTTCCCAGTCGAGGTATCCCGCCGCTTGATAAAAGACTCCAAAATCTCTCCAATGCTCGACAAGTCATTAATATCGAGTTCTCCAACCGCTTCATGTGCCCATCCAGAAAGGCGTGCGATCATAGCAATTGTTTGCTCTATGCCTTCTTTTTTGTCGATTGCTTGCACATCTTTTGTTTTGGGGCGCTGTAAGGTAATTGTGGTGTGCTCTTTTCCTTCAAAAGTAACAGGTATCAATAATTTATGTGTAATGCTTGTTTGGACTGTCATTTTTATAATCCTATATTTTCTCTATGGTCTGCGAGTTGATTGACGCCATTGAATTTTCTCACCAAGTTGAGGACATCTATCTCAACGATTTCAACGTCCTTCTGGACATATTTGAAATACTGCAATGTGAAGGTAGTTGTGGATGTTGCTTTGCTGCCCGGTTGCCATTCTGCCATTTCAAAGCCTTTGCATAGTCCTCTCATGGTAATGACAACACCTTCTGCTGGTGTGCCTTGCGCTTGCATTGAACTTCGTAATGAGATATCGACATCAGTGCGCCCCAACAGTGCCATTAACTCTGGAGAGCAATCAGAAATGGTCATGCTAAGCGTGAGGGTTTCAAGACCAAGGTCAACTTCAATGGAGCTATCCATGCCACCGCCGCGATAACTTTCAACAACCAAGTTCAAATTCGGTAATGTTACGCTTTCACATTTTGCTTGATAGGGAATACCGTCGACAAAAATGTTAAAATATTTCAAAACTCTTGGTAAAACGGGGATAGCCATTAAAAAATCTCCTCTAAATAATCATTCACAATGCGTGAACGGAATGTGATGTGTTCTGCTGGTGTTGTTGGTGTGAATTCGACATTGAAATAAACTTTTCCGCCTTCAATAGCGCTTGCTGTATTCAACTCTAGATCAGGCGTACAGCGCCCACCAAGAATGGCGCCTTGTGCTTTTAAATCACGCAAATAGGCATTGACGCTTTCACTCACGTCACTCATGTAGGTTTTTTTGATATTACGATCGACAGCCCATAGATGCCCGCGCAAAATGGCGTCATTGATCATATCTGCGGTTCTCACCACCGATAAGAAAGCAAATTTTGTATCACTTGAAAGGGTGCGATTACCCCAAAGACGATAA
>NZ_JBHIOQ010000092.1:0-8578 GCF_042195565.1 Bartonella sp. AP88XZML | reverse complement strand
GCCCAAAACAATACCAATAAAATATTGAACAAAAAATCCTATTTCAAGACATTATTGGCAACAAGCAATTATAGGAAAAATCTGCCTTCATAAAAATAAAACATGAAAACAGCAAGGAGTTCAAAGAGAGCATGGCGCCTTTAAAGTAAAATATAGCACCCCATTGCAATGCATAAAAATAGGAAGTTGCCTAGGAATGAGTTAATCACAATAACGCTTGTTTTATGCTACTTTAATAGAGAAAATTTTCTGCGCAGATACGATTTATAAAGACATTGCTGTATAAAGAGAATCGTATGATCTGTAATTTGTAAAAAGAATCAAATTCCTGTAGAAGCATGCTAAGCTATCTATCTAGCTTTCTTTATTTAATATTGAAAAGTACTCTTTTAAATCTATGTGGGATAACGAACAACAAAAAAACGATCCTGGACAAGACCCTGCTCTTGTCGTCAAGCGCTTGCGGCCTGCGCGCCGACAGGTCTCTGCTCGTTGGCTTACGGGAACCATTCTGACAGGAATCACTTCCTGCATTCTTATGGGGATTGCACTTTTTACGGCTCTTGATGAACAACAGCGATTGGTAACACCGCCACAATGGTTTACGCAAGAAAACCTATCAGAATCACAAGACCCTGAGGCCAATGGCTATAAAGGTGATCGTATTTCTCCCACCCATGCACGGCAAAGCTTTGACAGAAAACGTCAATTTGAACTATCGATTCTACAAAAAAAAGGCGATGAAAAAGTCATTCAAACACAACATTTTGAATGGATTCGTATGGCTTTAGCCGAAAATCGCCCCCAGAAATATAGTTATCCAAAATTTGATTCTTTAAGCATTCTTGCCAGTGATTCTAAAAATCAAAATATCGCACCACAAGAAGATTCTGGGCAGATTTACGGTGCAAAGGTTGAAACAAAACTCACCTTACGCAGCTATGATTTTAAGGTAAATCAATTCGATTTTGATGACAGCGACACATTGACAGATGAAGAGGCACAACAAGAAGTGCAAAAAGCTGGATTTACTTTAGAAAAGAGCTCCGAACTTCTTTCAGTTCTCACATTGATTGATCCTTTAAAATTAGAAGATGTATCCTCCCCTTCCCAAGGCACAGAATCCCCTGAAGTTCGAATCGTTCAAGAAAATGTAACCGTTTCTCCTCAAAGTCACCGTATCGATCTGACGAAAAACTATGTTGAAGATATTATTCCTATTCGTAAAAAACAAACGATAGCCGATGCTTTCAAAAAAACCAGTTATACAAAAAAGCAAATTGACCAGGTTGTAAAAACGCTAGAAAAAATAAGCCTTTCCGATTCCCTTAAAGAGGGAAGCCTTTTACGCATTGGTATCGTGACACAAGCTGGTGAAGAAGATCATCTCGTACGCGCAAGTATCTATCAAGGGATGCATCATATTCTCACCATTGCCCTGAATGATAAAGGCCAATTCATTGAAAGCACAGAGCCTAAAATGTCTAAAGCACTTAAAACGGCTTTTCAAAATGGTATTCCGCATTCTTATATCAATAGTGCGCAATTACCAACGGCTTATGATGCACTCTATAGTGCTTTGCTAAGCCATAATATATCACAATCTCTCTCTCATCGTCTTATTCGTCTGCTAGCCACCAATATTGACATGAAAAGTCTGATAACACCCAATGATCAGATCGAAATATTTTATGCTGTACCACAAAGCGATAAAGAAAACCAAAATGGCAAAAAGAACTTGAAAGCAAAGGAAGCATCCCAAAACACTGATCCAGAAATTCGTTATATTAGCGCAACTTTTGGAAATACAACTTATAAATATTACCGTTATCAATTAAAAGATGGAAGCGTTGATTATTATGATTCTGAAGGGAGGAGTTCAAAGCCTTTCTTGCTGCGCAAACCCACACCAAATGGGATTTTTGGCTCCCCCTTTGGTCCACGCAAACATCCTATTTTAGGCTATGTTCGCATGCATACGGGAGTTGATTGGGTTGCTCCTAAAGGATCACCCATTATTGCTGTAGGAGATGGTATTGTCACAAGAGTAGGTGTAACAGGTGGCTATGGAAATCACACGGAAATTCAACATGCCAATGGATATGTCAGCAGTTATTCACACCAAAGCCGTTATGCACCAGACATCAAACCAGGCGTGAAAGTACGACAAGGACAAATCATTGGGTATGTTGGAACAACAGGAATGGCAACCGGTCCCCATTGTCATTTTGAAATCATTGTCAATGGCGTCAAAGTTGATCCCATGCGCATCCGTATACCGGATAGCAAAGCCTTAACAAATCAAGACCTACAAACATTCCTACAAGAAAAAAACAATATTGATGCCTTGATCAACAGCCCGATAACACCCTCCGAAGAAACTTAAAGCATAAAAGCATCTGCATTTTTACGACTCAAAACATCTAAAAATATGCTTTAGCGCTTATTTTTCTTAAAGAGATTTCCGCACTTTAAATATCTATAAAGAATTTGCCGAAATATGCCACCACCCAAGGTCGCATAACAATGATTAAAAATAAAACGCCCTCCCCTTTTCAGGTTTACGCACAATAGAAAAGTGTAAAATATGAAACCAAAAAAGGCTAACTCTTTATTGTTTATTTTATCAAAACGATAGCCCGTCCTTATTTGCCATGCAATAAAATCTCAAATCAAAGGTGAGTTTTTCTAAAGAACGAAGATTCTAAAATCCATATCATTCTATAAACAACCCGACTTTTTGTTGAAGAGATTTCACCTGTTGAATGCTTATGCTGTTCATAGCCCTAAAGGACAGTGTTTCATAAACTTTATGAGCAAGTTATCCTTAAGAATATTCGTTACACACTTTTACAAAAACACCACATATTTAAAGTTTTACATGCCTTACAAAAAATAACAAAATTTGAAAAAACAATCTCTTCACAAAGAAATAGAGCTTACTAATATAAGTATTATCGGTTTAAAGGAGCTTTTATTCAAAATAAATTTAAATTTTAACTCAAGTACTTCAAAGCTATAAAGCATACAACAACAGGAGAATTTTGAAAGCCGATAATCGGAGTCAGCAAAGCAAAAAACAAAGAGACCAAAAGATAAAGAAGCAATGTTGCTTCTCTTGAAGACAATTGACAATCTGATATGAATGGTGCTGTGTTCGCGTCATCTAAGTTATATTTTTTCTCATTTTTATTAAAACGAACAAGCAGAGAGTAAAGAATTTATCTCTTAAAAAAATCAGTCAGAGCTTTTTTTTGAACTATTCATGCTAAGTTTTGGCAAAGGAATGATAATCTTTGTGCCTCCTAAAGCAGAAGTTTCAAACAGAGGTTTCTCACCAAATTGCATACAGAGCTGTTCCACGACCACACGACCAAGTCCTGTTTTTTGTTCTAAAGTTTGGCTTTTCATTCCCACGCCATCATCTTCTACAATGAGCATCAATTGTCCATCTTTCTGGGGACCAAAAGAAATATAAATATGACCCGACCGTTGATCAGGAAAGGCATGTTTTAAGGAATTTGTCAGCAGTTCACCAAGGATAATTCCAAGTGTTGTCGCATCTCTTGAAGACAGGCGACAATCTTTAAAGTTTGTGTGAATGGCGATGTTTTCACGCAATTCAAAAGGGACTGCCAATTCGACATCATGCACAACAGAACTGAGAAACTCTGCCAAAAAAGTCGTTTCCATATCATCACTTAAGCGCAAACGACGATGTGCTGTAGAAATTGTCTGAATACGATCACGCGCAGCTCCTAAAACAGAACGTACCTCTTCATTTTTGCTCCGGTTTAACTGGAGCCCCAGCAAAGAAGACACCGTCCCAAGAGAATTGCCAATGCGATGGCTTGCATCCTGCAATAATATTTCAACCCGTTGGCGTTCTTTTTCAGCGTGATTGCGTGCTCTTTCTAATTCTTGTGTTCGTTCTTTCACGCGGGCTTCCAGAGCGATATTTTCGCTATGAAGCAGCAATTGATACAATTTTAAAGAGCGCACATCACGATGAAAACGATTAATAACAAAATAGGCAGAAATAAAAGTACTCACAACGGAAACAATAGCCGCCAATGTCAAAGCAGCCCGCATTAATGCGATACCCTCACGCTGTTTTTGTCGCACCACATCATCCCCATTAATAAAGCTTGTCATCAATTGAGCTAAACGTGCCACAGGAATCTTTGATACTTCAAAAGAGGCAGCATGAGAAGGTTGAGAGGGTTGTTCAGGAATCGCATCAAGAGCATGCATATGGGCATTCATAAAGGCTTTTCGTGCTTCAACCTCTTTTTTAAAAGCCGTAAACCATTCATCCCATTGTGGATGCGCATAAACAATAAGTGCGATATAATCGAGAATATCCCCTAACTCCCGCTCTGCATTTTCAAAACGTATTTTATCTTCCGCCTTGCGCGTTTTTGCATAGCTGCGATCAGCAACAGCCATATCAATCAAGCTAATAAGGACCAAATCAGCCTGTTCACGCAATTCTGAACTTGTATTCAACTGTGCAACTTCTCGATCAACAGCATTTGAAAGCAACATAATAAAAACCGATGCCAAAAGAGCCATAACAAGAGAAACAACAATCGCACCCCACCGCCAGCGTGATATCGTTGCATCAGAAGAAGGCATTTGAGGCATCAAATTTGTTTTTGTTGTCATAGAATGTCCATTGGCGAACTTGAAAGTCGTCATTTTTCAGCACAAAGGAAGGCAACCTTATGGAACATAAAACCTAAAGCCCGTGGGAAAGTTTATACAGGCTTTTCTTGTGTTCCTAAGGATACACGCCAAACACTCTGAATTTCCTCAGATACTGACTTTACTGTAATAGCTATAACGGGAATAAAAAAAACAAGGCTATCGATCATAATTATTATGCTTTTTTAGCCGTTAAATGAACACAATGTACTTCCAGCTGAATAAGAATCAGGACCATAATCAGACTCACCATCTACTTTAAGAAGTTCTTGTAATCGATTACGCGCCCTGCTCACACGGCTTTTAATGGTTCCAACAGCACAACCACAAATAGCCGCAGCATCTTCATAAGAAAATCCCGATGCGCCAATGAGAATAATGGCTTCTCTTTGATCGGCAGAAAGCAAATTTAAGGCTTTTTTGAAATCTTGCAAATCAAGTGATCCATATTGAGCAGGATGAACAGCGACATTTTGAGTAAACACGCCATCGGTATCTTGAACTTCTCTTCCCTTTTTACGCATTTGACTGTAAAATTCATTGCGCAAAATGGTAAAAAGCCAAGCTTTAAGATTGGTTCCCATCTCAAAACTATCTTGCTTAGCCCATGCCTTCATAACAGTATCTTGGACCAAATCTTCGGCTTTATCGTGCTTGCCACTTAAAGAAACAGCAAAAGCTCGTAAAGCCGGCAACACAGAAAGGAGTTCTTGTTTAAAATTTTTCGCGCACTTTGACATAAAGGATTCAAACCTTTTCCACATTGTTTAAGCCAAATTGCTCTGCGCGCTCCAACTTCTCTAAAAGCTCAAGCAAACACCGTGGCAGTGCTTCTTCTTGAATTTCCATGTAAAATTGACGTAACTTCCGTGCTATTTCGCTATTGACCCCGAGAAGATCATCTCCAACTCTAAATTGTGTGGTGAGATTTTTTTCATCACGGTCGTTCATTTTTCATCCCCCTAATCCATATATTACTAATAGCACCGCGAAGAATTTTTCGCCTTATGGTTGTAAATATAGCTGTCGGTAAAAAGTTCCATACAAATCAAGGAACTTTTTTATCTGTTGAGAATTTCAACCAACAAAATGCTTGAAAGGTCAAAGGAGTTATAAATTATGTCATTATCAACGCGCATTGCCCCGCATCTTCCCTATCTTCGGCGTTTTGCCCGCTCTGTCACCGGTAGCCAATCCTCTGGCGATGCTTATGTTTCAGCGATGTTGGAAGCACTCATTGCCGACATCTCCATTTTTCCCAAAGCCTCCACTGACCGAATTGGTACCTATTGGCTTTTTTGCCATCTTTTTGACCAAACCACACCAAACATCCCTGAACCCCTGCCCCAATTTGGTCTTGAACAAAAAACCAGTGCCAAATTATCCTATCTCACGCCCCGTGCACGCCAAGCATTTTTGCTCATTGCCGTTGAAGGATTTCATGAACAAGACGCTAGCGAAATCATGAATCTGGATACGAAAGAATTCCGTAAGCTGCTCAACCAAGCATCCATTGATATTTCTCAACAAATTGCCACTGAAGTAATGATTATTGAAGATGAACCTCTTATTGCGCTTGATATTGAGCAAATGGTAGAAAGCTTAGGTCATCATGTTGTAGGAATAGCGCGCACGCGTGATGAAGCTGTCATTATGTATCATAAGAAAAAACCACGGTTGATTTTGGCTGATATTCAATTAGCCGATAACAGTTCAGGTATTGACGCAGTCAATGAGATTTTGAAAAATGACCGTATACCGGTGATTTTCATCACGGCTTTTCCCGAAAGGCTACTGACCGGCGAGCGTCCAGAACCAACTTTTTTAGTGACCAAACCTTTTAACCCTGATATGGTGAAAGCGCTTATTTCCCAAGCTTTATTTTTTCAAGAGAATGCTTCTAAAGCGGCTTAGAACAGAGTAACATCTTAAAATTATGATCGTTACGCCTCTTTCAAAGCCTCCCATGGATAGATCTCATATGAGTGCGCTCATGCAAGCGATTCGTGGTGCTGATATTTGTGTTCTCTATCAGGCAACAAATCTGGTTTATTTATGGGCTGAAAACTTGCCACACCATTTGCACCATAAATGGCGGGTTGGGTGTCGTGACAGCGACTTTTTTTCGCTTGACCTTGCAGACAATATGGAAACCATCAAACTGCAAGTTTTAGCCAGTGGCAAAATGCAAACTGTTGAAGCACGTTTTGAAGATACAAATAAACAAGAGATTTGGTACAAATTTTCTATTGATTGCCATCGTAATGATAACGGAGACATTATTGGGATTATCACCACCGGTGTTAATATTTCCGGTTTACGCCGCCGTGAACAAGTGCTTAAAATCCTTCTTCGCGAGGTCAGTCACCGTTCTAAAAATCTTCTAGCGATCATTCAAAGTATTGCCAGCCAAACCGCCCGCTATACTGAATCTCTTCAGGTTTTCTTACGCAAATTTCAAGGTCGTCTTCATTCTCTTTCTCATTCTCAAGATCTGATCACTGATTCTGATTGGCGTGGTGCTCAATTTCGCGAATTGGTCCAAACGCAGGCTTTAGGCTATTTTATGAAAGAAACAGAACGTTTTTCACTTGAAGGCGTAGATCCTTATCTTTTTCCCAATGCCGCTTTGCATATTGGTTTGGCTTTTCATGAACTGATTGTCAATTCTCTTTCTTTTGGAGCTCTTTCCCAAGAAAAAGGGAGCATCTGTGTACGCTGTGAAATCAAAACAAAACTGAATGGCAAAACACAACTTATCATCACTTGGCATGAAAATTTTGAATCCGGCATCCCTCCCACAAACAATAAAAAAGCCTGTTTTGGTAGTGCCGTTCTCGAAAAAATCGTTCCCATTTCCGTGAATGGTTCAGCTTCCCTCAAATTGACACAAGAAGGAATTGTCTATTGCCTCTCTGTTCCTGATACTTATTTTGATATTTTTTCTTAAAAGAGCATTTTAAACAATGAACAAGAGAAGTTTCCCCTTTTTTAGCAAAATGTCTCATCTGTTTATTAAGCACAAAGATATTTTCCAACCTCTTTAAACCAACCTCTATTGTCCCCCAATAGTTCCCCAAAACCTTAACGATGAGAACTGAAGGCCACATAAAATCCATTCCCGCTGTCAATCAACTTTCATCCCTTATAGAACCGCATATTTTAAGAGAGAAACCAAAACAATGAAGAGTAAACCGTTTCAGCTTTTATATGCCAAATAAAAGCGAACCTATTACCTATCTCTTTTTGTGTAACTTTCGCAATGCGCATACAATTCCATTTTGGCAGAATATGAAATTTCAAGGAGTAAAGCTAACATCCATCATCACTCTCCAGCTTTACGGGACTAAAGCATCCACGACAACAACAATTAACTGATGAAATTACACATTTTATGCTTTTATTTATCGCATTCTTTAATGGAGATATCCTCTTCAGGTACAATAGGACATCCTAAAACAGAATACACGTGTGTCCCTCCATTCACGCACTTTTTAATATTTCCCAGTGTATCCACGCTCATTTCAAAACAGTATCTGTAAATAAGATATAATAGCCCCCGTAAAGTGAACCATCAAAACCGCCCCTTGTTACCCCACATCCTTCTTTACCTTCATACCTCTTTTCACTTCATAAAAGTAGTAGCTGAGCATCATCATACTATTTGTCTCTCATGTTACAACAGCCATTGACCTTTGAGAGCCTCCATAAGAGGCATTTCAGTCTTTTTTCAAATATTACTCACCAACATAAAGCCCACACACAGCCTTTTATGACGTGCAAGCCAATGACATTGATTAATTCACTATAGAATAAAATCTCAAAGGGGAACTAGCATCTCAAAGGGGAACCCGCATCTCAAAGGGGAACT
>NZ_JBHIOQ010000091.1:0-3436 GCF_042195565.1 Bartonella sp. AP88XZML | reverse complement strand
GCTTTCTATCGCTGCTTCTAAATCCTGAGCACGCGCCCACTGTATTATCCGCTCAGAGATTTTTGTTAACTCTTGCTCATTTAATGTCTCTAAACGAATATCAATCCCTTTACCAACACCACTAAAAACCCCTCCCTCAATCGTATTAAAAGACTGATAAATATTTGTAGCTGATATCTGCCTACATTTTCTACTATCGTGAATATAATGGCAAGCGACAGAAATATCTTCGTTGGAGATCCCTGCTTCAAGATGAACATTATAATCATCATGAAGACGGATAAAACCAAAATCAAATTGAATGAAGCGGTCGGGCAAAATCAGCCACATTTTTCCAGGTTCCGTAACAAACCACCCTTGGGTTTTAAGAATGCGCGTTGCTGCTGTAAGACTCATCAAACGCTGTTTCGGTTTTTTGCGTGCTAAAATGTCATCCAATTCATTATTTTTATAAGCTTCAGCAAAAAAGATGACGCGCTCAACCTGTGTCATCTTTTCATAATCAGAAAACTCTGGTGTATATAATTGAGGTGTAGGTTTGTAATTCCTTAAAGCTTCGGTATCGCCGAGTAGAGCCTTTGCAACGAGAGAATGATTAGCAGCTTTTTTACGTAATTTTTTCTTAATATCTTGTGCTTGCGCCCAAGCTAACACTTTGTCTAAAGCTACCTTGACATGGCTTTCAAAAAACTCCAGTGCTGTAACTCCAAAATTCTCTTCTGAAGAAATCAGCATAGCCTCATATTGAGATTGAGATTCTTTACCGTTAGCATATTCACAGCCAAGACAATAAGCAGCAGTAGTAAGACTGACAGAAACCCACAATCTTCCGCTATCCCGTCCATAATCTATGACACCATAATGAATACGCACTATGCGATCGGGGAGGTGATAATAAGCAAACATATCACCCATTTCATCGCGATGGGGCTCCCAACCAACTTTTTTTAAAATCTCTGTTGCGTCTTTGGTTTGCATCGTCATTACCCCCCCCCAGCATGTTCCATAATTCTTTTACAGAGAAATTCATAGAAGTTACTTGCGTAATGCTCTGAATCTCCAGATGCAATTTCAACATAGAGTGGGCATTCACCATCCCAAAACTGAGAATAATCAAAATAAAATGTTTCACCAAAATCAGTTCTATTCACGGCAAGCTGATTTGGTTTTGCGAAACCATTTTTTATATCCGTCAAATGATAGAAAACAATATCACCAGCAGGACACTTATCAAAACTTGCGTTATAAATGCTAAAAATTTCATAACCTCCAATTTCTCCTCCTCCATAATTTTTTAAAAAACTTTTGTAGGACGAGGTGAATTGTAAACCGAGAGTTTTTTCTGCCTCTTTAATCCGTACATCACTAGCTGCATCCTCTGCAGTGCCAAAGTCGATAACATCCGGATACTTATTAATTAATTGTGCAACATCAGCTAAGGTATAGGTTTTCATGGATGATCCTCAAAACTTGCGTGATAAACGCTCCATATTCCCTCTATCAACTTCACCTCTTCCATAGTTTTTTCCAAAAGCTCTTGTAAAAAGGTATAGGTTGCGGAGTGGGAGTGTTCTCAATCTTTTCAATTGGTTGATCACCATCAGGTATCTCAACTCCCACGCTTTCTTTAATTCTTTTGCAAAGGAATTCATAAAAATTACTGGCGTAATATTCGCAATCTTCAGATGGAAGCATGACATAAAGTGGGCATTCTCCATCCCTAAACTGCGTATAATCAAAATAAAAGGTTTCACCAAAAGCAGCATCACAAACGATAAGCTGTTCTAGTGTTGCAAAACCACGTTTCCTATCATTTAAATTTTGGAAAACAATATCATCAAAAGGAATATCTTCTCCACACTCCTTATAAAGCCTATAGATTTCATAACCACCAATGTCCCCGCCTTTATAATGTTTTAAAAAAACTTTATAGGAAGATGTGAATTGCAAACCAAGAATTTCCTCAGCTTTTTCAATCACGAGATCATCAACCTCCTTATCTTTGCTAGCAAAATTAACAATATCACCTTCATATTTATCAACTAATACTGTAACATCATCTAAGGTATAGGTTTTCATCAATTATCCTCCATAAATTATTTTATAAGTTTCTCTTTTCATCAACCGTAGAGAATTACTGCCGGTTCTTCTGTCCCCATCTGTCAAAATTTAGACCTATAATGCCCCATTTCATATTGATTATTCCTCCTAAACTACTGTTTTCTTGTTCTCCATACCCATTACCAAGTTTATACCAATATTCCTCTCTCTGCTTCTCAAACTTTTTTCTATCTATGAGCGATTGATGTGTTTTTGGATTAGCATGAATAACAGAAGTATATTTTTTATGAAATTCATGGCTCATTTCTGCTAAGGGTCCATCAGGGGTTTGATTTAGGTGATGCAACTCAACAGACTTACCATCATATCCTATAGGTGCTCTTCTTGCTTTCATTCTATCAATATTAGTGCCCCATACCGTTTCCCCTTTTTCAGTCCATTTAACCCTTTTGTCAGGATCAAACAGGTCGTCTCTCCGATAAACTGTGTAGGTCTGTCCAAATTTGCTATCGGTAAATTTAGTGGGTTTCTTTTTTAACCAAAGCTTTTTTTCTTTAGCAGCAAGTTTGGTCAGTTCTTTCCTCGCCGCAAGTTTGTCAGGATCTCCTTGAGCTGCAAGTTCTGCAAGATTTTTCTTGGAAGCGAATTGGGCAAAATCTTTCCTAGCAATGAATTTAATCCAAGCCTTTTCGCCAAGCTTTATGCCTCCCTTGGCTGCTCCAGCAACTCCTGTCATTAGGGATGCTGTTTCAGTCAATAATTTTCCAAATTCAAGTCCAGCTTTAAAGGATCCACCAGCACCGGCTCGCTCATATTCCTCCTCCATTTTATTAATGCGATCTACATAGGACTGTCCAAGGGTCTGACCAATTGTCGCCAAAATCTCACCACTGCTGAAAAAATCTTTGAGCGCTTTCAAAGTCTCTTCGGGATGTTTGGCTAGTTGCCAAAAACCATCAACCGTATCGTATATTTCAGCCGGTACACCAGCTACTATACCAGCCCCAAAGCTTATACCTTGCCCTGTACTAATCGCAGACCACTTCGCAGACACTTCTGCTTCACATAAAAGGTCAGGACACTCCTTTAATTCTTTATTCATCTGGGCTATTTGAGCACTGCTGAGGTAGTTATTTTCAGCGGCATTACCTGCGGCATCAGCGCCGGCATCAACATCGCCACCGGCAAGGGCAGCAGCAACGCCCCCAGCAGCCCGTGCAACATCAATGGTGTGGTCTCTAAAGTCAGCAAACTGCGCATCAATCTTTGCGTTTATACGCGCTTCCTCTTCCGGAGTTGGGGTGCGACCGTTTAGGTCCCCCATTTCCTCTTTCACAATGCCTTGCACCCACAATTGAAACTGGAGCATAGCAGT
>NZ_JBHIOQ010000090.1:0-5501 GCF_042195565.1 Bartonella sp. AP88XZML | reverse complement strand
AGCGCCAAGTTGCATGTTTTCCCATGTCAATTCGATTTCAGAAATCAGTTTCTTTTGTTTTCTGGCAATATATTTCATTGCCGTTTCGAGTTGATCTTCTGTACCAAATTCACGCCGGTTCTGGATTTCCTCTGATTTCACCGTGTCACTTTTGGCAATGCGTGTTGTTTTGAAAAACCGAAGATTACGCCCATCTCTATCACCTTCTGCTAAGGGGGCGCCACGTTCACTGGTTTGAATCAAGGACAATGTATTGTCCCGTCTTTCAATACCAACCACTGTGGTGCTTGTTTCCACTTCCTCAAAAAGATCAAGAGAACTAATAAGTCCCGGTTGAAACTCATAGTTTTCAATCGCTTTCATCATGGTGGTGGCAGAGAAAGCGTCGTGTTTAAAAAAGTTCATATCCATGTGCGCATTCTCCTATCGCAATAAAATATTGTTATGGTCTTCGAGAGACTGAATGGCAGCACTTTTTTGTTCATCTGTAATGGCATCTGGCCATAGCAATTCAGAAGCTTTTACAGTGCATAAGCGTGCTGTCATTACGGCACGTTGATCGGCTTGAGAGGCATCAACAGTGGCAAAAGAAATTCCAGCAGGGATTTGGCTGCCATCTGATGCTGCTGGATTAAGGGGGGCATATTTTTCTGATGCTGTAATTTTCCCCATGACAGTTCCAGCTTCAATGAATGCTCCTGATGCAAACACCACTTCTTCGTTTGACATATCGGGGTCGTAGGGTCCAAGATAAGCGCCATTGCGTACGTCGTCATAAATAATATTCGTCATTTCACTGCCCTCCAAGCTGCTTCCCATTTTGCGTGAATCTTTGCCTTGCTTGTCCCATCACTATGAGGGGTATAAGGCGAGACTTTTAAAGACGCGCTTTGAGAGCTAGCAGCCGTCAACACACACTGGCGTGCTTTCTCGAGACTCATACCGTTTTGAATAGCTTTTGCTGCGTCAAAAGAAACGCCTAAGTGCTTTGCTTGCCTTTCAAGGGTTGTTAGTGCTTTTGCGCGCTTTCTTTCTTTTTCAAGAGCAGCTTTTATGTTTTCTTGCTTGTCCTCATTGTCTTCATCCTCATCTTCGTTTTCTTCTTCATCGTCGAAGTCTTCGGCGTTTTTGTCGATGTCACTATCGTCTTCGTCCTCTTCCTCGTCATTGATGATGTCGACAATCTTTTCGTCATCCTCTTCTTCAGCGCGGTATTGTGTGCGTGCCATGTGTTTGGTCCTTCTTTTGTGGTTGATGTTGGGTTTTGTGATATGGAATCCGTTAAGGCTTCCAAAGCTTGCGCAAGGGTGCCTTGCGCATCTGCTAATCCAAGCGTGATCGCTTGGGTGCCTATAAAAGTTTCTGCTTTTGTGTCACGAATTGCGTCCGTACTCAGAGGTCTGTTTTTTGCAACCAAATCGACAAACATCTCGTAGAGCAGGGCGCAATCGGCTTGCATTTTTATCTGTGCTGTATCACTCAATGGTTCATGAGGGTTGCCATGAACTTTGTGATCACCTTCAAAGACAAAGGTCCATTTATGCCCGTGTTTTTCATCTGCACGGGACTGGTCAAGATGGGCACAAACAACCCCAATCGAGCCCACAACACCCGTGCGAGCAACCCATATTTGAGAAGCAGAACAAGCAATGGCATAAGCCGCTGAACAAGCAAACTCATTGGCATGTGCCCAAATGGGTTTATTGTATTGTTTTGAGAGTGCTTGAAACTCTTCAACCAAATCAAAGACACCACCGGCTTCTCCACCGCCGCTGTCAATATCAAGTAAGACAGCACGAACATCAGGTTGTGCAATGGCTTCACGAAAAGAAGCCCTTAAACCTTCATAAGAGGTTAGCCCCGATAAAGCCCCAAGCCATGCACCACGGCGCACAAGCGTGCCATGAACCGGTAGGATAGCAACATTGTTTTGTACTACATAAGTTTCAGGGGGGCTTAAAGCTTCTGTATCCCCTTGCGCAAAAGCCTTAAGGGCAAACTTTTCTCCCTCAAAAAGACGCGGCGCAAGAGCATTCAAAATGACATCAAGCTTTGTCGAGGCAAGCATATGAGGAACACCAAAAAGCCGTGATGCCAAAAACGGCATGTCGAGATTATTCACCATTTGTCTGCGCCTTACTGTTTTGGTTGTTTTCATAAGTCTCAGAAGTCTCTGAATCTTCATCACCAATCGCTTGATTTTCACCAGAAGGCGCTGCCATATCCGTGTCAAAAGATAAGCCGCGCGCACGAGCGTCTGTGTGCTCTTCTTGCAGTTCGGCATGAATGCTGTCGATATCAAAGCCGCGTTCGGCTAGTGCCATGCGTCGTGTTTTCAAGCCAGCACGAATTTCTTCTTTTTCTGCCGTGATATCCTTGTTTGGATCAATCATTTCAAGCGGGGGCGCAAAGCTTTCACATTGAACCCATGGCAAGGAATTTTCTTCCCATCCGGGTAAGTGAACGCGTCCAGAAAGTACTGCCATTTCAACAAAACGTTCCCAAACAATGCGGTTAAACTGAAAGGCAATGATATGTTCACGCCATTGTTTGACATGCCGTCTAAACTGAATGATAGAGGTTCGCACATTGGAAAAATTACCGCGCGTAACGTCTCCAGTCACAACGGCATAAGGCATATTGAGAGCCGAGCAAATTTTTGAAATATTGCGAAATTGAAAAGCCTCATAAGAACCTCCAACCTCAACAGGATTTGAGAATGTAACCTCTTTATTCTCTCCTAAATAAAGAGATGCACCGGGCGCAATGACAGGTGCTTTGTATTCTTCTTCAACGTTGTTTTTATCACGATTATCGGATAATTTTTCGACGTTTGGTGAATTGTCCTTGACAAACGCCGCGAAAAGAGCCGCCGTCCTTTTTCTATCGAGTTCTGCGTCGTCATAGGATTCGAGTTGAAAGATCTTTGTCATACAGCGCGTTATTTTGGGAGAACCGCGCAATTGTCCGGCAATACGGCGCTCTTTGATGTGCAGGACCATTTCAGCAGGGATGCGCACGCGCTCTTGGCTCTCAAATGCCATATTTACAGGGACATCATCATAGGGGTGATGTTCCCAGAAATGATAAGCAACACGCTTACCACTGGCATTAAATTCAATTCCCATACGAATGTAATTGCCTTCAATCTCAGCCGGTCCATTGTAGGAAAGGTCTAGCATTTCGGTTGGATAAACTTGTAATTGAAGCGGTACACCAGAGCGCCCGTAGAGATCAACATAATGCAATCTTACAAAGCACTCTCCGGTTAAAAAGACCTCTCGTGCAATGGTTGCTTGAAGTCCATAAAAATTGGCATCTTCATCATAGTCCGCCTCATCAACCCATTGCCACCATAAGTCTAAAAGCTTTTTCTTTTCTTCTTGAAAGCCTTCAATACGAGGATAAGGTTTAATCCCATCACTTACAGCTGCAGAGACCCATTCTTCTGTTGCAGAACCATAAAGAGCTTCATTGTCATAAAGCCATCTTGAACGGGCAACAATGGTATCACCGCATTCTTCAATCGCTTTATTAATATGTTTTTTTGCGGGGTCAAAACCACCCATACGGCGGCTTTTGCTTGCCGCTTCAAAATGGGGATTGTGTTGACGAGAAATTTTAAAAAAGCCCGTGAGTTTATTGATAAAGCCAGCCATTAATAGCCTCGTGATATATTAAAATAGAAAACGCGTGAACGCTTGCGCCCTTCAAGGTTGGCTATTTGTGTGTTCAGCATCTCAAGCGCTCTGCGCAGTTCCTCAACAGAGCGGTTGCTTACTTGCTTATCGCCATGGCGCACCGATTGTGCTCCCGAATAAAGAGCTTCTTCAATTTGTTCACGCCGCCTTTTTAAGTTTTCAAGTCTCTCAATTTTGCTGTTAATTGGTTCTAAAGTTTCACCCACAAATTACCTCCAATCCCCTCGCATATAAGGATTCATCATTGTTCTGAATGGCTTCTTTTGAGGCTGTGCTGTCTGAGATCTTCTTGGAGAAGGAGAGGGCACATGTTCTGATGTTGGCTGTTCTAAAGCGCCTTCAATTTTAAGTTTTTCCAGACGCTCTTCTAAGATATCGACTTCTCGATTAAGGTTTATTCCTGCCGAAATCAGACCTTGTAAAGCAGCATAAGCATAGACCCTACAGTCCAAGGCTTCGTTTCTTGCCTTTTCGCTTTTTTGCCATTCAATACGCTTGAAGCCTTTAAAATATTTGATGACTTTTCTTTCAGCAGTCAGTTGGTCAAAATATTCCTGGTCAAGGCTTTTGTGAAAGTGTGTTGCACCAGCCCCTGATGCTTCAGGTCCTGATTTTTTAAACCGTGCCGTGATAATATCTTTTGCCGCGTCAACACCAACAATATAGAGATTAATCTGCCCCTTATTGTTTTTGCTTGGTCGGCGTGGCCATACCGCACGCCATCCCGCTTGCCCCTTAATCCCCCAGATACGCCGCCCTTCACGCGGGCGTACATAATTATAAACTGCCTGTGTATGTCCACCACCGGTATCAATACAAGCAGCTGTTATCCTAATCCCCTCTTTATAGCCTGGATGTGGCCAGCGTCTTGTAAGGTATTCATCCAGCTGGTCCCAGACTTCAAAAGAAGAGGGATCACCAAGGATCACTTGATAATCAATATGCCAACTTTCTTCACTACGCCCCCATCCCACCACTTCAAGCTCTAAACGGTCATTTTGCACATCAATGCCTGCTGTCAACACGACGGATTGTTCTGGTGCAAGGGGATAATCTTCGCGTTTTGCATAGAGGCTATCAGGATCAACAACTTCGCCTGTTCTGTCCTCCCATGGCTCTCCAAGCACTGTGTTAATAAAAACTTGCAAAAGAGCAGGGTCTTCTTTGGCTCTTAAAAATTCGCGCGCACAATCGCCCCAAGTCAGCCATGGCGAATAAAGCGCTGAAATATGGTAAGAACGCAGACGAGGCTTACTTGACTCCTGTGTTGCGATCCAGCAAGCACCGTTTTCTTCTGCCATTAAGGTGGACTTACGATGTTCGGCATGTTCATGACCACAATGGGCACAAACAAACACAGCTTTTTCGGGGGCGCCTTTTTGCCACTTGATTTGTGACCAAACAATCGGCTGTAGTGTACCACATGCATCACAAGGCACGTTGTAATATCGCTGGTCTCCTAGTACAAAATCCTTGGCAATACGGCTTGTGTCACGGTGTGTCGGCGTGGACAATTTAAAAATTTTACGTTGAATAAAAGCAGAGGTTCGTTTTTCAGCAATTGTTACAGGATCGCCTTCATTATCGACATTCAATGGGTAAGCATCGACTTCATCCAAAACCAAATAGCGAATAGGAGAAGAACGCAATCCAGCAGCACTATTTGCTCCTGTAATCATCAATGTCCCCCCATAAAATTCCTTTGAAAACATTGTATTACCACTGTCTCGTGCACGAGCAGGAGCAATGCGTTCACTTAAAGCAGGGCTAGCTGAAATCATCGGATCAAGACGAGACTTT
>NZ_JBHIOQ010000089.1:6158-10124 GCF_042195565.1 Bartonella sp. AP88XZML | reverse complement strand
TTCTTGTGGTGCATATTCTATATCTTGGACGTGAATATATTCGGCATCTTGTATAGGCGCCTCTATTTGCTTTTGTTGTAGAAAAGATTGTTCTTTTTCATGCTGTCTCTTTTGCAAAACATCCAAAATCCTTTGTGCTACTTCATCAGGAAGATCTTCAAGCCTGTCGACTCGTCCATACTCAAGCACTTTTTCCNTCAGGAAGATCTTCAAGCTTTTGGACTCGTCCATACTGAAGCACTTTTTCTTCTTCTGTTTGAGTGATGTTTATTAATTGTTTGATTTGCGTAAGCACATCATAAGAAACTAACTTCGTTTGTACGTTATGGTTTGTTTCATTGATACGTTTTGCTTCATCTTCTTCATAAATACCGGAAAGCCCGAAAGCATAGCGAGCACATTGTATAGTGGCTTTATGGCGCAACATACGTGCTGGATATTTTTGCCATGCTTCACTTTTTTCTTGTTCGCATTCTTTGCGATATTCGGTGACTTCGATAGGGTCTTTAATCCCTTTGAGACGAATAGCACATTTGATAGCAATGATATTCCCATCCTCATTGAGTTGATCTTGAAAGGTCATGCCATCAAAGTCAGGATTTGATTTGATGATCTTTATCCAACCGTCGATAGAAACAACGGGTATGATGCCGCCGCCTTTTTTAGGGAGAGCATAGATTTCTTTTGTTAAAGGGTTAAGTCCATAAGTATTGGCAACAAAAAGAAAAACGGCAAATTCTGCATCAGTGATGACATTAGCATTTTTATATCCAATACAAGTTTTTATGATTGTTTCTCGAAATTCTTCAGCAGAAAATCCATATTTTTCTGCCATTTCTTTTAAAAAAGTAGAATTTGTCATCTTGATTTCCTACATTGCGCGCAATTCACCCGTGGCGTGAATCACGCATCTGTTAAAAGGCTGGTTTTGGGGTGTTAGAGTTTTGTCTTTACAGGTTGTACAATCCGATCAATTGGAATGCGTTTTATATATGCACAATGATCAGAATATAGCGTCAACAAGAAAGATTCATCTGAATTGGGTGGTATCATTTCAAATCTAGTGCATGCAAACGGTCTGAATTCGTATGAAAATGCAAAGCATTGCGATCCTATGAGTTCCATTGGCACGATATTCTCTTCACTTAAGAAGGCATCTATTTTGTCTTTAGAGATTATGGTATCTACATAGGGCTCGCCCTTATCTCCAGAGATCGTTATACAAAGTTCACTTGGATTGTGGGTATTTCTCACAACTAACTGCGAACACAAAGTAGGTTTAATTTCATATCTATACATAATAATTATCTTCTCTCGCTCGTTGTGATAATACTGCCTCCACGAACCTCTGAATCTCCGTAAATGTGTGCGTTACCATACACTTCTGCATTGCAATGAACACTTGCGTTTTCGTAAACATGTGCTTTTCCAAAAATACGACCACCATATATTTTTGCGTTATGATGAATTGTTGCATTTTCATAAATATTTGCAAAATAACAAACTTTTGAGTTATCAAATACCTTGGCATTGTTGTAAACTTTTGCACTGCTATAAACCATGGCATCATCATAAACCCAACAGTCTCCTTCATGACTTAAGTTGCTCTCACCTTCTATAAAGCCGCCTAGGTCACCTTTCTTGACTCTTCCAAAGTCTCTTAATGCTCTAATTCGGTGAAGAGTTCTTCCATCAAACACAATTTTTTCATCAGTAAGTTCGTATTTCTTTTCCATGATTACTATTTTTCACGTTCTACGATTACGGTGGAGCCACTAATTTTACAATTTCCAGCAATGTTTACACGACAGCAAATATATGCTTGATTGTAAATTTTAGCATTTCCGTAAACGTGTACACTTTCCCCTATAACAGAATTCCCATAAATCCGCGCATAGTCAAAAACCTTGGCATTATCTCCAACAGAAGCACCACCAACTTCGGCATAATCAGAAACTTGTGCATTGCCATAAACGCGTGCATTCCCATAAACCCGCGCATCATCATAAACCTTGGCATCACCGTAAACTTGTGCATTGCCAAAAATCCAACAGTCTCTCTTATGGCTTAAGTTGCTCTCTTTTTCTATAAAACCGCCTAGGTCACCTTTTTTGACATATCCAAAGTCTCTTAATGCTCTAATTCGGTGAAGAGTTCTTCCATCAAACACAATTTTTTCATCAGTAAGTTCGTATTTTTTCATCTGGTCTTTTCTCCAGTTGAGATTCTTTTATCGCCATCAATCCAGTCGTCCCAACATACACATGCATCACCGTAAATTTTTGCATGACCGTAAACATGCGCATCACCGGAAACTTCTGCATTGCCGTAAACACGCGCCCTATCGTAAATGTATGGCTCTTCGTAAACTTGTGCATTACCATAAACTTCTGCATTATCAAAAACGTGCGGTTCACCGCAAATATATGCATCACCGTAAACTTCTGCATGACCGTAAATGCATGGTTCATCGAAAACTTTTGCTTTGCCATAAATACGAGAATTGCCGTAAACATGTGCATAACCGTAAACTTGTGCATTTTCGTAAACCTTAGCATTACCAAAAACCTTGGCATCACCATAGACTTTTGCATAATCCCCAATCCAGCAATTACCATGATGACTTAGATTGTCTTCTTTCTCGATATAGCCGCCTAGGTCGTCTGCTTTAACATCATCAAAATCCCTTAAAGCACGAATGCGGTGAAGGATTTTGCCATCAACTTCGATTGTTTCATCAGTAAATTCATATTTCTTTTCCATGGTTTATTTCCCTTAATGCATGTTTTGTCTTTTAATCTCTTGAGACAGCAGTCCCATGCCTTTTGTGGTGATTTTTGCGGAAGGAATGACTTTTTCAGTTCCATTTTCGGTTTGAATAGTGAGGGTTGAGCAATCCATTAGTCCTTTTTGGATTTTGTCTTGATAAGGCAATAAGTGAGCCCCGAAAGTGCGTCGATAAACCCATCTTTTTTTCTGTAAGAAGAGAATGAACTGTTTTGGTTGCATTTCGAGCACTTTAGCGGCTTCTGTAAGACCGAAGAGCCCTTCAGAGCGTTGTAAGCTTTCCAAAGCCATGGCTTTTGGTTTTAAATCTTCAATGATGATGTCTTTACGCTCATTTTCATTTTTTAGATGAGTTAATACACCTAACATTACTTGTGGACTTGAGTAATCGATTTGCGGTGTAACAACTTGCTTTGCACGCCGTTCGCATTCGATAAAGTATTCTCTTGCTTGCTTTCCTTTTTTATTACGCTCGACCATGGCAAGCTCTTTCGCCATGTCTAAGGTAAGATAGTATTCTACTGCTATGGCATTGTTCGCTTCCATTTTTTTGTGGAAGCGAATAAAGTCCCTTCCATCAAGGAAAGCATAGGTCATAATACGTTTTTTTATCCAAGTAGAAAAATCTTGTTTACTCTCCAAAAAGACATGTAATTCACGTGCATTTACTGTCTGAACGCTTTCTTCGTTAATGGTGTTATTTGTAATAGCGATAGGATTATTCATAAGTTTACTCCATCCGATCATTTAATAAGAGGAAAGAGGAGGGCGTTTTTAAAAGCGCCCTGTATAATGTGGGTAATTTGGAATGACATCCGAAAGAGTTAGACGGTTCTGCTGTTCATAAGTCCCGTAAGTTTCATCTTCATATCGCTGCTGTTCGATTTCTTCTAAAAAAAAACCGTATGCGTTACTGTCTTTAACAAAGTCGTGAGGTATATTTCCATTGAAACACTGCTCTTCACATTCTTTCAGATAGAATTCGGCAATATCTTCAGAGATATCTTCGCAACGATTAGTCGTTGGTTCAATACGCAAAATTTGGACAGCATTATCGGTTTGGTCGATAAATTTGATTATGTCCTTTTCTTCTAAGAAAGGACCAGATTTAGCGAGATTTTGTTCTTCATTTTCGCAGATGACTAAGAGAATTTCATCAGAATTTATAAACACTGGTTT
>NZ_JBHIOQ010000089.1:0-5469 GCF_042195565.1 Bartonella sp. AP88XZML | reverse complement strand
CTGCTGTTCATAAGTCCCGTAAGTTTCATCTTCATATCGCTGCTGTTCGATTTCTTCTAAAAAAAAACCGTATGCGTTACTGTCTTTAACAAAGTCGTGAGGTATATTGCCGTTGAAACACTGCTCTTCACATTCTTTCAGATAGAATTCGGCAATATCTTCAGAGATATCTTCGCAACGATTAGTCGTTGGTTCCACGCGTAAAATTTGGACAGCATTATCGGTTTGGTCGATAAATTTGATTATGTCCTTTTCTTCTAAGAAAGGACCAGATTTAGCGAGATTTTGTTCTTCATTTTCGCACATCACTAAGAGAATTTCATCAGAATTTATAAACACTGGTTTCTTCACAAATGCCTCCATACAGCCTATTGGCAAAAGTTATTTTCTAAGATATGGAGTGAACATATTTTCGTTTTACGGTAATGTCAATATAAAAAATACCGTATTACGAAAATTATTTTATGAATATTTTATTTAGATTAGTGTATTTTTTATAGATATTTGGAGATTTTATGAAAGGCTATAAGATTGCAAAAAGAAAATTTTCACAATTATCAAATGAAGAAAAAATAGCAACTATCGCTTTTTTGATTCGATTAAAGTATGAAGAAACGCTAAAGTTGCCCTCCGTTCTTCTTCATTGCAAGACGAATATAGATCATAAAAATCTTGATCTATTTTGCTTAAAGCCGGATACGGAGGATACTCCTTAAAGAAACTGTGTAGATTTACTAGCTCTTCTGCAGTGATATCACGGTAGGCTTTAGAGTCAGAGTCATCAATCGATAATAAGCGTGTAATAGATGATGGACTCAATCCTAAATGTTGCCCTAAAGCCTTACGGCTTCCATGCCCCATTTCATTTAATTTTTCATTAATCCACACTTTTATTAACTTTTGAAAATCCATTTTATTTTTCTCTCTTAAAATTATTAAATAATCAATGTTGCGTATTACGAAAATTTTGTTTATATTTGCGTAATACGTAAATATATGACAGAAAATTTTGGATTACATGATTACTCCAGCAGTTACGATTATAAAGTATTTAGGCGGTGCAAAACGCGTGTCGTTGATTTCTCAATGCCATGTATCTGCTGTTTATAAATGGACTTATCCTTTTGAAAAGCGAGAGGGTAAAGGCGGCATTATACCAGCTAAATACCAAATTATGCTTTTAAATTATGCGCGAGATCATGGGATAGATTTGCGCCCCGAAGATTTTTTTTATCCCGAGCGCTTGCAGAGATTAATGCAAGAGCAACACGCCCCAATGTCGAAAATTTGCAAGAGCCACGTTGTTGAACAGACGGTCGATAGATTGCAGCATTAAGGAGATCAAAATGAGTTTNTTCATCAGAATTTATAAACACTGGTTTATTCACAAATGCCTCCATACTGCCTATTGGCAAAAGTTATTTTCTAAGATATGGAACATATATTTCATTATTTATGAAAAATGTCAATATAAAAATTCAGAAAACATGAAATTTTAATAAAGTGTAGGTTAATTATGGATAAACTAATGTTAGAAAAACTTTGGAATTGTGGAGATAAAAAAGTGATGGCTGCTATTATTTTTTGTCTGAAGAACAAGAATTCTGAAGAATCGTTAAAACAGCTTTCTGAACTTCGGGATTTGCTTGATAATACAGTTGAATAAACTGTTCAGATTCTTTGATTAGAAAAGGGGGGATTTCGCCAAAAAAATCAATAATTTCTATTAATTCACTTGCTTTTATTGATCTTTTTGTACCTGAATCATGCAACATACTAGTTAGGGTAGATGGTAACACTCCTAAATGCTTGGCTAGCATTTTCTTACTACCATGACCATTTTTAGCTAATTGCGCATTAAGCCATACCTTTAACTGATCTGATTCCATAAAATACAAAGTCTTTCATATGAAATGAAAAATCAATAAAAAAAATATGAAATTTTATCTTGATAAAATTCATAAAATATGAAATTTTATCTTTATGAAAAAAGAACCTGCGTATACTATAATAAAATATCTAGGGGGGGCTGTTAACGTTTCGCGTATTTTGAAGAAATGTAAAGGTGCTGTTTATCGTATCACTTATTCTAAAGAGAAGGGTGGTTCTAATGGATTGTTTCCTTCAATTTATCAAGCGCAGTTATTAACCTACGCGCGAGATCATGGGATAGATTTGCGTCCTGATGATTTTTTTTATCCCGAGCGCTTGCAGAGATTAATGCAAGAGCAAGTCCCCCCAATGTCGAAAATTTGCAAGAGCTGCGGTGTTGATCACACCGGAGAAACTTTACAGCATTAAGGAGACAAAGATGGCTGTAGAAAAGAAATATGAGTTCACACGCCAAGGAATAACGCTTTATCCTGATAAGAATAATTCACATGGTATTGTAATGCTTCGTCGCATACGGGCACTGAGAGACTTTGGAAGAGTCAAGAAAGGTGACCTAGGTGGTTTTATAGAGCATGAAGGTAACCTATCACATGAGGGTGATTGTTGGGTAGCTGGTTCGGATAGATCTTTTAGTAATGGGTATGTTTTTGGCAATGCTCGTGTTTTTGGAGATGCCCGTGTTGGTGGCATGGCACGTGTTTTTGGGCATGCACAAGTATACGGTTGTGCAGATGTTTCTAATTGTGTGTATGTTTATGATTATGCAAAGATTTATGGTAATGCGGAGGTTTATGGTCGTGATACCCGTGTTTATGGTAAGGCGCAAATTTATGAGAATGCTTCAGTAAAAGGCAAAGCAGAAGTTTACGGCAATTCTCGCATTTATGGGGATGCTAAGGTTTACAACAAAGCACGTGTCTACGGTCAAGCCAAGGTTTTTGGTAATGCCGAAGTTTTCAATCAATCTAAAGTTTATGACAATGCGTTAGTTCACGGGCATGCCAAGATTAGAGCGAATGCCAAGATTTACGGCAATGCCGATGTTTGTGACTATGAAGATTTTCGCGATAACGACGAAGTTTACATGCGTAAACACGTTTCATATAGCACAAACGAAGCGCATAAGAATGATGATGGTAAGCCTCGTATAGAGCTTATACCGCCGTTGGCACTGATTGAAATCGGCAAAGTTTTAGAGTTTGGGGCAAAGAAGTACGGAGCAAACAATTGGCGTAATGGCATGCACTGGAGCAAGTTTCACGGTGCTGCTTTACGTCATTTATTAGCATGGTTTGGTGGAGAGCATAAGGATGCTGAGAGTGATTTATCACACTTGGCACATGCGGCTTGTTGTATTCTTTTTTTAATGGAATGCGAAGCACAACAGATTGGTCATGATGACCGCCCTCATAAAAATTAAAGGAGATAAAGATGAGTTCGAATGAAATTTTATGGATAGAAGTGGTTTCAGTTTTGCTCTTAAGCGGAGTGATGTTTTGTATTGCATTGCATTATCGCGCGCAGGTTAAGGCACTTAAAGAGCAGGTTCAAGATATTAAGAAAAAAATGAAAGAGAATGAGTTTAGGTATTTAATGGAAAGCAAGCAGACAATTGATGAATGTGATGCGGATCTTGAAGAACGTGACAAGGAAATTAAAGAACTGAAGCAAGAGATTGAAGAACGTGACGAGAAAATTAAACAACTGAAACAAAAGACTGAAGAGCATGAAAAGGCGTTCAGAAATGTAAGTGAAGTTGTAATGACACTCGAAGCAGATGTGCAATCACGTGATACGGAAATTGAAGAACTGAAACAAAAGATAGAAGAACGTGACGACGAGGAAATTGAAGAACTGAAGCAAGAGCTTAAAGAACGTGACGAGGAAATTAAAGAACTAAAACAAAAGATAGAAGAACATGACGACGAGGAAATTGAAGAACTGAAGCAAGAGATTAAACAGCGTGATGAAGCAGTAAAAGCGCCGCCTCATAAGAATAAGAAGAGTAAGAAGAAGGGTAAGTGAGGAGAGAGGGATGGGCTTAATTGCACTTATTATATCTTGTATTGCTAATTTGTGTTCATGTTATGCGGTTTATACCAATTTTAAAAACATAAAAATGCTTAGACAAGCGATAAAAGAACGAGATGAGTTAATAGCGTCACAAAAAGCGTTGATGGAAGGACAGCTAGCAGAAAAAAATGAGTTAATAGCGTCACAAAAAGCATTGATGGAAGAACAGCTAGCAGAAAATGAAGAGAAAATACAACATTTACAAAAATTACAAAAAGAAGTGCAAGAACGTTTGTTGGAATCTGAACAGAAGAAATCTAAAGAGCAAGAATATTTGACTGAATATGAAAATATTTATGAAAATCTTCAAGAGTCTGAAGATGTTCGTGCGCTTGTAAGAGAGTTTGTAGAAAAAGCCCCAATTGTAAATGAAGAAGATGATAGAACGCAAAAGATACTAATACAATTGATGAAGGATGAGCAGAAAAAGAATGAAGCAATTGAAATTATTGAAGATTTCAATAGATGGTTTATGGCAAAACAATCGGTTACAGTTGCAGAAGCCAATAAATGGGATAGGGCACAATATTTATCATTTCTTCTTATGAAACCAAAGCCAATGACATGGGCCGAGTTGGCTGAAAAAAGCCCTGAGGAACAACAGCGTTATTCATCATGTTGGAAAACGGTTATTTATTGAATGGAAACAGCTTGGAATACAACAGATCGGATAGTTTATTACTTGGTTTAATATTAAAATATTCGGGGCAAAAAGTCACTTTTTCTGGTGGATTTAAAGGATTTACGGCAGTGTGCTCCATAGTCAATATTAAAGGAATTTCTGAGTTTCTGTCTATAGGAAAAACACCAATAATTAGTCCTAATAGACCAGAAGGTTTGAGGCTAAATGGATCAATATCGCTATGTATGGGTGGATCGACTCGAGGTTTCTTTAAGCATAAGTGTTTTTTCTGTTGAGGATGGATGTAATGTAGTGCTCCTAGTGATTGTGGCAAAAGTTCACGATAGCATGCGGACATAAAGATAAAAAGGCTATTATCCTGTATGCTGATAGAGTTGATTTTAATTGTTTGTTTTGTAGCATTTGTAATGATTAAAGATACATATATTACTGGAAAGATATCATTAGGATTATCACTTATCCATGAACTGTGTGTGGTAACACGGAGCTTTTTTTCTTCTAAAATCTCTAATTGTTTTTCCAGAACTGTGGCAAGCTTTTTCATTGATATCGCTTGTTGTCTAGTTGATTTAGCTATGTCCATGGCATTGGCTAATTCTGTTTTAAATTTTTCTCGATCTTCTTCTCTTAATTTTTCATCTTTTTCTCGATCTTCCTTTCTCAATTTTGCAGCTTCTATGCGATCTTCTTCTCTTAATTTTTCATCTTTTTCTCGATCTTCCTTTCTCAATTTTTCATCTTTTTCTCGATCTTCCTTTCTCAATTTTGCAGCTTCTATGCGATCTTCTTCTCTTGATTTTGCAGCTTCTATTCGATCTTCTTCTCTTGATTTTGCAGCTTCTATTCGATCTTCTTCTCTT